>CAJWCA010000029.1 GCA_913020395.1 uncultured Cellvibrionales bacterium | reverse complement strand
GGTCTTCCACAGGGCTATTGGCGCAATCCCAGTACTCTGCAACCTGAAAGAGTTGATGAAGCTGAATCCAGAGTTTGCGTTGCACAGGGATATACAGTTGATAGCTGCGCAGGAGCTGTAGGCCCAACCCAGTAATTGCCCGATGCAAAGACAGTGTGAGTTGCTCCTGAAGTTTAGCATTTGACTTTTTATCGTTCAGACAGATATCTCTAGCCACTAGTTCATAGGCTGATGTCATGTGTTTTTGCAGAGCCTGTGCAATGGTTGCCGGTTTTACGGCCGCCTCTGGAAGAATGAGAGGTTTGTTCAGGAAATCTTTGCTCAGGCCTTGAATGCATGATTGCACATAGGGGCGCAGGCTTTCCAGCATTTGCAGGCGGCTGTGGGGCTCTGTTTTGAGTCGAGTGAGTTCGGGCAGTGCCTTATAGAGTAAGGAGCTGCTCTGCTGAATTTGGGTGGCAGGCAGTGCCTCAGCCCACTGTTTTACTTGAGCGGGTTTATTGCTGTTACAAAAACCCAGCTTACCCAGATCCTGCATGGGAAGGGGGATCTGCTTGAATAACTCTGCTTGCTCGATACTCATAGGGCTTGCATGTACCTGAGGTCCTTTTTGCCTTCCGCATCCCTTATTGATGAGTGCGGTGTAGTTCGGCAGCACTTGAGTCTGCCTGTGTCCATCACCCGAGACTGTGGGTAGTTTAATGATTATAGAAGATCCTTTCGTGTAAGTGGACTCCTACAGGGGAACTTTCGAGGGTTTTGCGGCAATTTCTTGTACAAATTTGGGTACTAAATAGCCCGGAAGGCAATTCTGCAGTGATTCTTGCAGCATTTTTGCCTGCTCTACAGAGACATCAAAGTGCCTGGCACCCTTCACTTTGTCTAATAAGTGTAGGTAATACGGAAGTACGCCGGCCTTGAACAGGGCTTCACTCAGCTCGGTCAAAGTAGAGACCTGATCATTCACTCCCCGCAGTAACACGGTCTGATTCAGCACAGTAATGCCCGCCGCTTTTAGCTGGGCAACGCTGTGGCGCACCTCCTCATCAATTTCCTGTGCGTGGTTAATGTGCAATACCACCACCGTTTGCATCCGGTGATCAGTCATCCATGTGAGGCACTGTTCATCAATGCGCGAAGGGGCAACCACCGGTAGGCGTGTATGGATACGCAGGCGCTTGACGTGAGCAATGCCATCAATCGCCCGAGTGATCCATGCCAGCTGTTTGTCTGCCAGAGCGAGAGGATCCCCACCACTGTAAATGACTTCGCTAATTGATGTGTCGGCTGCGATGTAGTCGATGGCTTGCTGCCATTGCTTTCGGTCTGGGTTGTTGGCTTGATAGGGAAAGTGACGACGGAAGCAATATCGGCAGTTGACGGCGCAATTACCGGCAACCACCAACAAAACCCTTCCTTGATATTTGTGGATTAATCCAGGTACCGGGTTTGATTGCAGGTCTCCGACGGGGTCTTCCAGAAAACCAGGATGGGCGTCCAGCTCTTCTCCAAGTGGTAACACTTGCATTAACAAGGGGTCCCTAAGATTTCCTTTCTGCATTCTGCGAGCGAATGCACGGGGTACTTTCAAGTCAAAGTCAGCAGAGGCTTTGACTGCATCGGGCAGCAGTGACGGGTCGAGATCTAAGAGTTCAAACAGCTCCCGGGGGTCCCTGATGAGGTCCGCCAGTTCATCTTGCCAGCGGGGGTACTGCCATGTGGGGACGGTTCGGGTTATCATTGCGCTTTTGTGTATCCAAGTAAAAGTAAATGAGGGAATAATGGGCTATTCTACCAGCGAATTCCGCAGCGGTCTTAAAGTGATGTTGGATGGGGACCCCTGTTCAATTTTGGAAAATGAGTTTGTCAAACCTGGCAAAGGGCAGGCTTTTAACCGCGTGCGTCTGCGCAATCTGAAGTCGGGCCGAGTCTGGGATCGCACCTTCAAGTCTGGTGAGTCTCTTGAAGGTGCGGATGTAATCGAAAAAGACATGGAATATCTCTATAACGACGGAGAGTTTTATCATTTCATGGAGCCGGAATCCTTTGATCAGCATCAGGCAGACATGGCCGCGGTAGGGGACACCTCTAAGTGGCTCAAAGAGCAAGACCGGTGTGTTGTAACGCTTTACAACGGATCTCCTTTGCTGGTGACAGCTGCCAACCATGTAGAACTTGAAATTGCCGAGACTGACCCCGGTCTGAAAGGCGATACGGCTCAGGGCGGCACCAAACCGGCCACATTGACCTCAGGAGCAGTGATAAAAGTCCCTCTGTTTCTAGAGACGGGTGAGGTTGTGCGTGTTGATACCCGGACCGGTGAGTACCTCGGGCGCGCAAAAGACTGATTGTTGAGCTTGAGCCATGTCTGACTGGAGGCCTGGTGCCGAGCTTCGAGCGATGCGAATGCGAGCGGATTTATATGCCCGCATTCGTGCCTTTTTTCATGCACGCAATGTGCTGGAGGTGGAAGTCCCTTTGATTGGGCAAACCGCCGCTAGCGACCCTCATATAAACTCCATTGGCGCTGACTGTGCCGACAACTCCCTCTACTACCTGCAAAGTTCGCCTGAATATTTTATGAAGCGGCTCCTGTCTGCTCACGGTGAGGCGATCTATTCCCTCGGCAAGGCATTTCGTCGAGAGGAGGCGGGCGGGCGACACAACCCGGAATTCACCATGCTGGAGTGGTATCGCCCGGGCTTTGACGAGCATGTTTTGATGGATGAAGTGGAGTGCTTGATCGGAGGCGTGTTAACTCTCCCTTCCGTACAGCGCGTGAGCTACCGAGCGCTATTTCTGGACAAGTTGGGCATTGATCCCCACCGCGCGGAGCTGAAAGAGCTGAAACGTAAAGCCCGGGCGCACACCGATATTCATTGGGACGATGAGGATCGCGACGTATGGCTTGATGTATTAATGACCCACTGCATTGAACCTTCATTGGGGGCAGGGCTGGTTTTTGTCCATGATTACCCAGAGAGCCAAGCGGCGCTTGCCAGGGTGGAGTGCGATTCTACAGGGACGCCCGTTGCCAGACGTTTCGAGGCTTATGTGGGGGGTGTTGAGCTGGCCAACGGCTATTGGGAATTAACAGATGCCGAAGAGCAGGCGCGGCGATTTGAGAAGGATCGCAGTCAGCGTCACCGCCTGGGAGTGGCCCAGGTTGAGGCGGATGAAAAGCTGCTTGCTGCGATGCGGTCGGGCATGCCGGCGTGTGCCGGGGTCGCGCTGGGAGTGGATCGATTGCTGATGTTGATGGGTGCTGGCGATAGAATCGGTGACGTATTAAGCTTTTCGTTTGAGCGCCTCTAACGACGCCCCCACTATTTACACGGTATATCGCAAGTGATTTGATGATTCATATCCACCGCTGGCTGCGAAGAGGCGGGAACGCCCACCGCCTTGGCCGGCACACCCGAGACGGTTGTGTGTGCATCTACGGGTTTTAGAACAACGCTACCCGCACTGACCTTAGCCCCTTTTCCAATCTCAATATTACCCAGAATTTTAGCGCCTGCACTGATTAATACATCTTCGCGCACCTTGGGGTGGCGGTCTCCCACTTCTTTCCCCGTGCCGCCCAGGGTCACGGCATGCATGATGGAGACGTTGTTTTCTACTACCGCCGTTTCGCCGATAACCAGGCCGGTCGCATGATCGAGCAGAATGCCTTTGCCAATTTTGGCAGCCGGGTGAATATCGACCCCGAACACAACGGATATTCTGTTTTGAAGAAACAATGCAAGCGTGCTTCTCTGGTGAGACCAGAGCCAATGCGCAATGCGATAGGCCTGTAAAGCGTGAAAGCCTTTAAAGTAGAGAAGCGGCGTGGCGGTGGAACAACAAGCTGAATCTCTGGCGTCGAAGGCCATGAGGTCTTCTCTGACGGCCTCTCCAATGCCGGGGTCATCCGCCAGGGCTTCGTCTATCACTTCCCGAATTAACATGGCGGGGGCGGTGGGGCTGTCTAACTTGTTGGCCAGGTGAAAACCCAGGGCAGACTCCAGTGAGTCGTGATTCAGAATTGAGGCGTGAAAGAAACTGGCCAGAATCGGTTCGGCATCAGCCTGGTAACTCACTTGCCGACGAATATCTTCCCAGAGGGGGTCGGAGCTCGCATGTGTATTCATCCAGAGGCCTTCCTAATTGTGATTAAGGGTGAGCAATAGATCCTTTATTGGGGCAGTCGTTCGATTTATCTAGAGCTAAACGGCTTTTCCCCTAAAAAATTGCCAGGGTGGGCTCATCCAGTGCGGCCATCTGCTCTCGCAACTCGAGAATGTGTTCGGCCCAATAACGTTCGGTATTAAACCAAGGGAAGGTCATTGGGAACGCGGGGTCTTGCCATCGGCGGGCCAACCAGGCGCTGTAATGCATGATCCTGAGTGTGCGCAGGGGTTCGATCAGGGCGAGCTCAGCAAAGTTGAAGTCGCAGAACTCCTGGTAACCTTCCAGAACTTCCGATAGTTGCTCAACTTTTTGTTGGCGGTCTCCCGACAGCAACATCCACAAGTCCTGAATGGCGGGGCCGTTGCGTGCATCGTCAAAGTCTACAAAATGGGGGGCGTCATTGCGCCACAGTATATTGCCCGGGTGGCAATCGCCGTGAATGCGTATTGGCGTGTAGTCTACCTTTGAAAATGCCGTTTCAACCTTCTCGATCAGATCGCGAGTAAGGGTGCGATAGGCCTCTGCGAGAGAGTCGGGAATAAACTGGCTGTTTTTCAGGAATTCGGCGCTGTCTATCGCGTAGCTTTGCACGTCCAGCGCGGGGCGGTGGGCAAAATCGGCCACTTTGCCATAGGCGTGGATACGCGAAATGGCCCTGCCCAGTGTCAATAGGTGGTCCAGGTTGTCGAGTTCGGGGGCCTGGCCGCCCTGTCGGGCATACAGCGCAAAACGAAAGCCATCATATTCAAATAGAGTGTTGCCTGACTCGTCTTCAAGCGGAGGGACGACGGAAACTTCCAGCTCAAGCAACTGGGCCGTAAACCGGTGCTCCTCCAGAATTTGTTCATCTTGCCAGCGATTGGCCCGATAAAATTTGGCGATTATCGGGTTTTGGTCTTCGATGCCCACCTGGTAGACGCGGTTTTCATAGCTGTTGAGTGCCAAAATACGGGCATCGCTGAGATAGCCGCGGCTTTCCACCGCGTCGATGACCATATCGGGTGTCAGGCGCTCATAGGGGTGTGCTTTAGTCTCCGGATTCAGGTCGTCCATTATCGTTTTTGCAATACCAGACTGCCGATCGAATACCCTGCGCCAAACGAGCAGATCACGCCCAGATCACCACTTTTCAAATCTTTATGGTGTAGATTAAAGGCGATCAGCGAGCCTGCCGAGGCTGTATTGGCGTAGCGGTCGAGCACGATGGGCGCCTCCTCTTGAGAGGGAACCTGGCCTAGCAGTTTTTTGGTAATGAGCGTATTCATATTGATGTTCGCCTGGTGAAGCCACCAGCGTTTAACACTCCCTACCTCAATATCATTGCTCTCAAGTTGAGACCTAATATGCTCCGCCGCCATTGGGCACACCTCTTTGAAGACTTTGCGTCCCTCTTGGTGAAATAGCTTATCGGGCGCATAAGGGTCAGAGTCTTCGGCACGGGACACGTAACCAAAATTGGAGCGGATGTTGTTGGAGTAGCTTGTGACAGCCTTGGTATCCAGAACGTTGTAGCTGTGTTCTGAGGTACAGGTGTCTGCGGTTTCAACAACGGTGGCGGTCGACACATCGCCAAAAATGAAGTGGCTGTCTCGGTCACAGTAGTTAACCTGCGGTGATGTAAGCTCTGGGTTGATAGCGAGTACACACTTCGCTGTTCCAGCCGAGATCATTTCGTAAGCCCTTTGCAGGGCAAAAGTCGCTGCGGAACAGGCCACTAACATGTCAAAACCGAAACCCTCAATGCCCAGCTCATTCTGTACTTCAATGGCGATTGCTGGATAAGAACGCTGCGTATAGGCGCAGGAAATAATCACCGCATCAACGTCACTGGGCTCTTTGTTAGCTTCTTTCAGGGCAATGCGAGCGGCTTTCAGCGCCATTTCCGCCTGATGGGACAGCTCATTGTCTCCACGTTTCGAAATGCGGGGGCGCATTCTGTCGACATCAAGAATGCCGTCTTTACAGTAGGCGAAGCGACTTCGGATACCAGAGGCTTTGGCGACAAACTCTGCGCTGGACAGGGGTTTTTCCGCCAGCTCCCCTGATGCGATCTCATCACTGTGTTCAGCATTGTATTTTTCGGCGTAAGCATTGTATGCGGTCACGAGCTCTTCATTGCTGATGCTGTGTTCCGGGGTCCAGAGACCGCCACCACTGATGACTACGGAGGGCTTGTTGTTATTCATATAGATGTGTCCGCAAGAGAAAAATGGGATTGTCCCCCAAAAGTCTGGCTTATTCCAGCGGTGACCCTGAACGAGGAGTCAAGGAAGTCCTGCAGAGGCTCCACACCGTGATATTCCCAGCCCCAGCGGCGCTCAGACCCCGGCTTATCTCTGCCACTGTGCTGCCCGTTGTGACAACATCGTCGAGCAGTGCCACGTGTTGCCCATTGAGCACAACCGGGAATTCGAAGGCTCGGTCGAGGTTGTGCTTGCGGTACCGCTGGGAGAGCCCTTTCTGATTAGGTGTGTGTCTAAGCCTGCGGCAGTAGTCCCGTTTAAGCGTTGGAAGGCGATATAGCTGCCCGCCCGGTTTTTGGAGCATTTGACTGAGGTGGTGCAGGAGGCGATGTGCTAACCACTCTGTTTGATTGAAACCGCGCCACCACTGCCTGCGCCAATGCAGGGGAACGGGTATCAACAGGTCAGGCCAATGAGGTAAATCAAGGCAGTTTTCAGCGCTTTCGTAGTGGGCAAATAAATGTCTACTCAGTAGTTGCGACAGAGCATTGCCGGCAATAAGGTCTCTCCGGTATTTAAAACGAGCAATTAAGGTGCTCACCGGCCAATGATATAAATAAGGGCTAAGCAGCTGGTGCCACGGGGGAGGGGTTTGCAAGCAACGACCGCAATAGGTGTCAGCTAACAGGTGGTTGGTGAGGGGCAGTCCGCACTGGATGCAAGGTAAGAGTATCCAGGGGAGGGATGTTTCGCAGGTAGTGCAAACAGCGTCTGATTGGGTGATCTGGTGGCACAGTGCACAAGTCGGCGGCAGGGCTCTCTCCCAGAGCTTTGTCAGCAATGCTTTGCTCATGACTAGTTAACCTGAAATCCATTTTGGGTTGACAGCGAAGTTGGTGAGGTTATCATAGTCCATTACTAGCCCCTACGGTTTGAGATATAGGGCTACTATTGCCGTGTAGATCAAAAAATATGGCTATGAAGACTGAATATCGAGCCGAGTTAGACCCAAGATTGACGCAGAGACCATGAGAGCGAGCAGATATGAGTGACTTGATTAGACAAAACTGGACCACTGAAGAGGCCAACGCCTTATTTGCACTGCCCTTCAATGATTTGATGTTCAAAGCCCAGACTATTCATCGGCAATTTTTTGATCCTAATCAGGTCCAAATCAGCACTCTGTGTTCAATCAAAACGGGCGCCTGCCCTGAAGATTGCAAATATTGCCCCCAGAGCGCCCGTTACGATACGGGGCTGGAGCGCGAAAAACTCATGAAGGTTGAAAAGGTCATCGATGAGGCCAAAGCGGCCAAGGCGAGTGGCGCGACTCGCTTTTGTATGGGGGCAGCCTGGCGCTCACCCAAGAAAAAAGACATGGCTTATGTAACGGCCATGGTTGCCGGTGTTAAAAGCCTGGGGCTGGAAACGTGTATGACCCTGGGCATGTTAGATCAGGGCCAGGCGCAGGAACTGTCTGATGCCGGTCTGGATTATTACAATCACAACCTCGACACCTCCCCCGAATTTTATGGCGATATCATTACGACCCGCACCTATCAGGATCGTCTGGACACGTTGAGCAACGTTCGACACTCCGGCATGAAAGTGTGCAGTGGTGGAATCGTAGGCATGGGTGAGGGCGAAAATGACCGCGCCGGTCTGTTGCTGCAGTTGGCTAATATGCCCCAGCACCCTGAATCTGTGCCTGTTAACATGCTGGTGAAAGTTGAAGGCACTCCCCTTGCCGATCAGGCGGATCTCGATCCCTTTGATTTTCTAAGAACGGTTGCGGTTGCTCGTATTATGATGCCGGCTTCACACGTTCGCCTGTCTGCGGGCAGAGAAGAAATGAACGAGCAGATGCAGGCAATGGCTTTCATGGCTGGGGCCAACTCCATTTTTTATGGCGAGAAATTGTTAACAACACCCAACCCAGAAGCCAACAAAGATATGCAGCTGTTCAAGCGCCTGGGCATTAAGCGCGAAGCGTATGAAGTGAGTGAAGACGATAAAACTCAGGCAGAAACCCTGATGACGGCCGTGACTGAAGCTCGCAACGATCAGTTTTTCTACAACGCTGCAAAGTAGCGTTTTGTCACCGTGGAAGAGGAGCTTAAATCG
This sequence comes from uncultured Cellvibrionales bacterium, assembly GCA_913020395.1. Lineage (GTDB taxonomy): Bacteria > Pseudomonadota > Gammaproteobacteria > Pseudomonadales > Cellvibrionaceae > CAJWCA01. Next base: position 15,820 of record CAJWCA010000029.1, on the reverse strand, counting down.
GCGTTAGCGGCTCGAAAAGAAGACAATCTTTTTCGTTATCGTCGAGTGCTTGAAAGTGCACAGGGGCCCTCTATTACTGTCGGGGGCCAAGGTTATACTGCATTTTGCAGCAATGATTATCTTGGACTCGCCAATCACCCTGAAATAGGCGAAACACTTCGCAAGGCCTCTTTTGAATACGGCGTAGGAAGCGGCGCTTCACATCTGGTTTGCGGGCATTCAAAAGAGCACCATTTGCTGGAGGAATCCCTGGCGGAATTTACCGGGCGCGACCGGGCTCTGCTTTTTTCCAGCGGCTATATGGCTAATGTCGGAACCATCAATGCGCTTCTCGACAAGCGTGATGCAATCTTTGAAGACCGCTTAAATCATGCCTCTTTACTCGATGGTGGTTTACTGAGTGGAGCGCGTTTTCAGCGTTTTCTTCATAACGATCTGGACAATCTAACAAACCGTTTACAGCGCACAACATCGAGACGAAAGCTGATTGCTGTTGATAGTGTTTTCAGTATGGATGGTGACTGTGCTCCTTTGTGTGAATTGTCAGCACTTGCAGAAAGTCATCAGGCGACACTGATGGCCGACGATGCACACGGTTTTGGTGTGTTAGGAGAGAAGGGCGCGGGCTGCGCAGAACATTTTTCACTGGATCAAACACAGCTGCCTGTTTTGATGGGTACATTCGGCAAAGCCTTGGGCACCTATGGTGCATTTGTGGCCGGTAGCGAAACGCTCATAGAAACCCTGATCCAGTTTTCGCGTAACTATATTTATACGACCGCACTGCCACCTGCGATTGCAGCGGCGACACGAAAAAGCCTTGCGCTGGTGGAAAGTGAAACCTGGAGAAGAGACAAACTTTTATCTCTGGTCGCGCGCTTTCGCCAAGGGGCGGAGCAATTGGGGTTAAGCTTGTTGGAGTCTGGCACGGCGATTCAAGCTGTCATTATTGGTGATGCTGAGAAAACAATGAGGGCGGCCTTGCACCTGGAAAATGCAGGTTTTCTTGTAGGGGCCATTCGGCCTCCAACGGTGGCGGTTGGCAGTGCGCGCCTGCGCATTACCTTATCTGCCGGTCACAGCGAACAGATGGTAGACGCATTATTAACGGCCTTGGATAGCTGCAAGGATTCCAGGCCATGACTCTCCCTCTCACAAAAACCCATTATCCGGCGACGGGTGAAAATTCATTGACCGCGAGCATGGGGCCTATTGTCTTGTTGCACGGTTGGGGAAGTAACAGTGATACCTGGCAGCCGCTGCTTGAAGGTTTGCGCGAATTCTCTGACCTTGTCACGATAGATTTGCCTGGGTTTGACGGTCACTGGGAAAGTGATAGCAGCATTGACGAGATTCTGTCGGCGATAGAAGCGACGCTGCCATCGCGATCCATTTTAATGGGGTGGTCACTAGGAGGGATGTTGGCAACCAGACTTGCGGCCTCATGCCCTTCCCGTATATCAGCTCTCATTACGCTGGCTAGTAATGTGTGTTTTAGTGAAAAAGAGCAGTGGCCGCTGGCAATGAAGCAAGAAGTTTTTTCGGCGTTCCGAGAAAGTTTTATCGCTGATAATTTTCTTTCCCTCAAGCGATTCTCGGGTCTGGTTGCCCAGGGCGACAGGCGAGAAAGAGAATTGCTCAAACAGCTCAGGTCCCAATTGAATCATCAGCGAGAGCGCGTAACGCCACAGTGGCTTTGCTGTCTGGATATGCTGAATAATATTGACAATAGAGACTGCTTTTCCCAGCTATCTGTTCCTGGACTTCACCTGTTTGCAGAGCGGGATGCATTGGTGCCCGGCGAAGTGGCCGCACTGATCGGATCACTCAATGCAAAGCAGGAAGTGTTCATTGTCAAAGAAGCCGCTCATGCACTTCACTGGTCAGACCCCAAGGTGGTGCTGGAACAGCTGGGTCACTTTTTTGAGCGTCAGAAATTTCATCTCGATAAAATACGAGTGGCACAATCGTTTAGTCGAGCGGCTGAAACTTACGACACGGTTGCTCAGTTGCAGCGGGATGTTGGCGATCATTTGTTTCAGCAGCACTTGTTGTCGGGTGAGAGTTTAAGTGGCCTGGAGACTGTAGTGGACCTGGGGTGTGGAACCGGGTGTTTTACTGAAAAAATTCAGCAGAATTTTGGTGTGGATTCACTCATCGGTTTAGATATCGCAGAGGGAATGCTGAACTATGCTCGAGCACATAAAGCAAAAACGGCCACTTGGTTGTGTGGTGATGCCGAGGCGCTGCCTCTGGCCGACAATAGTGTCGATGTGATGTTTTCGAGTTTGGCGATTCAGTGGTGTGAGAATACTCAGGTGTTATTTTCTGAGGTGAAACGTGTATTGAAACCGGGCGGTAAATTCTATTTTTCTACGCTGGGACCACGAACCTTATTTGAATTGAGAGCAGCGTGGCAACAGGTTGATAGCGCGGTTCACGTTAATCGTTTTTTCCCCGAAGATTTTTTGCAGAATGAGCTTGCTGCCGCTCACTTGGAGTTGCTTACCTGGGAAGTCCAGGATCGGGTGCTCTATTACCCTCAGCTAAAAAACCTGACCCATGAATTAAAGGCGCTGGGTGCTCATAACGTTAATCAGGGCAAACCAAGTGGCTTGACGGGTCGGCAACATGTTCAGCGTTTTCGCACGGCCTATGAATCTTTTCGAGTGCCTGAGGGCATTCCCGCTACCTACGAAGTTTATTATGGAGTTATACAATCGTGAGCGCTTCTTTTTTTGTGACGGGCACAGATACTGATGTAGGTAAAACCTTTGTGGCTTGTGCCCTGCTGGCTGCTGCCCGGGAGCAAGGTTTGAGTACAGCTGCAATCAAGCCGATTGCGGCGGGTTGTGAGAATGGTGAAGACGGCCTGCGCAATGATGATGCGCTCGCCCTTCAGGCCGAAATGTCTTTGCCTTTGCCCTACCAGCAGGTTAATCCCATCGCGTTTGAGCCGGCGATAGCGCCTCATATCGCAGCTGCAAGGGAGGGTAAACATATCACGGTTGATCGGCTGGTTGGTTTTTGCCGAGGCATGTTAATGCAGAGAGCGGACTTCTCTGTGATCGAAGGCGCGGGTGGTTGGCGTGTGCCCGTCAATGCCCGCGAAACTCTGGCCGACTTGGCCAAAGAGCTCAACTTGCCTGTCGTTCTGGTTGTTGGAATGCGCCTGGGCTGTATCAATCACGCCATTCTGACGGCGGAGGCGATCCATCGAGACGGCTTGCCAATTGCGGGTTGGGTTGCAAACCGGGTTGACCCCGACATGAGCTGTTATGACGAAAATCTACAAACAATTAAACAGAGGCTTCCTTTTCCCTGCCTGGGAGAAATCCCCTGGATGCCTGGAGGTGATGCCGCCGACGCTGGCGGCCTACTCGATATAGAAAAATTGGTCAAAACCTGATCTTTTTACAGCTAAATAGTCTTAAAGTGTCTCTTTTTTGAGCGGTAGTTGGCTGAAATTCTTCGCACTCAGCAGTAATATGGGAAGACGAATGATTTGTAGTTCTGGCTGATTTAAGAGATTGAGGGTAGTTATGTCTGTAGGTTTACTAAATATCGGCGTCACGGGTATGCAGCAGAGTCTGCGTGAAATGACTAAATCGGCCGACCAGATTGCCGGGGCCGTAAAAACGCCTGCAGAAGACATTACCCTGAATGATATCTCGGAACCTATTATCAACCTCAAGGTGCAGAGCCATCTGTTTGATGCCTCTGCGAAAGTGGTCGAGGCGGCCGATACAACGATTGGCGCCCTGTTGGATATCAAGGCTTAAATATGAGTTTTAGCTTTCCCACTAACTTTGGTAGCGCGGTTACCCCTTTTAGCCCCCTGGGCAAATTGGCAGTGGGAGAAGAGAATGTGGAGAGCAAGGCTTCTCCGCTCAAGCCTGTCGAAGAGTTGGCCGAAACGGCGCGTACCGAATCCCGGGTGGCCAGTGAGCGCACCAACGACCTGAATATCACTACTAATGAACAAGACCAGCGTGCGGCCCAAAAGCGTGATGTCGAGGCCAGGCAGCTGGAGCAGGATCAAAGAATAATTGGGCGTCTGGCGGCGCGAGATAGAGAAGTTAGGGCTCATGAGCAGGCCCATGCTTCCGTTGGTGGACAGCTCGCCGGTTCGCCCAGTTATGAATTTCAGCGTGGCCCCGATGGCGTGAGTTATGCGGTCGGAGGAGAGGTTTCTATATCCACCAGTGGTGTTCCCGGGGATCCTGAGGCCACTATCGCCATTGCACAACAGATACGTCGCGCGGCACTGGCACCGGCCGATCCTTCTTCGCAGGACCGGGCGGTGGCGGCGGGAGCGGCCAGCCTTGAAACACAGGCGATCGCACAGCTGGCTCAGATGCAGCGTGATGAGGTGCTGGAGAGCCAGAAAGAGGACGTTGAGCGTGAGCTGGAGGCTAAGGCCGAGAGGGATGAGTTGGAGCAAGAGCGCCTGGCAGAAGAGGATGTTGATCGTCAGGTGGATTCTGAAAATGGTGCGGTTCTCGATGAGGTGGAAGAGGAGCGTGTGGACCTGATTCGCCGTCTGCAAGAGATTGGTGTTGTGCCAGGAGAGAATACCGAACCGGGAGAATTGTTAAATCTAAGCGCTTGATCCTGTCACTTGCCTGCCTGTTTGACCTCTTTTCTGCTGTTTTCCCTATTGTTTTGTCACTATCGAAATCCATGCGCCGCCCGCATACAGACACCTAAATACTGCCTATCACCTTGACTTTTGACTGAATGGTACGTATGTTTCAAACACTTGTTTGAATGCATTTCTGGTATCACCTGTCCTTGTCATTACTGCCATTGACCTATTATTGGTGATGCATCTATTTTTTCTCCAGCTTCGAGGTTGTTATGCCCACTTATTCTGCCCCCCTGCGTGACATGCGTTTTGTGTTAAAGGATGTTTTTAAGATTGACGAGCTTTGGGCGTCATTGCCTGGCCTGGAAGGGGCGGTCGATATGGAGACGGCGGATGCGATTCTGGAGGAGGCCGGCAAGATATCAGCGGAAGTGATTGCGCCCCTGAACCGCGAGGCCGATGAAGAGGGCTCGCATTGGCATGATGGCCAGGTCACCGCACCTGCCGGTTTTAAGCAAGCTTATGAGACCTTTAGTGAAGGTGGTTGGGTCGGATTGGGCGGCAACCCTGAGTTCGGTGGCATGGGAATGCCCAAGACGCTGGTGGCCCAGGTTGACGAAATGGTCCAGAGTGCCAGCATTTCTTTTGGTTTGGCACCCATGTTGAGTGCGGGTGCCTGCCTGTCAATCAATGTTCATGGTAGCAATGAGCTGAAAGAGGCATTTTTGCCTAATATGTACGCGGGAACCTGGGCGGGCGCCATGGACCTGACCGAGCCTCACGCATGTACCGACCTGGGTATTATTCGCACCAAGGCTGAACCTCTGGGAGACGGTAGTTTTGCGATCACCGGCACCAAAATATTTATCACCTGGGGTGAGCACGATATGGCCGAAAACATTATTCATTTGGTGTTGGCGAAACTGCCGGATGCGCCTGCAGGGCCCAAAGGCATCTCTTTGTTTCTCGTGCCCAAGCTGGCTGTGAATGAGGACGGTTCTCTGGGTGAGAACAATGGCGTTTCCTGTGGCTCAATCGAGAAAAAGATGGGTATCAAAGCGTCGGCAACCTGTGTGATGAACTTTGACGAAGCGCGCGGTTGGCTGGTGTGTGCCGAAAATCAGGGTCTGGCCTGCATGTTTACCATGATGAACTACGAGCGTTTGGGGGTGGGGGTGCAGGGCTTGGGAGCTGCTGAGACCTCCTACCAAAACGCCAGGGATTATGCGCGTGAGCGTTTGCAGAGTCGCAGTGCCAACGGTGCGGTGGCGCCTGACAAGGCGGCAGACCCGATTATCGTACATGCCGATGTACGCAGAATGTTAATGACAATGCGTGCTTACAACGAAGGTGGCAGGGCTTTTTCTACCTATGTTGCCAGTTGGTTGGATATCACCAAGTTCTCCACCGACCGAGAAACTATTCAGAAGGCTGAAGCCATGGTGGCGTTGCTAACACCTATTGCCAAGGCTTTCATGAGTGACAAAGCGCTGGAGGCAACGGTGCTGGGGCAGCAGGTGTTTGGCGGTCACGGTTTTGTCCGCGAGTGGGGGCAGGAGCAGTTAGTGCGCGATGTTCGCATTACGCAAATCTATGAGGGCACTAACGGTATTCAGGCGATGGACCTGATGGGCCGTAAAGTGGTGCAGAATAAAGGCGCGATGGTTGATGTGCTGGTGGCGGAAATTAATGACTTTATTCAGGCGAATGCCGACAGTGAGGGCGCTCAGATCTACTTGAAGCCCCTGAGTGCTGCGATAGAACTGTTGCAGGAGACGACGCAAGTGGTTGTTTCGCAAGCCGCGGAAGACGCTGATGCAGTGGGTGCGGCAGCTATGGATTACCTGCATTTAAGTGGCTACGTAGTCTATGCCTACATGTGGGCAAAAATGGCATTGTGTTCCCAGGGGTTGATGGCAGAAGACGAAGACTTTCACGGGGCCAAAATTGGCACTGCACAATTTTTCTTTCAGCGTCTATTGCCGCAAACAGAGGCTCTGGCAAAGAATATCGCCTCGGGTAGCGATGCAACAATGGCATTGAAGGCAGAGCAATTTTAACGAGAGTTTGGTTTGCTGAGGTAAGACCTCTTTTCATTTTGCGGTGTATTAGGTTTAATGGCGAGCGAGAAGCAGCGGGTGGGTTAGTCCCGCTCGTGAGACCATTGTCCTGAGGTTAGTTTATGAGTTCACCTACACTTTCACCGGAAGACCAAGCGCGAGTTGATCGGGTCGTCAACGACCGAGTCAACTCGGTTCCGCGAAAACCTTTTCGACCTGGCCTTTTGCTGGGGATTATAGTAATAACAATGATTTTATTTGGTGGGCTCAGTTATTTTATCGCGTGGTATGTTGGCGCGCTTTAGTTGTTCTTCATTAATTTGGTGCTGTATTCCCTGGACCAGGGAACGAATTTTTCGGGGGCCATCGGCTTTGCGAAATAAAAACCCTGAACAATATCGCACCCTAGTGCTTTCACTAGTTTAAAATCAATCTCGTCCTCTACTCCTTCGGCAACGCTCACTATATCGAGGCGTTTAGTCAGCTCAATGCTGGATTCCAATATGGCTTGGCATGCCCTGTTTGCGTGGGCGTTGTGGACAAATGATCGGTCCACTTTGAGTTCGGTAAACGGAATTTGCTGGAGTTGTTCCAGGGAAGAAAACCCGGTGCCAAAATCGTCAATTGAAAGGCCAAAACCCTTCAGGCGCATCCGGGTCAATATATCCAGGGCTATGCTAATGTCTTCGGCTAGAGTGGACTCTGTGATTTCTATCGTCAGATTGTTGGGGCGCAGGCTGGTCCCTTGCAGTGTCTCGTAAATCATTTCGGGCATGTCCAGTTGGGTCAGGGACTGGGCAGAAAAATTGACCGATAGGTTGATGTCAAAGCCTTGGGATCTCCACAGCCCTACCTGGGCGATGGCCTCGCCAAAAATGTGAGTGGTCAGGTCCTGAATCATGTTGTATTTTTCTGCGATGCCCACAAAAATGGTGGGTGATATCTGGCCTTTTATCGGGTGGTTCCAGCGCGCCAGGGCCTCAACGCCAACCAATCTGCCATCACTGATTGAGATTTGTGGTTGGTAGTTAACCGTGAGTTCTTTGTTGGTAATTGCCGCTTTTAGTTCGTCGGCAAAAACCATGGCGGCCGGGCCCGTGGGTGGCGCGTCTGCGGTAGGTTCAAAATCGGTTATTAATTGTTCCAGGTCTGTTTTGGATACCGGCTTGCCGAGTGTGCCGAGAACTTTCAAGTCAAAAGCCTCGCCGAGAGTTCTGACAGACTGAACCAGGCGGGGGTCTTCGCCCGACACAAGAATGATACCAATCGGCACTCCCAGTCCGCCGAGGTGGCGAAGTAGTTGAATGCCATCCATGCCGGGCATGTTGAGATCGCTGATAATAATATCTATGCGGTTGTTTTGGTTGGCTATGTGTTTGAGCGCGTCTTGTGCATTGTCGGAGGTCAGAATATTGGGCACGCCAATTTGCGTCAGTAACACGTCCAGTGTTTTGAGCATAAAATGATCATCATCGACTACAAGACAGCTAAGTTCAGGTGCGGGCATTAGATTCCATTGTCTGTCGGGAGGGTACTTTCAGTATGGTCGCTACATGAGGGAGTGCAAGCGCATAACGCTAAAAGGATGTTGCGGTCTACTTTTGGTGATACGCTGGCGCGAAGGACAAATATCTGAGCCCAACCTGACTGAAGAGCGTGGATAAACAATGAAACAAGAGCCTCTGGACTTAAAGGCATTAACCGCGCTTTTTGGCGATGATCTGGATACACAAAGAGCTATTTTGGGTGAATATAGTCGAAGTCTTGCGACTTATCGTCAGGAGTTTGATGTGGCGATGAAGGCGCGATCTGCAGAGGGTATTCAGGCGGTCGCACATAAAATGAAATCTTCTTCCCGCACGGTTGGCGCGATTCCTCTGGCTAATCTCTGTGATGTTCTGGAGCAGGCCGGTAAGCAGGCGGATTGGGAGAAAATTGATTCCAGCACATCCTCTTTTGAAGGGCTCATTGAGGATGTGAGAACTTGCATTGATGGGGCTTGAGTTATCCTTGGGAGTTAACCGGCGCTGAGTTACAGTTTGTGTTTGCGGAACAGGCCTCTGAACTGGTGGTAGCTCAGGCCCAGGCTTTTGGCCGCCTCTCCCTGGTGATGTTCGGCTTGTGTTAACGCTTGTTTCAAAAGGCGGCGTTCGAACGCAAGAACTGTGTCGCTGAAAGGTGTGATTGCATCGTGAGCGGTGTCGTCAATCGTTGGAGTTGAGGTTGCCTTGTCTCCGTCCTCATCTGTGGTGGTCATGGAGACATCCTTGAATGGATCGATAACGACAGTGTCTATCGGCGAGGAGGAAAGCCCCCAGCGATAGATCGAGCGTTCGATGGCGTTTTTAAGTTCTCTGACGTTGCCCGGCCAGTGCCAGTCGCGCAGTTCGGCCATGGCGCTATCTGTGAAGCCGGGGAATAGGTCCCAGCCCAGCTCGGAGCACATGCGAACCGCAAAATGGTTACTGAGCTCAACGATGTCTGAGCCCCGCTTGCGCAACGGTGGCAGGCTGATTACATCAAAAGCCAGCCTATCGAGCAGGTCGCCCCTGAATTTTCCCCTTTCGACCATGCTGGGCAGGTCGGCATTTGTCGCCGCAATAATGCGAACGTCAACCGATTGGGTTTGTTGGCTGCCCAGCCTTTCAAATTCACCGTATTCAATCACCCTCAGAATTTTCTCTTGCACCCGGTCGGGCAGAGTGCCTAGCTCATCTAAAAACAAGGTGCCGCCACTTGCCCTCTCAAATCGGCCCAGGTGTCGAGCGGAAGCACCGGTGAACGCGCCTGCTTCATGGCCGAACAACTCCGACTCCAGCAGGCTGTCGCTGAAGGCCGCGCAGTTCACTTTGATGAGTGCGTTCTCCCAGCGTGGAGACAGAAAGTGCAGGCGCTCTGCAATCAGCTCTTTGCCTGTACCGCGTTCGCCAATAACCAGAGCGGCTCGATCGATGGGAGCGAGTAGTGAAACGTGGTCCAGTGCCTCTGCCCAGGCAGACGAGGCGCCAATCATGCGTTCAGTGCTCATGTTTTCGGGTCTCGCGGTAAGGTTTGGTTAATTAAGCCACATTCGAAGGTTATATATACCAAATTATGGTTCTTGTGACCATTCTTGTTATGTTCATACCACCTGAATTCAAAAAAATACATTGAAATCAACCGCTTACAAATCTGGCACGGCTCTTGATATAGATACTTCTAAACGTTGAGCGAAATGGATTGTTTCTTTCAACAAACAAATGGAAAACAACCATCAAGAGAGTGGAAACCATGAATAGCCTGGACAAGTGGAGTGTAATTTTTGCGGCTGTAGCATTTTTGTATTGTGTGATCACTGTGGGTCTATTTGCCCCGGCGGTGATTGCCGACTACGTCAATGCCGGCGGTCTCTGTGTTGCCCTTCCGGGACTGAGCTAGAACTACCTGAACAGGACGAATTAACCGGGCTCAGCAGTGGCTGGCCCTTTAAAAGATTTAGCGACACGGGAGTGTTTTACGATGAGTATTTTTTCACGCATGGCCGACATCATTAATTCCAACATTAGCTCTATGCTGGACAAGGCCGAAGATCCACAAAAAATGATTCGTTTGATTATTCAAGAGATGGAAGAAACCTTGGTAGAGGTGAGGAGTTCGTCGGCGCGGGTTATTGCCGATAAGAAGACTGCAACACGTGCCCTGACCCGTATGCAGGATGAAGTGGACGGCTGGGAAGAAAAGGCGAAGCTTGCGATCAGTAAAGGGCGGGAAGACCTGGCCCGTGCTGCGCTGGCCGAAAAACAACTGGCCGACGCCGAGGCCGCTGCTATCTCCACGGATCTGGGAGCGCTGGATGAGCAGCTGGATCACCTTAACGAAGAGGTCAGCCAGTTACAGCAAAAGTTAAATGATGCCAAGGCTAAACAAAAGACCTTGATGCTTCGCCACAAAACGGTAAACGACAGAATGAAGGTTAAGCGGCAGATACACCGCGATGCCCTGGATGAGGCCTTTGTGAAGTTTGAAAAGTTTGAACGCCGAATGGATGACATGGAAGGTCAGGTGGAGTCTATGGACGTTGGCCGTGGCGGCAAGCCTGATCTGGCTACCGAAATTGACAGCTTGGCAGATGAAGAAAAGATAAACGATGAAATGGCTCGTCTCAAGGCCGAGGTGAGCACCGGGAAATAAGTCGCTTGCCGTGTGAGTGGGCGAGCAGTGAAAACTATCGTACACTCAGCTGGAATTGCCAAATTAAGGTAAAGGATCAGTAAGATGTTAGATTTTATGTTGGTGCCCACCGTTTTATTTATGGTGATCGTAGCGCCTATCTGGATCGTAATGCACTACCGAAGTATGCGTAAGTCCAATCAGGGCTTGAACCAGGATGATCGGCAAGTGCTAGAAGAAATGATAGGCACGATAGACAAGCTGGGAGACCGAATAGACGCATTGGAATCCATTCTCGATGCCGAGCATTCACAGTGGCGTGAGCACAATGCACGCACTCAGCAACGCAATTAAGCAGGAGATAGACGATGGCTAGACATCGCAGAAGAGAAAATCACTTCAAAGAGGATCGCCGCAACGGTTGGGGCATGAATCTTTATCGAAACAAGAAAGAAGGCATGATTGGGGGTGTGTGTGCCGGCCTTGCCGATCACTTTGACTTTGCCCCTTGGGTTGTCAGGCTGGTATTTCTGGGGGGGCTGCTGTTTTTACAGTCACTGGCAGTCTTTGGTTACATTGTTGCCTGTATCGTATTGGCCCCGCGACCACGTCGCAAAGATCGGCACGACAGCCGCCAGAGCGACCATGAGGATCGGCACAACCACGAGCGGGAGCGGACTAACATGTTCAAATATTCGCCCAGCCCGTCCAGTAGTCTTCGTCGGGCCCACGAGCGCCTGAATGAGACCGTTCGCAAGGTCGAGGATATGGAGGCCTACGTGACATCCAGGCACTATAAGCTCAACAGAGAGTTTGCCAATATAGATCGTTAATCAACACAAGCTTGCCTTGGCCCCTGTGGGGTCGTGGGCAGGCGAGTCCTCCCTTTCCGCTTGTGCCCCTGCTATTTCTCTGCTTTTAAGGGTTTTCCCCGTAACAGTTACCATTGTAAAAAGAGGATAGGCGCTTCATCAAACGCCATATCAAGCAAAGCTTTACCTCTCAATCTTGTCGTTTCGCCGGATTCCTCTCTTCTGCCTGTGGGCGGGGCCGGATTGAAGTGGTAGCATCCAATACATAATAACTGGATCTCATGGGCGGTCCGTCCACAGAGGCGCCCCCGGAGAAATTAAAATCAGAAAGGTTCGTCCGGAGTTTTCTCTCATGGCTCAATCATTTACTCGACTATTATCTATTATTGGTCTGTTTACAGGCTTGCTGTGCAGTGCGTTATCAGGGGCTGGGGAGTTAACGGCTCACATCGAGACCTCCCGGGGCACCATGGTTATGCGTTTTTTTGAAAAGGATGCTCCTGAAACGGTCGCCAACTTTAAGCGCTTGGTGAGTGCGGGCTGGTATGAGGGTAAAAGCTTTTACCGGGTGGTTTCGGGTCATGTGATTCAGGCGGGTAGCGCGGATGACAATGATCAGCCAATGGTAAAAGCGGAGTTTAATGCCAACCCCCACATTAAGGGCGCGGTAGGTCTTGCCCGGGCTGAAGACCCGGATAGCGGTAGTACAGAGATTTATATCTGTCACGAGGCCCGCCCTCACCTCGATGGCAAATACACGGTTTTTGGTCAATTAGTGGAAGGCTTCGAAGTGCTGGATAACATTGCAGCCAGCGAAGTGGAAGAGCAGTGGGTGGGCGATAACAAAGACATCGCCTTCCACGGCCCTGTGGATAAAGTACTGATTAAGCGAATTACTCTGCATGAAGAGAGTGAATCATAAGTTTGTGTAGTGGCGATGTCTGAGGGAGCTCTCTCTCAAACCGTCTATTTAAAGAATGAAAGTCGATCAAGGCATCGACCCTGGCACTCGGGAGAGTTAATTTAATGAAGTCCAATGCAATTACCGAATTATTTGCGGGTAGTGTCGAGCTTGGCTCGCAGGTGAAAATTAAAGGATGGGTGCGAACACGGCGCACTTCTAAAGCGGGTATTTCCTTTGTGGCAGTGCACGATGGCTCTTGTTTTGATCCGATTCAGGTGGTCGTGCCAGATAGCCTGGAGAACTATGAGGAAATTACTCAGTTAGGCGCGGGTTGTGCCGTTGTTGCCACAGGTGAGTTGGTAGTCTCGGAAGGTAAAGGGCAGTCCGTAGAAATACAGGCAGCTGATGTCGAAGTGGTGGGTTGGGTGGATGATCCCGAAACATACCCCATTGCCAAAAAGCGACACACTTTTGAATATCTGCGAACTCAAGCGCATTTGCGTCCGAGGACAAATGCTTTTGGCGCGATTACACGGTTGCGAAATACCTTGGCTAATGCCATGCACAACTATTTTTACAGCAATGGATTTTGCTGGGTTAATACACCCTTAATTACTGCCAGTGACTGTGAAGGTGCAGGTGAATTATTTCGTGTATCAACACTCGATTTTGAAAACTTGCCTAGAGATGCAAAGGGCAAAACTGATTTTTCACAAGACTTTTTTGCCGGGGATAGTTTTCTAACTGTATCGGGGCAGCTCAATGTTGAGGCCTACTGTTTGGCGATGTCTAAGGTTTATACCTTTGGCCCCACGTTTCGAGCGGAAAATTCCAATACCAGTCGCCACCTCGCGGAATTCTGGATGGTTGAGCCGGAGATCGCCTTTGCGGATTTGGAAGATGATGCCGCTCTGGCTGAAGACTTTCTTAAGCACTGTTTCCGGGAAATACTTAATCAGCGCCAGGACGATATGGAATTTTTTGCCCAGCGCGTTGATAAGGATGCAATCAATCGCCTGGAGCGAGTCGTCAACTCCGAGTTTGTGCACATGGATTACACCGATGCGGTAAATATTCTGGAGAAGTCGGGCAAGGCCTTTGAATATCCCGTCAGCTGGGGGCTGGATCTACAGTCCGAGCATGAGCGTTTTCTGTGTGAGGAGTATGTAAAGGGGCCGGTTGTTGTTAAAAACTACCCTAAAGATATCAAAGCCTTTTACATGCGTCTTAATGACGACGAAAAAACAGTGGCGGCAATGGATGTTCTCGCGCCGGGAATCGGTGAAATTATTGGTGGCAGCCAACGAGAAGAGCGTCTTGGCGTTCTGGAATCCAGAATGGATAACCCCGAACTTAAAGAAGAACTTTGGTGGTACCGGGATCTCAGGCGTTATGGCACGGTTCCCCACGCCGGTTTTGGTTTGGGTTTTGAGCGGCTGTTGAACTATATCAGTGGCATGGAAAATATTCGCGATGCGATTCCATTCCCGCGAGTGCCGGGATCGGCGCATTTCTAATTCGAAAATTTTGTTTAACTAGAAAAAGGAATCACTATGTTGAAAACAATCGCACTGGGCGCAGGTTTACTGCTGTCCTTTTCAGCTTTATCCAATGCTGCACAGCTCGATGACCAGATACGTGCCGCGATGGAAGCACAAACGCGCCCCGCTGCAGATGTTGCGCGGGATGACAATCGTATGCCCATCGAAACCCTGAACTTTCTGGGTTTGAAGGACAACATGAAAGTTGTTGAGCTCATTCCTGGTGGTGGCTGGTACACACGGTTATTGGCACCTGTGTTGGAAAAAAATGGAGAGTTCATTGCCGCACTGGGGACCCGTCGTGTTAAGCAAAACATAATGGGTAGCAAGGGCTTTGAAAAGAACATTAAGGTGGTTGCGGAGGATGCCAAAATGTATCGCCCCGAAGGGTCTCGCTTGTATACATTGTCGATGACTTCTCTGGGTGTTCAAAATGCGGATATGGTGCTGACTTTCCGCAACTATCACAACTTTAATGAAACGGGTCGCTCGGCTATGAATAAGGCGGCTTTTGATTCGCTGAAGTCAGGCGGAATTTATGGTGTGGTAGATCATACGCGCAGGCATATGGAAGTGGATAACCGTGAGAATCGTCGTCGATTTGACCCGGTTAAAGCGATCAAAGAAATACAGGCTGCCGGGTTTGAGTTTGTGGATTTTGCCGACCTGCATCATCGCTTGGACGACGAACTTCGCTACGAAGTTGGTAGAAAGTCAGTGAGCGGTAACACCGATCGCTGGACTTTGAAGTTTCGCAAGCCCTAAACAGAAAAGGAAAAACAATGACAGCCACTGATCAGACAGCGCCGGCTTACTTTGCTCTCGAAGCAAGGTTTGGCCGACTGGCAAAACTCAGTCACGCGGAGACTTTTTTGCACTGGGATGCGGCAGTCATGATGCCAGCAGGGGGAGCTGAAGGGCGAGCCGATGCGTTGGCCGAGTTGGGGGCAATTAGCCATGAAATCCTAACCCATGAAAGCTTGAAGGATTTGATCGCAAGTGCCGAGGCCCGGGCCGATATTTTGAGCGCTGAACAAGTGATCAACCTCAGCGAAATGAAGCGGCACTGGCAGCAGGCCACTTGCCTGCCTGTGGATTTGGTGAAAGCGAAAACGATTGTAGGTTCCAAGTGTGAGCACGCTTGGCGCACACAGCGACCTGCTAATGACTGGGCAGGTTTTCTGCCCAATTTTAAAGCGGTGTTGGAACTGGCGAGAGAAGAGGCGCGTTGTCGACAAGAAGCCGAGCCCGCACGTTTTCCCACGCCCTACGATGCTATGTTGGATCTTTATTCAAACGGCGACAGCTCCTCATTCATCGCAGAAGTTTTCAGTGATCTTAAAACTCGTCTGCCCGACATTCTTCAGCAGGTTGTTGATAAGCAGAAGTCTCGTCAAAGTCTGCACTTGCCCGGCCCATTCTCGACTCCTGCTCAACAAACCTTAAATCATACGCTCATGGATATCCTTGGCTTTGATTTTAACGCCGGCCGGCTCGATGCCAGCACTCATCCGTTTAGCACGGGCGATCACGGCGATAATCGAATTACTACCCGTTATAACGACGGAGAGTTCCTGCAGGCCTTAATGGCCACGGCGCATGAAACAGGGCACGCCAGTTATGAAGCGGGTTTGCCGGCGGCATGGAAGTTACAGCCCGCGGGTGGCTCACGAAATATGAGTATTCACGAAAGTCAGAGCTTATTTTTTGAAAAGCAAATCTTTATTCACCGCTCATTCTCGAACTATTTGGCACCAAAAATCCGC
>CAJWCA010000028.1 GCA_913020395.1 uncultured Cellvibrionales bacterium | reverse complement strand
TATATGGGCTTCATTCACCGTTTTAGCAATATTGGGCATTTGGTACAGCTCTAACATAAAGTTATAAATATTGCTGTATTGCTCAATCAGCCTTAAATTACATTTAAAGTGCGTATGGTAAACCGAGTCAAAACGTACCAAGGTAACCCATAAACGCCAATCAGCTTCTGTAATTTCATTACCTGTTAAGTAACGCTGTTTCGATAACTTATTCTCAAGATGCTCTAGTGCAATAAATAACTCAGCTACATTTTTGTCATAGGCTTTTTGTGTGGTCGCAAATCCTGTTTTGTATACACCATTATTGATTTTGTGATAGACAAACTCATTTTCGATATCAATTTTTTCGCGTAAATGTTCAGGATAAAAATCTAATGTATTACCTGTAATATCGTTGAAAGCACTATTGAACATGCGAATAATTTCAGAAGATTCATTATTTACAATCACTTTATCTTTTTTGTCCCATAAAATAGGTACGCTATTTACGCCTTGGTAGTGGGGGGTGTCTGCATGATTATTGCAGGAGCCTCAACAATGTTAGTGAGTGATGATGCAGCGGAAGATCGCCAGTAAAAGGCTTATTGAGCCTTGAGGTTCTCGCCGCAGGAATCACGAACAATCAGCGTTGCGGGTAAGAGCATTGATTCAATGCTCTCCCCTTCAATCAACTTCAGCAAGTTTTCAACTAGCAACTCGCCCGCCACCGTGGTGTTTTGCTGAATGGTTGTTAAAGAGGGGTTGATATAGGAGGCGGCCGGAATGTCATCAAAACCGATCACCGCAACATCTTTGGGCACGTGCCGCCCTTGATTCTCAAGGGCTTTAATCGCCCCCATTGCGATCAGATCGCTGGCGCCAAACACGGCGTCATACGCCAGCCCCTTCTCTGCAAGATGGGCAATTGCACGGTAGCCATCATCGTCATCGGAGTCTGCCTCTACCTGCAAGTCGGGGTCCACATCCAGGCCAACCTCGTTAAACGCCTTGGTAAAACCCAGATAGCGCTGATGGAATTCCGGGCTGTGTTCCGAAGACACCCCACCCAAAAAAGCGACCCGGTGGTGCCCCAGCTTCAGCAGGTGTTTGCCCGCCTCATAACCGCCACTGAAATTATCACAACCGATGGAGTATCCCGGCTGTCCACTGACTACAGGCCCCCAAGTAATGAAGTGTGCATTTTCGGTCACAAGCTTCTCAGCTTTTAGTGAATAGCTGTGATAATCCCCATAACCGAGAAAAATAATGCCATCTGCCCGATTGGCATCCTCATAGTCGGCATGCCAGTCACTGCTCAGCTGCTGAAAAGAGATCAATACGTCATAACCTCTTTTGGCTGCCGCCCGCGTAATGCTACCCAGCATCGACAGGAAAAAGGGGTTGATCAGGGAATCGCCTGTGCCCGGATCCTCACACAACAAAAGCGCAATGGTCCGGGTTTTTTGAGAGCGCAAATTGCGAGCATTTTTATCAACTTTGTAGTTGAGCTCAAGTGCCACTGCCTTCACTTTTTCGCGTGTTTCTTTGCTCACCAGAGGACTGTCGCGCAAGGCACGCGACACGGTGGCTTGAGACACGCCAGCCTTAAAGGCAATATCAAATGAAGTGGGCTTGTCGTCTTTCATAATACCTAGCTTTTTTCCCAGTACTCATCCACCGTTTCTTTCATTTCACGGTGTAGATACAGAATACCAAATAGGTTGGGAATCGTCATGATCACAATCGCTACCGCCGCCAAATTCCACACTACCCGTGTGTCGAGAAAGGACGCGCAGAAAAAGGCAATACAAAATACAACTCGATAGGGCAAGAGCGTCTTGGTGCCAAACAAATAGATCATGGCCCGGTCGCCATAATAACTCCAGGCGACGGCGGTCGAGAACGCAAACAAAACCAGCCCGATGGTCACGATGTATTTGCCAAATTCACCAAAAAAGCCGTAAGTAAACGCTTTGGTTGTGAGGGCCGCTGAATGCAGCAAAGACTTGCCCTTCACTACTACATTGGAATCTGCAGGCAATCCATCAACGATTTTCAATACACCGCTGTAGGCCAGGTCTGCACTAGAGTAGGTCACATCTTCTGCCACGGAACGCGCATGTAGCAGGGTGTACCCACCGGTAGCTGCCTTGCCGTCTACGATAGTCAAATCACCGTTAAATCGCTCGACCTTATCACTGGTGCCCACCAGGAATCCGAACAGGTGCTCCCGATCGGCTGCCGACTGATCATCATAAGTGCCAGCAATGTAAGCCATGTCGGCCCGCTGGAAGGTATTGTCGAACTTTTGTGTCCAGGCGCCGGATGCCAGAATAACCAGCCCCGTAACAGTACAAATCACAATGGTGTCGATAAAGGGTTCCAAAATCGCAACAACACCTTCTGAAACGGGTTCATTGGCACGCGCTGCGGCGTGGGCAATGGGAGCAGAACCCTGACCGGCTTCATTCGAGTACAAACCTCGGTTCACACCGCGGTTGAAGGCATAGGCAAAGGTCGCACCCAGAAAGCCACCCGCTGCGGCAGAGCCCGAAAACGCGTCACTAATGATGCTGACAAAAGAGGGGCCAATCTTATCCAGGTTGGCAAATATAACGGCCAGTGCGCCAATGAAATACAGCAGAGCCATTGAAGGCACAACCACCTGCGTAAAGTGAGCAATGCGTTTAATACCGCCAACAATCACCATAAACAACAAAACCGCTAATACACCGCCGGTGATAATATGGGGAATCTCAAAAGTGGCGTGCACACTCTGGGCAATATTATTGATCTGGGGCATTGAGCCCGTGCCAAATGAACAAATGACGGTGGCAACCGCAAAAAACGTCGCCAGCCACTTCATATTCATGCCACGCTCCATGTAGTACATGGGGCCGCCGGCCATTGTGCCATTATCCGCTTGCACACGGTATTTATGGGAGAGTGTCACCTCGACAAACTTGGTTGCCATGCCCAGAAAAGCCGTGGCCCACATCCAGAACAAAGCGGCGGGTCCACCCAGAAAAATAGCCAGGCCAACACCGCCGATATTACCCGTGCCCACTGTGCCCGACAGCGCGGTTGTCAGTGCCTGAAAGTGGCTGGTATCACCGGGGGCTTGATCATCGTGTTTCTTTCCTGCCACCACGGCCCAGCCGTGTTTGAAATAACGAATCTGCGGGAAACCGAGATAAAGGGTAAAAAACAGACCCACACCCAACAGCGCAAAGGGAAACCAGGGAGCAGAACCGAGTAAGCTGTCTACAGATAGCAGCAGGGCGTTAATAGCGTCCAAGAAAGACTCCTAATTGATTTATATTAATTATTAGGAGGGGAGTGTAACAATCAATCTCGCCTGCCGCAGCTATTTAGGCTGAACAGGCGAAAATTAGGAGGGAGACCTACACGCAGATGCGATCGAGGCTGTCGTCCACGTGCTGGGCAACCTGCTCTTGGGCTTGTGCCTGAGTGGAAATTACATTCAAGGAGTCGCAGATTTCCCGGCCGCTGGCTGAAATTTCATGCATGCGGTCATTCACGTCTTGCGTCGTTTTACTTTGCTCTGTTGTGCTTTGGGAGACATTGCCCGCCAACTCATTCACCTGGAGCATCACGGCTTGCATCTGCTCCAACGTGGCCACCAGCTGGTCACTTTGCTCCAAACTATTGGTGCTCAATTCGCGCCCCCGGCTCATGGCCTCAACGGTACTGTGCGCACGCGCCTGCAGGCCTTCGACCATTTCCTGAATTTCCACGGTAGACTCCTGGGTGCGGTGGGCAAGTGCTCTCACCTCATCGGCAACAACCGCGAAACCGCGCCCCTGCTCACCGGCCCTGGCCGCTTCAATCGCCGCGTTGAGGGCGAGCAAATTGGTCTGTTCGGCAATGCCCTTAATCACATCGAGCACTGAGCCAATACGCGCGGTTTCAGCCTGCAGTTTAGAGGCGTCTTCGCTCATGCTTTCCACATTAACCGACAAATCTTTCACCGCGACCTGGTTTTCCTGGGAAGAACGGCTGCCATCCTTTAACAATACAACCACTTCGTTGGTCGACTCGGCAATTTGATCAGCGGTACCCGACAGCGACAGTGACAGAGATGCCAACTCGCCAAATGACAACGCAACCTGCTCCACCTGCGAGGTGCGCTCGCCCACTTTGTCGACGGAGTCGACCATCAGGCTGGCCTGGTGTTCAGAGCTCTCCCGAACCTGGTGGGCGCCATCGCGCACTTGCTCTATGACACCTTTTAGGTCTTGAACAAAGGTGGTCAGCATTTCAACTATTGCACCAATTTCATCGTCTCCGTCGTCTCGCAGCGGTTTTTTAGGGGCTCTTTCCGAACTGACAACAAGCTCAAGATAGTCATACAGTTCTGACAGGCGCCCGGCGACGAGTTGCTGGGCAAAAAACCACACAGCGGCGAGGTTCAACACAAACATCAGCCCTGTGCCAATCAAGACGCCTGTTAGGCTGAGGTCCTTAGGCAGGGCCACCGCCAAAATGACAAGAAAAACCACATTGATTCCGCCAATGGGAACCAGCAGTCGATTGGCAATAGAACCGTTTGATTTGTTTTTATTCATGTACTGTATCTCATTGATGCGCCCACACTATCTTCCTTTAACGGCCAGCACGTACTTTTCTTGAAGGCTAGATTTCTGTCGCCAGTGACTCCATGGTTTGAAACAGGTCGGCGGGAAGGTCTAATTCTTTGATCAATACCGCCGCTCTTTTTACATCTTTGTGGCCCCCGGCCGCATAAAATTCACAGGCCAGATTGGCCCGATATAAAATGCGAGCATAAATGCCCACCGGCTTGCCCTGCCCCAGAGCCAGTTGCTGATCCAGTGCCGTACACACGTCCATGGGCAAATCCCAATCCCGGGCGATCCAGCTACTGAGCTGCAATGAAAATTCTCTGATCAAGGGCACAAACACCTGGCAGCCGGGTTTGTCCTCTGGGGAATTTAACTGAAACTGCTTACATAATTCGCTAAAAATCGTGATTTTGCCGATATCGTGCGCGAGTCCTAATAAATACACTTTAAAGGGCTCAAGCCCCCTTCGTTTCGCCAACAGCTCGCAGGTCACGGCACAGCAAAGTGAGTGCTGCCACAACTTGTGCCCAAAATGATTAAAGTATGGGGAGTTGCGCTGGATAATGGGCTGCATGACTGCTGCGGACAGAACCGAACGCAGGCCGTCCACCCCCAGCTTCACAACGGCACGCTCGATGCTGGCAATGCGATTGCCACTTTGATTGAAATAGGCACTGTTGGCCAGGCGCAAAACAGATGCGCTCAGTGAAGGGTCCTTATCGATGATATTGACATAATCTTTGATCGAAGATTCAGGGTCGCGCAGGCTGCGCATCAGTCGAGGAATAATGGCCGGCAACTGCGGCACCACTGCAGTTCGTTGGTCCGGGTTGCTCAGCGTGGTTTTAACCACATCGACTACCAGCTTTTGCGGCACACTCAACTGCGCCTCTTTGATCGGGCTGTCGAACATGGATTCGTAGAACTGAGATTCAATTTCCGGTATTGAGAAACCCACAGGCGCTTTAATCTGCACGGCCGCAATATCACCCGGCTCCGGGTGACCCTGTGAGACCTCAGATTTACCGCCAAATAACCGTCTAAGTAATTTTCCAACCGCCATAAACACTGAGTTCCTCATCCTGTGGGACCGTGCCAATAATAGACCCAAAAACATCCATCGGCAGCGCAAGACTGCCTGATCTGGCCCAATTTTGCCACCGCTACCAAGCATAGGTGGAGTTTCCTTCCTTTTCACCCAGCTTTTCCTTGCCTAAGTACTGCGAAAACGCTATAACTCGCGCTTGATCATGAATCAGCAGTACATGGAATTCGATGTCACCCACAAATAGTTCTACGGCAGAGATAGCGCCGGCCAAAACAAGCTTTCGTCTCAAGGGTGGACTCTTCCCCCTGACCTTACTTGAACTCCACCACTACGACCCCGTTCAGCTGCAACAAGACCTGGCGACTAAAGTGGCAGAAGCCCCCGGATTTTTTCAGCAGACACCCGTAATACTGGGGCTGGATAATTTCAGTGGCAACAGCACTGAGCTACCGCTGGACTCACTCAGGCAGTCGTTGAGAGACAACGGCATGTTATTGGTTGCCCTCAAAGGTGCGCCGGCTGAACTGGAGGCGCGGGCAGAACAGGCAGGCCTGGCTATCATGGCGGCTCAAAGCCGACCTTCAAATAAAACACCCAGGGAAAGCAGCCCGGAACCGACGCCCGTCATCCAGGCAGTTGAAGAACCCACTCCAGACATAGCTGCCAATACGCCGGTCCACACGGCCATCGGCAATAAAATCATTACCACCCCGGTGCGCTCAGGCCAGCAAGTCTACGCCCCGGGTGGCGACCTCATTGTGCTCGCCCCCGTATCTGCGGGCGCCGAGATTTTGGCCGACGGCAACATTCATGTCTATGCCCCGCTGCGTGGCAGAGCCCTGGCAGGTGTCCAAGGCGACGAGAGCGCGCAAGTGTTTTGTCAGAGCCTGGAGGCTGAATTAATTTCTATTGCCGGCCATTTCAAGCTGGTAGAAGATTTAAAGAATGAACACTGGAAACAGGCGGTGCGGATTTCTCTGCAAGAACAGACTTTGCACACTGCACCTCTGGTCAAACGCTAAATTAATATTTAACAACAATTAAGAGGCATAAACACCTTGTCAAAAATTATTGTAGTAACGTCCGGTAAGGGCGGCGTGGGAAAAACCACTTCCAGTGCGGCAATCAGTAGCGGCCTGGCTCTGCGCGGCAAAAAAACCGTTGTCATCGATTTTGATATCGGCTTGCGCAACCTCGACTTGATCATGAACTGTGAACGTCGTGTGGTGTATGACTTTGTTAATGTGATCAACGGCGAGTCCACGTTGAAACAGGCACTTATCAAGGATAAACGCTGCCCGAACCTCTTCATTCTGCCCGCCTCCCAGACCCGCGATAAAGACGCGCTGAGCCAGGAAGGTGTTGAAAAAGTGCTGCAGGAGTTAGCTGACGACGGATTTGAGTACATTATTTGTGACTCCCCCGCCGGCATTGAACACGGCGCCTTCATGGCCCTGTATTTTGCCGACGCAGCCATTGTTGTGGCCAATCCGGAGGTTTCCTCCGTTCGCGACTCCGACCGCATTCTGGGCATTTTGCAAAGCAAATCACGGGCTGCGGAAGAGGGCAGAACCGTTGAAGAGATGTTGCTTCTCACCCGTTACAACCCCGAGCGTGTTGAGAAAGGCGAGATGCTGGGTGTTGAAGATGTGGAAGAAATCTTGGCTACTAAGTTGTTGGGTGTTATCCCAGAGTCTGAGACCGTGTTAAAAGCCTCTAACCAGGGCACCCCCGTGATTCACGATGCCGACAGCCCCGCCGGACAAGCTTATGCCGACGCGGTGGCCCGCCTGTTAGGTGAAGAGGTAGAACAACGTTTTATTGAGGTGGAACAGAAAGGCTTGTTTAGCCGTTTGTTCAGGAGGAGCGCATGAGAATTTTTGACTATTTCCGCAGCCCCAAAAAGCAGACTGCCTCCATCGCCAAGGAGCGCTTGCAGATTATTGTGGCTCACGAAAGAAACAAACGAAGCCAACCCGATTATTTGCCGAAGTTACAACAGGAGTTACTCGCTGTGATTCGCAAATATGTCGAAATTGATCAAGACGATGTGGATGTTCAAGTTGACCAGAACGGCGGGTGTTCAGTATTGGAGTTAAATATCACTCTGCCAAGCTAAGGCTTCCTGAACACAGTAGAACGTTTGCAAACATAGGCAGGCGCTTTACGGGGTTAGGCAACACCAGTCTGCCAACCCCGCCCTCTTTTTATCCACTACCCTGCTTTCTCTGTCTTTTTTAGTAAACCTACCTTCAAGTCCTTGGCCTCATAGATCACTCGCCCCCCATGAATGACCTGGCCGTCGGCAATTCCCATGACGAGAGGCTTTTTAATGACTCGCTTAACATCGATTTGGTACTGAATCGCGCCCGCGTCCGGATATATCTGGCCGCTGAACTTTACTTTGCCAACCCCCAGTGCCCGCCCTTTCCCGGGTAAACCAGACCAACCGAGAAACACACCCAACAATTGCCACAAGGCGTCCAGCCCCAAGCAGCCGGGCATTACCGGGTCGCCTTTAAAATGGCAGTCAAAAAACCAATGATCAGGCTGTATTGCCAGACTGGCATTCAATAAACCCCGATCAAAAGCCCCGCCGGTGCTTGCGATGTGTTCAATTTGATCGACCATCAACATCGACGAATTAGGCAACTGGGCATTGCCCTCACCAAAAAATTGTCCGCTGGCCATTTCCAGAATTTCTGTTTTGCAGTAGTGCATATCGCTCTCCGACTGATTGTTTAGCCGGTAGCTTTACCTTGATAAGTGTTTAACGCTTGTAAAAATCGGACATAAAGCGTTCAAACAGTGAAGCGGGGTTTAATCGCAGGCGTTGTTTATAGTCTTTCAACAAATGGGCCTGGTCAAAATAACCAAATTCCAGCGCGGCTTTCAAGGTGTTTTGCGGCACGTCAAAAAGCTGTTTACACACCCCTTGAATACGAACAGTCTGAGTAAACGCTTTTGTGCTCAAGCCTGTATATTGCTTGAATAAGCGGTTGATGTGCCGACTGCTCAAGCCCAGGTTTTCAGCAAGTTTATTGATTTCTATGGAACCAAAAGAAGCATAAATTTGCTCTAGCGCCCGATCAAAAGCGTCTTGGCGCCGGGGTGTGAAGTGCCCCAACAACCACTGTTCGCAGACACGCGCTCGTTGGCGAAAGCGCCTCTGTTGAAAAATTTCCTGAGGCAGGCGGAGAAAGCGAGGACAGGGGAAAAACGAAGCATCAACAAACTGATCTTTAATGTCGGCCAAATTAAGATCGAAAAAGTGGCGCAGCGCCCCCGGGTAAAAACGAATGCCAAAATAATCGCCGGGCTGCGGCAATTGAAGATCCCGGGCACAACTCAGGGCGCCGCCCACCTGGGCGGCTTGGGGCGAAATAAATACCGCCTGCGTACCATCGGGCACAATGGGGTAGGCAGTCGCTTTTTGGGTACTCACCTGTAAAAAGGAGTGCACCACATTACTAAGTAAGCCTTTGGCTCGAACCTGCTTTAACTCAAGGGAGAAGCTCTCGAGCCCGGGCTCAGTCAGCAACGGCTGAAAGGGTTGATATCCTTCACTCATGCGCTCTCCTCTGGCCTCACCGTCGCCGCTTCGTATTCAGGCGGCACTCCCACTTTGCTGCACCGAAGCGGTCACTTTACCCAATACTACCTCATTACCCGGCGCTGGCCGCAAGGGAATATTTCTGGCCAGCACTAAACTGATTGCCGCCATTGCGGTGCCCAGCAAAAATACCACCATGGGTGATACCAGCCAAATCAGACCAAAAAGAGCGGGAATGACAACCGCTGCAATGTGGTTAATAGTAAAGGAAACACCTGCGGTCGAGGCCATGTCGGCGGGGTCAGCAATTTTCTGGAAATACGTTTTAATGGCAATCGCCAGCGAGAAAAACAAATGATCCAATACATATAAACCCGCAGCCCAAGTGGCATCATTCACAAAGGCATAAGCGGTAAATACACACATCAAACCACAGTATTCAAACGTCAGGGCCCGGCGCTCGCCTATCCGCCCAACCAGTGCACCAATGCGTGCTGCAAATATCCAGTTAAATAGATGGTTAATAAGGTATAAAGCGGCAATATTGCTGACGCTATAACCAAATTTTTCCACCATTAAAAAACCGGCAAACACCACAAAGATCTGTCGGCGGGCACCGCCCATAAAGGTCAGCGCGTAATACAGCCAGTAGCGCTTGCGCATCAACAAATGTTTGCGCTGCGGCGTTTTACTTTCAAACTGCGGGAACGCCAGCCACATGATCAACACCAGCACCAAACAAATGCCGCCGCCCAAAAGATAAATCGTTTGATACGACAGACCAAAATATTCCTGAGCCAGCCACAGAAAGCTATAAACAAACAATGATGCCAGGGAACCCGCCGCAATCAGCTTACCTAAAACAGCGGGCGCCTCTTCAATACTGAGCCATTGCAATGACAAAGATTGTTTAACCGTTTCATAATAGTGATAACCCGCCGACATTAAAAAGGTTGTGAGGTAAAGCCCCACGATCGACGGGAAATAACCGGTCAGCGCAACACCCAAACCCATCACTGCGAGAGAGAGATAAGCAAACACCTGTTCTTTCACAACCAATAAAACCAGCACAGCCGTGAATGCCAGAAAACCCGGGATCTCTCGAATACTTTGCAGCATGCCAATTTCCGCACCGGTGAAGGCCGCCCGCTCAATCACAAAATTATTGAGCAAGGCCATCCAGGTGGCAAAGGCGATCGGTACGGCAACTGACATTACCAGCAGCAGGTTCGTCGGCGTTTGCCAACTTTTGTTATTCACGTTTTCAGTCTCCGGCATTATTGTTCAAAACACAGTCTATTGTTCAAAACACAGTTTTAAGCGGGCTAAGCCCTCTTTTATATCCTTGGTATCGATCCCCGAATAGGCGAAACGAATATAATGCTCACTCTCTCCGGGGGTCGGTCGCCCAAAATGCAGGCGCGTGCAAAATGACACATTGGCCTCGTGCAAGGCCTTGTCCATGAGCGCATTGGCATCCGTCAGCCCCAAGCGTTCGACAATTTTTGTGACATTCGGGTACAGATAAAATGTGCTGTCCGGGGCCTGAATCTGAATGCCGTCAATGGCATTTAAGGCATGCACACACACATCGCGCCGCTCTCGTAATGTTTCTAGAATTGCGCTTGGTCCCCGGTCATCTCCCCCAATGGCTTCAATGCCCGCATACTGCACAAAGTGCGCGGTGCAGGATTCAGCGTTGGTATTCAGTTTGTTGAAAACCTCTATCACAGGCTCTGGACCTATTGCGGCCCCTAAACGCCAGCCTGTCATCGCAAAACGTTTGGAGCAGGTATACAAAATAACCGAGCGCTCCTGCATGCCCGGCAAACTCACAATGGAGTGGGCGGGTTTGCCATATTGAATTTCATAATAGGCCTCATCACTGAGCACCCACAGATCATGTTTCAGGGCCAGTTCGGCCAGCGCCTGCATCTCAGCTTCGCTGGATTGGGCGCCGTTGGGGTTTTGATAATTGTTGTAAATCAGTACCCGGGTGCGAGGGTTAATTGATGCACGAATGGCGTCCAGATCCAGATCAAAACCCTCGGCTGTTTCAAGATAACCGTAGGGCCGGGCCACACCACCCTGATATTCAATTTGCGACTCGTAAATGGGATACCCAGGATTTGGGTAAAGCACTTCATCTCCCGGGTTCATCACAGCCTGAAGGAATTTTCCAATGACAGGTTTCCCCCCTGGTTGCACGGAAACGTTGCCGGTGTGATAAAGCAAACCCCGCTTACGCCCCACATCGTCGGCAATCAGAGCGCGCAGTTCAGGCAGGCCTGCTCCGGGACAATAACCGGTGGCCCCATCAACAATCGCCTTCTGCGAGGCTTCGACAATATTGGCCGGGGTTGGCAGATTAATGTCACCCAGATGAAAGGGGTAAACCTTGTGCCCTTTTTCCGCCCACTGTGCAGCGGCGGCGGAAACGGCAAAGGCTGTTTCTGTTCCCAGGCGATTCAGTTGCGATGCCAACTTCATGATAGTTCCCTTTAGACACAATGCCGTCACAGATCAGGGCTGCGAGGAGGCCGTGATTATGCGCGATAGAGTCAGAGTCGGGCAAGCAGCACAGGGGCCAAATACCCAATTTAGCAACAAACTGTTGCCAGGAGGCGAAAGCCAAGTGTTTTATACGGGCTTTTTTTCAGGCAAGATACGCCCTCAATCGACGTCGAGAATTAAGGTAAGTGTCATGGCAAGTTACACCGTATGGGAATGCATAGTTTGTGGATGGGTCTACGACGAAGCCAAAGGCTGGCCAGAAGATGACATTGCACCCGGCACCCGCTGGGCCGACATTCCCGACGACTGGTTATGCCCCGAGTGCGGTGTGGGCAAAGAAGACTTTGAAATGATTGCCGTGGGCACCTCGGGCGCCGCCGAAGAAGTGGACAACAGCAGCGAAGCTGCACCTGCCACTCCGGTCACCAGTATTGCCTCCGAACCGTTTAAAATTTGGGAGTGCCTGGTGTGCGGATGGGTTTACGATGAAGCCAAAGGCGACCCGGAAGAAGGCATTGCCCCGGGCACCCGCTGGGAAGATATCCCCGCCGACTGGACCTGCCCGGAATGTGGTGTCGGTAAAGATGATTTTGAAATGATCTCGGTGGGTGTTGCTGCACCCGCGGAAACACCCAGCGCTCTAGCGACGACAGACTCAGTGGCCACTTCCAGCACCAGTGCTCCCATTGTCATCATCGGTACCGGATTGGCAGGTTACAACCTGGCACGGGAAATTCGCAAAAACGATTCTCAAACCCCAATTATTATGATCACCGCAGATGACGGCAGGGCCTATTCTAAACCCCTGATCTCGACGGGTTTTCACAAACAGAAAACAGCCGAGGCCATGGCCACCGCCAGCGCCGCCGAGATGGCAGAACAATTACAGGCAGAAATTCGTATTTTCACCCGGGTGAGCGCCATCGACACAGGCACCCAGGAAGTTTTAATTGATAGTCAGCGCCTGCACTATGGAAAGCTGATTTTGGCCTGGGGGGCCGAATGCATCGAGCCACCTTTGGAGGGCACCGGCCTGGATCGAGTATTCTCAGTCAATGACTTGATGGACTACACCCGATTCAGAACGGCCATGGTCGGCGCTAAAAAAGTCCTTATTATTGGTGCGGGTTTGATTGGCAGTGAATACGCCAACGACCTGATTCACCAGCACTATGACATTGAAGCGGTCGACCCCATGTCGAGTGTTTTGGCCAGCCTGCTACCTCCCACCGCCTCCGAATCGGTACAACACGCGCTCGAAAACGCCGGCGTTAAATTTCACTTCGGCACCGTTGTTAAAGAGGTGAATCAACACGGCAGAGGTGTGCGCGCCGTTTTGGGTAATGGCACCACCATCGACGCAGACCTGGTTCTTTCTGCTGTAGGCGTAAGACCGCGAATTGAATTAGCACAGGCGGCGGGCATTGATACCCAAAGAGGCATTGTGGTGGACCGCTCACTCAAAACTAGCGCCACTAATGTTTATGCACTCGGAGATTGCGCGCAAGTTGACGGGCATGTGCTCTATTACGTGTCTCCGTTAATGGCCAGCGCTCGGGCCTTGGCCCAAACACTGACCGGCACCCCCACAGAGGTTTATTACGGCGCGATGCCCGTGATGGTGAAAACCACCCTGTTCCCTGTCGCCGTGAACCCGCCCGCTCGAGATGCCGAGGGCGACTGGCAGATAGAAACCAAAGGCGAAAACGGCGTGAAAGCACTGTTCCGGGATCGAACCGGCGCCCTATTAGGCTTTGCTCTCACCGGCGAATGTGTGAAAGAAAAGGAAACCTTGGCTAAAAGTGTGGGTCCAATCATGCAATCCAGGTAAGAGCAGCGTTATACTATCGCCTGGATCACGTTAAAAACTGATTTAAGGACCGATAGTGACAGGAACACATAAAACCCTGAAAGCGCTTTTTTTCTGTCTGCTGCCAGCGATCACGCCGGCGGCGGGCGCCGTTGACCTTCAGATCGATATCACTTCGGGTATCGGTCAGACACTGCCAGACTTGTCCGGCGCAGTGCTCTACCTGAACAGTGCCGACCCGGCTCAAACCCATTCGCCAGTAAGCCCCGACACCCGGGTTGAAATGGCTCAGCAAGACCTGCAGTTTGTGCCCTTTATTCGGGTATTACAAAAAGGCACACACGTGGCCTTCCCCAACCGGGACGATGTTGCCCATCACGTCTATTCTTATTCCAGAAACAATGCATTTGAATTCAAACTGTATAAAGGCCGAGAAGTACCCAGCAAATCTTTCGATGTGTCGGGACAAGTTAGCCTGGGCTGCAATATCCACGATTGGATGGAAGCTTATATTTATGTCGTTGATACACCCTGGTTCACCCAGGCAACGCAACAACATGCGCAGTTGGAAAACGTTCCCGAGGGCGAATACACCCTGCACTTCTGGCACCCCGGCATTGATCGGCGAGAAACCATTGCCGTGCCCCTGAGCTTAACAGGACAAAAACAATCCCAGGCGATCTCACTGAGTTACGAGATTAAACCCACCTACCAAGCCACTGCACCCGAGGATCAGTTTGATGAGTCCAGCGACTACTAAAACACACAGGAAACCGCTTTTCAGTTTCCGCAACCGTATCTTTACGGCGTTTTTTGGTCTGCTGCTATTATTGCAAGGCATAACCGCGCTGTTTTCCTGGACGGCCCTGGACCGGGGTGTTCAAACACAAATGTCTGAGGCGCTGCAAACCGGCAAACGTCTTTTCCACAGTGAGCTTGTATCCCGTAACGCCTATTTGCAAACCTATGCCGATACCATTGCACACGACGATGCACTGCAGAGAGCGATTGCCCTGCGGGACCTGAAAACGTTGAGAAGCGCACTCAATAATCACATTGACAGGGTCGAGGCTGACATCGCCTTTGTGAGTGACTACGACGGGCAACTCATTGGCAGCACCGTCAACATTCAGCCCCAGACTCTGCTCAACATCATTGCCCCGCTCGACCCCCGCGACACTTACACCCGCGAGCAAATATCCAATATCGACGGACAGTACTACCAGCTGGTGCTGGTACCCATCACACAAGGTGGCTTGAACGCCTGGTTGAGTATCGGCTTTGAGTTTAACACGGCACTTGCCAAACACTTTGAAGCGATTACCGAATTGGACATCTGTTTTGTCGCCGTCGATAACCAGAACATTGAAATGATCGCCTCAACCCGCCCAGACATTGCCTCACGCTTGCCCAGCATGGCCGCAGAGCTTCCTCAACTGGCCGAGGGCGAACCACACTTTCTGAGCGACGCAGAAAATACAATGCAAATTGGTCACGTCATTGAAAACGAAGGTGACGGCAACCTGATGGTTATTATTCAAAAATCCCGGCAGCGACTTTTTGGCTCGCTCACCGACTTTTGGATTGGTTTGCTGTTTTTGTTTTCGGTCTCTCTTTTTGCCGTGAGCATTGTAGCAGCGGTGATTGCTCGCAGTGTAACCAAGCCGGTCGAGGCGCTACTGAAGCTGATTAAGAAAGCCACCTCGGGTGAATATCAAACCACAATCGAAATTGGTCGCCAGGACGAAATTGGTCAATTGGCCACTGAATTCCAGACAATGAACCAGGCCGTGGCCGAGCGGGAACGGGAAATTCGTTACCAGGCAGAACACGACAGCTTAACCGGGCTGCAGAAACGTGAAGTCTTCATTCGTGTTCTGGAAAACGCTATCAATACCAGCAATCAGACGCATCCAAAGTTCTGTGTGGGTCTGTTCAACATTAATCGCTTCAAAGAAATAAACGACACCCTTGGGCACGACAACGGCGATCAACTATTAATTGAGGTTGGCACCCGATTGACCCAAGTGTTTGACGTTAATACGCTGGCTCGGCAGGAGGGCGACCAATTCCTGTTTTTTATGCCGATGGATAATTACGGCCAACTTAAGGAGCTGCGAGAAAAAATCGCCCATTTGTTTGAACCCTCTTTCACACAAAACGGCATTAATATCGCACTGTCAACGTCATTGGGCATCGCCACCTATCCAGAACACAGTAAAGATGTGACCACCTTGCTGCGGCTGGCAGACATCGCCATTTCGACCGCAAAGGACAAACGCCTTGCCTTCGCACTTTACGACAAGAAAAATGATACACACAGTGTGCAGCGCTTATCTCTGATGAGTGATTTACCCGGCGCCATCGAAGAGGGGCAGCTGGAGCTCTACTACCAGCCAACACTCAGCCTTCAAAAAGACGGCGGCCATCGCATTACCAAAATGGAATGCCTGGTGCGCTGGCATCACCCCTCCTATGGTTTTGTGCCCCCCGATGATTTTATTGCGCTCGCTGAACAGTCGGGCAGCATCACCCGCCTCACACAGTGGGTATTAAGAACGGCACTCGCCCAATGCCAAGCGTGGCGACAAAGTGGGTTTGATATTGGTGTGGCCGTGAACATTTCTGCGATCGACTTGTTTGCTGGAGACTTGCAGACCAATGTGCCCAACTTGTTGCAGCACTTTGGCGTTCCCTGTCACATGTTGACACTAGAGGTGACCGAAAGTGAGATCATGGAAGACCCGGAACAGGCTTGCAATATACTGCGCGCGATGAAAGACCTGGGGGTAAGATTATCGGTGGATGACTACGGCACCGGTTATTCGTCTCTGGCGCACCTGAAGCAGCTGCCTGTGCACGAACTCAAAATTGATAAAAGCTTTGTGCTCGACATGAACCGGGACAAAGATGATGCAACCATTGTAAAATCCACGATTGAATTGGGTCATACCATGGGTTTAACGGTAGTGGCCGAAGGCGTCGAAGACAAGGATACCCTGACTCTGTTAAGCCAATTGGGTTGTAACTTTGCCCAAGGGTATTACATGAGCAGGCCGTTACCAGTGAAAGAATTGGAAAAATGGTTATCAGAAACGGAATATGCTGTGACGTTATCGACCCTGGGCGAACTGGGGTCGGAATAGTTCAGCGTTTGGCTGTCGGGCTGTGCCTCTGCATTTTTAGTGTGCTGGCGCAGGCGGACAATCACAACGAAGACAAACTTCACCTGCGAGGCATGGTGGACCTGCAACTGCAGAGCCAGCATCGCGGCAGCGACAGCTGGCTGGACGGCGGCGCACTTGGCCTTCGTTATGGCGATGACGACAGCCTCGCACAGCTCGCACAAGCCGGACTCGACGTCGACTATCGACTCACCCCCACCCTAGTGGCCAATGTCACGCTGCTGGCCTACGCCGGCGATGAATCTGAGCTCACACTGAGTGAAGCCTTTCTGCACTACCGCCCAGTTCCCACAAGCCAGTGGCGACAAGAATGGCGAGCGGGTGCCTTTCACTTGCCCGCCTCTCTTGAAAATACCGGTCCGCTCTGGACCTCTCCCTATTCGCTGACTCCCTCCACAATCAATACCTGGATCGGCGAAGAGATGCGCACCATTGGTGTTGAAAACCGATGGACCTTACCGGGGAAGTTCCGTCAGGCCAATTGGGATCTGTCTTTGCTCGGAGCACTTTATGTTTACAACGACACCGCCGGCACGATGTTGGCCTGGCGAGGTTGGGCCAGCCATGACCGAATAGCAGGACTTAACAGCGACTACCCTATCGCCGACTTGCCCCAAATTCGGGAGGACGGGCTCTTCAATAAACAAACACCCCTGTTTGAACCTTTTGTGGAAGTCGATAATCGCCCCGGGTTTTATCTCGGCTCAGATCTCGCCTGGGGTGCTAAGAGCGGCCGGGGTCGCCCGCTGAACTTGAGTTATTTCTATTACAATAATCAAGGCAAAAGCACCGCACTTAAACAGGGCCAATATGCCTGGAGAAGCCGCTTCCACCAGATAAGCGCCCATTGGCGACTGGGAGGAAATGTGGAGCTTCTGAGCCAATATCTTAAGGGCGATACTTTGATGGGAGGCGGCCCAATCGAGAGCATCGAGGCGGACTACTGGTCGGGCTATGTGATGTTAAGCAAACGAGTAGGCCCCCATCGCACAAGCCTGCGCTGGGACCGCTTTGAAGTGGAAGATACAGACCTCACACCCGTGGATACCAACGATGAACACGGCCGCAGTGTCATGCTGAACTACAGCTTCAACTGGGGCAAAGGCTGGAAAACCAGCCTCAGCTACACACAGTGGAAAAGTGAACGCTGGGGCCGGCACTACATTCCAGGGCACCCCGTGGCAATCGACACCGACCAGTGGCTGTTAAGCCTGAGGCGCTACTGGTAGCACGAGCGTACACGAGAAAAAGCGACTACAGATTCTCCAACAAATATTCTGCCGCACTCACGTTAAAGTCTCCGGGCGCCTCAACATGTAGCTGCGTCACAACACCATCATCAACTACCATTGAGAAACGCTGACAGCGTTTGCCCATTAGAAAACCACTGGCATCCATCTCAAGGCCCAGTGCAGAGGCCAACTCACCATTGCCGTCGGCGAGCATATCTACTTGCCCTTCCGCATTCGCCGAGCGCCCCCAAGCTTGCATCACAAAAGCGTCGTTAACCGAGACACAGGCTATTTTGTCGATGCCTTTGGCTTTCAGTGCATCACCGTGCACCACATATCCTGGCAGGTGGGCAGCCGAACAGGTGGGCGTGAAGGCGCCCGGCACAGCAAACAGCGCTACCTTACTGCCGGCAAAATATTCGGTGGTGCTCGGGGTTTGCATGCCGTCATCGGTCAACATTCCCAATTTTACGTCTGGCAGCTTGTCGCCAACTTTAATGCTCAAAGTGAATACTCCTGAATTGATTGAGATAATGATAAACCCCACAAGCTTAGGTGAAGCCCCGCGATCTGTTAAGCCTCTGGGGCAGAAAAATTGATAAGTTTTGTGAGTGCTTCTGGGCAATATTGCCATTGTCGTGCAAGGCAATCTGTTCCATCGTATACACTAACCCAGTAGAGACTCTGCCAGATGCCCAGCTTTCCAGATTTTAAGGTGCCCGAAGCGGGCCAAACCACTCAGATAACCGAAGGCGTCTATTGGCTTCGCATGCCATTGCCTTTCGATTTAAACCATATCAATTTGTACATGCTGGAAGACACTGACGGGTGGTATATCGTTGATACTGGCCTCGGTGGCAAAACCACTCAAAAACACTGGCAGACCGTTTTTGATAGCACGCTGAACGACAAACCCGTCAAAGGCATCATTCTTACCCACATGCATCCGGATCACATCGGTCAGGCCGGCAATTTAAATGAAAAGTGGCGGGCCCCGATTTACATCAGTCGCGGTGAATATTTTGGCGCCAGATCTCTGTCTGGGCCATCCAATGGCGCCAGCCGCTGGAGTGACGAAGTTTACTACCGTCAGGCAGGCGTAGACGAGGCCTCGATCAGCAAGGCGCTTGAAGCCGAGTCGGGTTTTGGCGACTTTGTAAGCCCCTTCCCCCGCAGTTACCGACGCCTCAAGCAGGGTTCTACACTCACCATCAATGGCAGCGAGTGGCGCGTGCTTGTCGGCTCGGGCCATTCACCAGAACATGTCTGCCTGTTTAACGAGACACTTAATCTGTTTATTTCGGGCGACCAGATACTGCCCCAAATCACACCCAACATCAGTGTGTATTCCACCGAACCCGAAGGTAATCCGCTGGACGACTATTTAAGTACTCTGCCACAGTTTTTTGATTTGCCTGAGGATGTATTGACCCTGCCTGCACACAACCTGCCCTTTCTGGGCCTGCACAAGCGAGTGAAATATATGCAGGATCACCACGCCGAGAAGCTGCACCGCTTGATGCAAGCATCCCAGACCGCCAAAAATGCGGTGGAGTTGCTGCCCGCTATTTTTAAACGCAAACTCAACGGTTCACAGCTCATGTTTGCGTTGGGGGAGTGTATTGCCCATGTGAATTATTTGATTGCAGCCGGCGATATCGAGCGCACGCTCAAAGAGGGGTGCTACTACTACCAGGCCACACGAGAGGCCCCGGCTGATGAAGATACAGACATGGAGCCTCAGCTCATTCAGCCCGTTTAATGTTGTCTGGGGCCTCGGTTTCAGGCCCACCAGCCTACCGTGTTGTAACCCACAGCACTTGGGCGTCGTGCTCACTAACCGAGACAAGACAATGCCCCATGCGGGCGTCGTAATACATGCTGTCACCCTCAGCTAAACGCACCGGCTCATAGTATTCGGTGAAAACATCCACCTCACCGCCCAGCACCAGCAAAAACTCTTCACCCTCATGGCGCACCCAATCGTCAAAGTCGTCAAAGCTACGCGCGTGCACCGTGCATTTAAACGGCACCATTTTCTTCTGGCTAATGTCGCTTGCCAGCAACTCGTGTTCGTAGGTTTTTGTGGGGTGTGGG
Source organism: uncultured Cellvibrionales bacterium (assembly GCA_913020395.1). Taxonomy (GTDB): domain Bacteria; phylum Pseudomonadota; class Gammaproteobacteria; order Pseudomonadales; family Cellvibrionaceae; genus CAJWCA01. The sequence goes on along the minus strand of CAJWCA010000028.1, from coordinate 4,281 downwards.
CGCCCTTCCCCGACCCGAGTGACCGCCCTGCGGCTGTTGGCCTGAATCCCGTCTTCCGGACTCACAAACAACTGGGGAATATCAATGCCGAGCCCGGCTGTCAGTTTTTGCACCGCTTGAAAGGTGGGCGAGATCTGTTCATTTTCGATTTTTGACAGCGTTGAACGGGCCAGGCCCGTCAAACGGCTAGCCTCTTCAAGTGTCAGGTTATTAGACAGGCGAATGCCCTTAAGGCGTTTGCCCAGCTGCAGCGGCTCGACAAACTCGCCTTCCTGCTGGCGCGCCACCTCTAACACCGATGGCTTCGTTAAATTGCTGTCTTTTGACACCGCACATGCTCCTTGGAAATAGCGTGATAATACGGGTTTCCGGCCAGAAACACCAAGTTTCCTATAGGAAATTTTAATTGCTTATCAGGGAACCGATTGATAATATGCGCGCTATTCTAAACTGTATGAAAATGCACTGTTCCTCAGATTCAACAATTGGGTAATCACTATGTCTCAGCATCAAAACTCCCTCAGTCAACTGGAATATCATCAGGCCTTTATCGAGCGTCATATCGGGCCGGATACGCAGCAAACAGAGGCGATGCTTGACACCCTGGGTGTTAAATCGGTTGAGGAAATGATTGCTCTAACGGTGCCAAAAGGCATCCGCAAAACCGATGCCCTGAACCTGAATGAGGCGGTATCTGAACAGGAGGCCTTAAGCTATCTCAAGGCCGTTGCCCAGAAAAACCAGGTTTTCTCCTCCTACATTGGCATGGGATATCACGATACGCTGGTACCCAATGTGATACTGCGTAACGTTCTGGAAAACCCCGGCTGGTACACCGCTTACACTCCTTATCAACCCGAAATAGCCCAAGGGCGCCTAGAAGGCCTGCTGAACTTCCAGCAAATGATCATGGACCTGAGCGGCATGGAGCTTGCCAATGCCTCAATGTTGGATGAGGGCACTGCCGCCGCTGAAGCCATGGCCATGTGTAAGCGCCTGATGAAGAAAAACAAATCCAACTGCTATTTTGTGGACGAAGCCACCCACCCTCAAACCATTGCCGTAGTCAAAACCCGCGCGGAACATTTCGGATTTGAGGTGGTTGTTGGCAACCCAGCCACCGATCTGGACCAGCAGGACATTTTTGGCGTTTTGCTGCAGTACCCCGGCAGCACCGGCGAAGTGAAAGACATTGCCCCCATCATCGAGCAGGCACACGCCCTGAACGCACTGGTTACCGTGGCAGCCGACATAATGTCGCTCGTGCTCTTGAAATCTCCGGGCTCACTGGGTGCGGATGTGGTTGTCGGCACCAGCCAGCGCTTTGGTGTGCCCATGGGTTTTGGTGGCCCACACGCGGCATTTTTTGCCTTTCGTGAAGCCTATAAACGCTCCGCCCCCGGTCGCATTATTGGTGTTTCCATTGATACCAACGGCAAGCAAGCTCTGCGCATGGCCATGCAGACCCGCGAGCAACATATTCGCCGAGAGAAAGCCAATTCCAACATTTGTACCTCTCAGGTGCTGCTGGCACTGATGAGTGCATTCTACGCAATCTACCACGGGCCAGAAGGCCTCAAACGCATTGCCAATCGCATTCACCGTTTAACCGGAATTTTGGCCAAAGGTCTGGCGGCCAATGGCATTGAGCTCGCCCACAAAACCTATTTCGACACACTGTGCTTGAACGTGGGCGACCAGCAAGCCGCCATCGTCAAGCGTGCACTTAAAGACGAAATCAACCTGCGTATTGTGGGTGAATCACAACTGGCCCTCAGCCTGAATGAAACAACAACCCTGGCCGACGTAGACAAACTTCTGACGGCGATTGTTGGCAATGCCCACGGGCTGGAGCTGGAGTCGCTGGACACCCAGGTTGCCCTGAACCACCACGGGATTGATGGCAGCCTTTGGCGCGACGATGCCATCCTCAGCCATCCAACGTTCAATCGCTACCACAGCGAAACTGAAATGATGCGCTATTTAAAGCGTTTGGAGAGCCGCGACATCGCGCTCAATCACTCCATGATTCCCCTCGGCTCCTGCACCATGAAACTCAACGCCACCGCCGAGATGATTCCCGTCACCTGGCCCGAGTTCGGTCGCATGCACCCATTTGCGCCAATGTCTCAGGCGCAAGGTTACCGCCAATTATTTGAAGAACTTGAAGACATGCTGGCCGCGTGTACTGGTTATGACGCTGTCAGTTTGCAACCAAATGCAGGCTCGCAAGGTGAGTATGCAGGCCTGCTCGCCATTAAGAAATATTTTGACAGCAAAGGTGAAACGGATCGGCACATCTGCTTAATTCCCGCCTCTGCCCACGGCACTAACCCCGCGTCGGCACACATGGCCGGAATGAAAGTGGTTGTAACCAAATGTGATGACATGGGCAACGTAGACCTCACAGACCTGGGTGAAAAGATCGAGCAATTTGGAAAACAAATTGCCTGCATAATGGTGACCTACCCTTCTACCCACGGCGTATTTGAAGAGGGCATTACTGAACTCTGCGACATGATTCACCAGGTAGGTGGTCAAGTGTACATTGACGGTGCCAACATGAATGCCTTGGTGGGTGTTGCGGCGCCCGGCAAATTTGGCGGTGATGTCTCGCACCTCAACTTGCACAAAACCTTTTGCATTCCACACGGTGGCGGTGGCCCTGGCATGGGCCCTATTGGCGTGGGAAAACATCTCGAACCGTTTTTACCCGCCCACCCTGTGCAAGATGTGCCGGGTACAGATATAGCCAACGGTACTATTTCGGCAGCACCTTGGGGCTCAGCTTCAATTTTGCCGATCAGCTGGATGTACATCAAAATGATGGGCCGTGAAGGCATGAAACAGGCCACCGAGATGGCCATGGTCAATGCCAACTATGTTGCCAAACAATTGAGTGAACACTTCCCGATTTTATATCGTGGCAGTAACGGCTTTGTTGCCCACGAGTGTCTACTGGACCTGCGACCACTGAAAGAAATGAGTGGTATCAGTGAAGAAGACATTGCCAAGCGTTTAATGGATTTTGGTTTTCACGCACCCACCATGAGCTTCCCTGTATCGGGCACGCTGATGATTGAACCCACCGAATCCGAATCAAAAATGGAAATGGATCGCTTTGTTGAAACCATGGCGATTATCCGCAAAGAGATTCAGCAGGTGATTGATGGTGAGTATTGCGCAGAGGATAACCCACTGCACAATGCGCCTCATACCCAAGACGATGTGATGAGTGATGAGTGGAATCATAGCTACTCTCGTGAAGTGGCTGCACGGCCTGCTAGTTGGCTGAAGGAACACAAGGTGTGGCCGTCGGTGAATCGAATTGATAATGTTTATGGGGATAGAAATTTGGTGTGTTCTTGTCCGGGGATTGAGGCTTATTTGTAAGTTTTAAACTGTTGTCAGATTTGAATAAAGATTGTGAAAAGGATTTCTAAGATTGTGAATTTAATAAAGATTGTGAAAAACCGGCCGGTCGGGAGAGTACTCCCGCTGGACACCGATTAGAGCCAAAAACAACTTCTAGAGCGAAAACTCACCTAAGCCTCGACTAATCTCCGGGCATTTTTAATGCCTGCTTCCCACCGGAGAACCGACATTTAACTTAAGTATAGTAATGGGGCCGCTCCTGACCCAAAAGAGGCGGTCAACAAGCCTAGTGATTTCTCCTTCAAAGCAGACACTCAGCTCAACATTCCGGTGAAATCAGCCTAGATCGGTGAAGAAAAAGTGTGTTTCTCCACCTCAGTTCGTGGTTAGTTTAGACGTTGACCTCGATGATCTTCTCTGTCCCTCAGGCTCACTCCCCTCTTTGGTTGGTTTGCCGGTTCGTTCTAGTTTCAGTGGAACATGGATCTAAAACACCTGCTCCTGTTCCAGAGTAGGCTTATCATCAGTCTGCGGACTGTGTTGAAAGGGAGTTTTAAGTTGGCCCCAATAGTCCACAGGATAGTGGGGGGCGCTCCGGATACCGATGTCAGTACTTTCTAGGGGCGCGCTTCGCTTTTCGAAGTAGGCGGTACCCAGAACCAAATCCCAGAGGGAGAAAAATAGGCCAAAATTCACATCGCCAACCTTACCCTTTAGGTGGTGAAAGCGGTGAACTTCTGCGGTGGCAAATACTCGACGCAGGGGGCCGGTTTTCATATCGGCATTGGAATGCTGGATCAGCAGTTGCGTAAAAATCCCGAACACCAACACAAGAGCAACATCCTGAGGAATACCAATTAACACCAGAGGACCGAGGGAGACCAGGGCATCCATTAATTGAAACAA
>CAJWCA010000027.1 GCA_913020395.1 uncultured Cellvibrionales bacterium | reverse complement strand
GTATGAGTGAAGAAGAGCTAGTCATAGACTTTCCTTGCCAGTTTCCTATCAAAGCCATGGGTAAAAACATCCCTGACTTTGATGCGATTGTTGTGGGAGGCGGACACAACGGCTTAGTCACGGCGAATTATCTGGCTAAATCCGGATTGCGAGTCTGTGTGCTGGAGCAGCGACACATCGTGGGTGGCGCCGCAGTGAGTGAAGAGTTCTATCCTGGATACCGCAACTCCATTGCTTCGTTTGTGGTTAGCCTATTGCGTCCTGAAATCATAGAAGACCTGGAACTCCGAAAATACGGTTATGAAACCATGCTTTTGGAGAGTTCGTTTTACCCTGATTCAAAGGGTGATTATCTGTTATTAACAGCCAACGAAGAGGGAAACCGCAAGCAATATGAGAAGTTCTCCAGCAGCGACTACGATTCTGTCGCCCAGTTCTATAACATTATCGACAAGGTGGGCGCGCTAGTTACCCAGCAGTGGCTGAAAGAGCCACCCAAACTTGCCGGGGGCGGTTTGAATGATCTGGTCAGTGCCGTAAAAATGGGAATGGATCTGTATAAACTGGATGCGGATACACGTTATCGCCTGTTACAAATCTTTGTGGGTGCGCCGGATTCCATTATTGAACGCTGGTTCGAAAGTGACAAAATAAAAGCCATGATGGCCCAGCATTGCCTGCCAGCAAACTATGCTTCTTTACATCAACCGGGCTCCTGCATGCCAATGTTACATCACGCAGTGGGTGGAATCGATGGCATTAAAGGCGCCTGGGGCTTGGTAAAAGGCGGCATGGGGTCTATCACCCAAGCGATGGCAAAATCTGCCGAAGCAAAAGGCGTGCAAATCAGAACCCGCAGTGGTGTTGAAAAGATCATTGTCAACAATGGCCGAGCCGAAGGTGTAATTCTAAGTGATGGAACACAACTCAATGCACCTATCATCGCCGCGAATACCGATCCCAAACGCACCTTTTTGAAACTGGTGGGCGAAGAACACTTGCCCTCCTCCTTCGCCCGGGATGTAGCGGTTATCCGACAGGAATCGGCATCATTGCGAATGAACCTGGCGTTGAAAGGACTGCCACAATTTGCCTGCCTGCCAGGTGAAGGCATCGGCGAACACCACCGTGGCACCATTGCTATCATTGAAAGCAAAGATCACGCCGAGCAGGCCTATCGCTCCGCCCGTGCTGGCATTCCCGCCTCTCCACCGATGATTGAAGCCATTATCCCCAGCACACAGGATGATTCACTGGTAGATGAAGAAGGGCATCACGTGATGAGTTTACTGTGTAAATACATGCCCTACGACCTGGCAGATGGAAAACACTGGGATGATGAAAAAGCAAAAGTGACGGAAGATATTCTGTCTTATCTCACCACCTTTATACCCAACTTGCCCAATATCCTTGTGGGATATCAATGCCTGACACCCTTGGACATTGAGCGTATGTTTGGTATGACCCGGGGCGACATTTGCCACGGCCGCCTGGAACCCGATCAACTATTCAGTGCGCGCCCCCATCCGGATGCCGCTCAATACGGCACACCGATAAAGGGCTTGTATTTATGTGGATCGGGCTCACACCCCGGCGGTGGCGTTACAGGTGCGCCGGGACACAATGCGGCCAAACGGATTATCAAAGACCGTTAGACAACGAGAATTTTTTATGGATGTTTATACAATAACATTAACGGTGAGTATCATTATTTTTGTTGCCGTTGGTAGCTATTCAGGCAGAAGTGTAAAAAAACTGGATGACTATTATGTGGCGGGACGTCGCGCCCCCACACTGCTAATTGTAGGAACACTGGTGGCCAGTGTATTCAGCACAACTATTTTTCTCGGCGAAGCCGGCTTCACTTACGATGGACAGATGGGCCCCTATATTTTATTCCCGGGACTCGCCGTTGTGGGTTATGTTTACGGTGCCTTATTGTTTGGCACCTATATTCGACGCAGCAGAGCCCCAACGGTCGCAGACTTTTTTGGCAGGCGGTTTAACAGTCATCGGGTTCAGCAGGCTGCGGGGCTCACTATCATTCTGGGCCTGGGTGGCTACCTGCTAGTTGTCACCCAAGGCGCAGCCATTCTACTGTCTGACCTCACAGACTTGAGTTATTTCCAAAGTATTGCCATTGCCTGGTTAAGTTATACGGTGTTCACACTCTACGCCGGTTCCAAGGGCGTTATCATCACCGACACACTTATGTTTTTGTTATTTACTGTTGCCACAGTCGTTTTTGTTTTCTATATCGTCGACGGCATGGGAGGCATTCCCACCGCGGTGAAAGAGATGACTCAGCTGGAGAGCAAGCCCGACATCGTCTCCTGGCATGGCACGGTGGGCCCTGGCACAGAGTGGCCAACCGCATGGGACTTTCTGATTTGGACTGTCATCGTCGACGTCTCATGGGGCGTGGTCTATGCTGTCGGGCCCTGGCAGGCATCGCGACACTTGATGGCCAAAGATGAACACGTGGTAATACGTGCTGCCATATACACAGTGTTTGCGGTCATACTTATGCAACTGTCTATCTATGGGATCGGTGGTTTGATCAACCTGGCCAATCCGAACATTACGCCATCGGAAACCGTCGTTCTATGGGCCGCAAAAAATCTGGTGCCAGAGTTTCTGGGGGCTTTGCTGCTGGCGGGCATTGTGGCTGCGGCACTGTCTTCCGCATCTACCTTCTTGTCTCTCATGGGTTTTAGTGTCAGCAACGACATGGTTAAACGTGATAATCCACTGGGTCTGATGACAACCCGGATACTCATGTTGCTGACTGCGCTGATCGTATTAATGGCTAGTTTCTATTTCCCTCCCAATATTTTCTGGCTCACCTTATTCATAGGAACCGTTTTCGCTTCATCCTGGGGTCCAGTAGCATTTATGAGCATCTGGAGTAAAAAAATTACCGCCAATGCAGCGTTTTGGGGCATTGCGAGCGGATTTACGTTTAACGTGATACCGGCCGCGCTTGTCTACCTGGATATGATTTCGCTTCCCAGTTATTTCAATCCTGTGGTTATTGGCGTATTGGCAAGTCTGAGCACGATCTTTGTATTGTCAAAAACCGGCAAAGTCACACAAGAAGAATCGCTCTACCGGCTGCGTCTACACCAGACGCCCGACATAGATTATGATTTGAAGAAAGCTAAAACGTCCCTGATCGCCCCCGCCTGTCTTGTGGCCTATGGTTGCATCATGCCCGTTGTTTTAATTGTGTATTATGTCATCCCCTACCAGACAGGTGCCGGATTATTGCAGGCCGACGGCTCGCTCGATTGGTATCAGGGCGAAGTGATTCTGGCGCTCTCCTCCGCGGCCCTTTATATTCCGCTGGGGTTGATTTCTGCCCATGTCATTTGGAAGAGGTATAGCCCAGAGGCAAAGACAAAAGACCTTTCGGCTAAAGCCGAAGAGATCTAGTTTTTTACGCTCTTGGAACCTCTTCACATGGGAGCCGGAACCTGATTGCGCTGTTTAAGATCAATGAATGGAATATTACAGAGCAGACAGGGGATTTCCTGTTCACCCAGTTTGATAAATACGTCTTCAATATCTGCGTTAGCCGCTGTTAAAGACGCAAAACCAATCCACACCTTATCCCTTGTATGCCACACCAGTGACGGCAATGCACCAACCCGATTGAGCTCGCCCTCAACCTTCGTATAGACAGCCTGACCTTCAACCAAAATACAGGAACTATCAACAATAAAACCTTTCATTCTGTAACGCGGCCCTTGAACTCTACGTTCAACCAGAGCGGTTTTCCCGGAAAACATTTCTTCCCTTTCCAACTTCACATTCCATCCCAGCGCCAATTCATAGGGGCTACGTTCCAGCTCCAGGTCGCCAAACTCTCCCGCAGTATCCCAGCCTGGTACAATCATGCCTGCCTCAATCCGGCAAATTTGCAGGGCAGATAAACCATAACCCGGGATATCAAAGTTGAGAGTGTTTTCGGCCCTCACAAAAGCCCTTTGAACCGCATCCTTGGCTTCTGGACTGAACCAAAGCTCATAACCCAAATCGCCAGTGAATCCGAGGCGACCCACCGTAATTTTGTGTCCCGACAAATCAAAATATTGCAAAGCAAAGGGATCCAGGTATTCAATACCCGCAAAACCAAAGCAATTTAGCACCTCACAAGCTCGTGGCCCCTGCAGCGCCAAACCCGCGGAAAGATCCGTTTCTTCTGAAATCACTAAATTGACAAAATCATTGTATTGCGCAAAGTGCTCATCAAGATCTAACTCCGAGATTAACAACAAGTAGTTATCCTCTTCATATTTATTGACGATGCCATCATCAAGCAAAAGCCCTTGCTCATTACAAATGAGCCCATAGGCAGAACTCATTGCGGCCAGCTGGCTCACAGGAGCCGTCAAAATTCGGTCCAGGAACAGGCCCGCGTCATCACCTCGGAATCGGTATTTTTTCATGGGAGAGGCATCAAACAACGCACATCTATTGCGAATTGCTGCATATTCATCACCGACATTGGTGTAATGCATCGGTAGGCAATAGCCATTCCATACGTCGAAGTCATCGAGCGGCGTATTGGCAACGTAAGATTCATAGTTAAAATCAGAATGGCGTGAAACCAAATCGCACAACACGCTTTTTTTAATTATTTGGCTCATCTAACGCTCCTATTGAATGTCAACACAGGGATTTGGCAGGCACTCTTTTTAATACACGTAATCTGGCTGGCAGTATAAACGGCCTGCCGAGCTAAAACGTCCTAGCGTATCCGTCCATAAAACAGCGAACACCACATTGCCGGAGCGCTTCCCAGCCTATAGGCACCGAGGGAACCACCTATGCGCAATGTTAGACTCGGCATTGCATCATTTTTTCAATTCTCACCTTATGGAGCGTCGCCACGTGGCAATTACACAACTCAAACAATGCAACAACATTCCAGGAGATCAGCTGGACAATTGGGGGGCCGTACCCAAACCTCTCGGAGAACCCGTCTCTCAACTCTCGGGGGTAATTATTAGCGAAAACAAAGATGGCTCAGAAGCAGGCATTTGGGAGTGCACACCCGGCAAGTGGACTCGCCTGGTAATGGACGCAGAAATCAGTAGTTTTTTAAAAGGAAAAGCCATCTTTCACCCCGAAGTAGGTGAGCCGATACATATTAATGCGGGTGATACACTCTATTTCGACGCCAACAGCAAGGGTACCTGGGAAGTGTTAGAAACCGTGCGCAAGGCCTATTTAACCTACAAAAACGACGATACAGAATAAACGGTATCATTTCTCTCAATACGTGGCTTGCTCTTTAGAGGAGACCAAGCCCCCCTACCCTGGCATTCCTATAGAATAACGACTGGATCCAACGTTACTTCTGACTTCCGTGACCAGCATCGCCCCCACACCAATAAGGAAAAGTGACAAGTAAGGTTCGAAAGGCCAGAAAGGAAACCACAAAACAAGGTCAGCCGACCACTTTGACGCAGTAAAATACTCGGTGATTGCCCCCTGCCAGTTCGGACTAAATACGGCGAGCACTATTCCCAAAACAACACTGACACTACCCGTTACCTTGAGCAAAATTGGTGAGCTTCCCGAGGGTAGTTTTCTCTTGGAAGTTTGATAGCGTCTTTTTGCCCAGGCTGCAATTCTCAACGCAAACGCCGAGAATCCAGCCCAGTAAAATACGTAGTCTAATAAACTCGGCCCCTCTTCATAACTCAGACTCCACCAATAGACGCTGAACGGATAGGCCCAAAGGAAATACATCCCGCTTTTATGCACCAGCTTCCACTGTACAGACGTCATGCGCCTGCGCCCAAACCGGAAAGAGGTGACCACCATGGCAACAAGAAAGATATAACCCACACTGCCCTCGAGTTCGTCCCGGAGCAAATAAACGTCTTTGAAATAGTAATCACGGAAAAAGGTTGAAAGAATAAAGATGAATAAGCCTTGCCACGCCATTGCCACGGCAAAACAGAGCCCGATTATTTTGCGATTGCGAATTACCCACATCGACATGGCACCGGGAAACAATATCTGAACTGAAGATGCTGCAAACGCCAGATAGATAAAAGGTACCGCCCAGCGAACTGAATACCCAATCATTGCCGACACACCGGTGCCGGTAGACAGATCGGCTTCCACCAAGGCCCGCGCGATCACAATAGACATCGGAATAGACATTAAACTGAACAAATACCAGCCATTGATGGCCTTGTGTTTCAGTAGTAGCTTAAGGTCAAAGCGCATTTACTCTCTTCACGTGTATTAGATAAAGGGGTCACGCCTTTCAGACTCCCATATCTATTGCTCTCACGCTTCTTGGCCTATAGGCCGAGAAGCGGCAAAACTCTCTTACCGCTATTCTGAAGGCCTAGAGGACTAACAATCACCTTAGCGCCGAAGAGATGAAAACCTCCGTTAAAACAAACGTGTTTAACCTGCTGAAAATTGTCACGGCTTTTACACCGTGGGTCATTTCTATGTATACACTTTACTGGCTAGAGTATGGCGGAATCTGGCACCCGGAAACAATGCACCGCGACAAATTCACCTTAATCATTCTAGTGGTGGGAATGGGCCTGTCTTTTCTAGTCGGGTCTCACTTTTCAGCGGTCAAAAAAAAACCAACAAAACACTAGGCAACACCGTGCCCCTTTGAGGCAGTCCAAATTCGATACCATTGCTCCTGGGTTAAGGACAGATCCAGAGATTTGATTGCCGAGGCAATTCGTGTGATTTTCCCGCTGCCGATAATAGGTATGGGATTGGTAGGCAAATTCATCACCCAGGCATATAAAACCTGATCAACGGAATCTGCTGACAACTCTTCTTTAACAAGCTCCAAAGTCTGACGCAATCTCAACATCGACTCACTGTCTTCTCCAAAAATACGCCCGCCGCCTAAACAAGACCAGGCCATGGGAATCACCCGCTGCTGTTGTAGGAAATCGAGACTGCCGTCTTCCGTCACACTCAGGTTAATAGGGTTGATTTCAACTTGATTGGTCACTAAAGGTGCGTCCAGTCGGGATTGTAGCAGCGAGAACTGCGACGGCAAAAAGTTGGATACGCCAAAATGAAGCACTTTACCAGCGTTCTTCAGGCGCGAGAATGCCTCGGCAACCTCATCGGCATCCATTAATAAATCAGGGCGATGTAGTAGCAGCACGTCTACGTGCTCAACACCGAGACGGGCAAGTGACAAGTCAAGCGAGCGTTCAATGCTTTTGGCATCACTGAGATAATGAGCAACCTTGCCCTCGGCGGCGTTCGGGAGCTCAATGCCGCACTTGGTCACAATTTCAATTTGGTTCCTAACGGCGGGGGCCAACTTTAAGGCTTCTCCAAATAGTGTCTCACAGGAGGGATTTCCATAAACGTGGGCGTGATCCACCGTGGTAATGCCCAAATCCATGTGACTCTGAAGGAATGATAATCGCTCCGCAGGACTCATTCCCCAGCTATCCATACGCCAGTAACCCTGAACCAAGGGTGAGAAACAGGGTCCATTAGGGGTCAACTGAACTTTTTCCATTTTTGACATTATGTCGATCCTTAAAACAGTTTCACCTGCCCAATGTTGCCTGGCAGGTTCCGGTTGCACAGTTTAAGAGGAAGTGACCGTTTGTGCCAGTTCACAAAATCAGGCCTGTAGACATTTAGCCATGAGACTCCTATGCTAGCGATGAATCCAATTCGAGGGTGACGGCTTATATGCAAAGAACGGAATCTCTTGTAGCACTTCACTGTTTGCCACCCAAGATCGCCGTGCGAATCTGCCTGGGAATTCTGCTGACGAGTTTAATCGCCTGTGTTGATGGTGAAAACCGTGTAAACACCGGAAACCGCGACGGCATATTACACTGGGGTAATGCCTCAGAGCCTCAAACGCTAGACCCCCATATCGCCACTGGCGTTCCCGAGAGCAAGATCATGCTGGCCCTAATGGAGGGGCTGGTACTCAAAGATACCAAGACACTGGAGCCGATCCCCGGCGTTGCCCACTCCTGGGACGTCAGTGAGGATGGCCGTGTTTACACCTTTTATCTGCGCGAAAACGCCCGTTGGTCCAATGGAGACAAATTAACCGCCGAGGATTTTGTCTGGTCCTGGTGGCGTGCCCTGCAACCGGCGATAGGTAATCTTTATGCCTATATGTTTTTTCCCATTAAAAATGCCAAGGCCTACTACGAAGGCGAACTTAAAGATTTCAAACAAGTGGGCGTTCATGCCCTCGACAATTACACATTAAAAGTGACACTCGAGAATCCAACACCCTATTTTTTGCAACTCCTGGATCACGCCAGTTTGTTTCCTGTACATCGCGGGACCATAGAAAAATTTGGTGACGCTGACGAACGGGGTACTCGCTGGACGTTTGAGGGAAACATGGTTGGCAACGGGGCTTTTCAACTCAATGAGTGGAGAATCAATCGCCATGTCAGTGTCAGCCGAAATCCACATTACTGGGATGCCAAAAACGTTAAACTCAACGGCGTGGTATTCTACCCCACCGAAAACATCACCACAGAAGAGCGCATGTACCGCTCGGGGCAATTGCACTACACCTTCGAAGTGCCAGTCGACAAAGTACAAAGCTATCGCGAACGAAACGCCGAAGACCTTCAAATTTACCCCTACCTAGGCAGCTATTTTTACCGCTTCAATACCCGACTGCCACACTTCTCAGACAAACGAGTACGTCGCGCCCTGGCGATGGCCGTTGACCGGGAAAAAATTTCCGAACACGTTTTAAAGGCTGGCCAGGTTCCCTCCTACGCAATCACCCCACCCGATACAATGGGATACTTTCCCGAAAGTGATTTGCGTTTCGATCCCGAGCAGGCCCGTAAACTCTTGGCAGAGGCCGGTTATCCCGACGGGGCTGGTTTTCCACCCAGCGACATTCTCTACAACACCAGTGAGGAACACCGCAAAGTGGCCGTGGCTATTCAGCAAATGTGGAAACAATACCTGAATATCGATGTGAACCTGCTCAACCAGGAATGGAAGGTCTATCTCGACAGTGCCAGCAACGGCGACTTTGAAATTGCCAGGGCCTCCTGGATCGGCGACTATGTAGACCCCAATAATTTCCTGGACATGTGGCTCTGCAATGGCGGCAATAATCGAACCGGCTGGTGTAACGAGGAATACGATAGGCTGATTCTGGAAGAAGCACCCACCGCAAGCAACCACGCCGAGCGCATCGCCATTTTCACCCGGGCAGAAAAAATGTTGCTGGCAGACATGCCGGTATTGCCAATTTACATATACACCAGTAAGCACTTGATTCATCCCGCCATTAAAAACTTTCCACAAAACATTCTCAATCAACCGTCCTTCAAAGACATTTATCTGGACCCAGGGGATCAACAAATGGAGGGCGGTCACTGATGTTTCGTTTAGCGCTGGGGCGTCTGCTGCAAGCCATTCCGGTATTACTTGCGGTGATTACCGTCACCTTTTTACTTGTCCACTCTGCACCCGGAGGTCCTTTTTCCGCGGACAAGGCGGTGCCTCCAGAAGTGATCAAGGCCCTTGAGGCTCAATACCAGCTGGACCAACCACTCTGGAATCAATATATCGATTACCTGGGCGATGTCCTGCGGTGGGATTTTGGTCCCTCCTATAAATATTCGGGTCGCAGTGTCAATGAACTGATTGCGGCGGGTTTACCCATTACCGCGGAGCTGGGTTTGTACGCAATGTTAATCGCCCTGGTGATCGGGGTGAGCGCAGGGGTTATTGCCTCTCTACGCCCCAACTCCCCTTTAGATTATCTGCCCATGTCGGGCGCCATGATCGGTATTTGTATGCCATCATTTTTACTGGGCCCCCTACTGGTACTCATCTTTGGCATTTACCTGGACTGGCTGCCGGTGTCGGGCTGGGGCGATAACCCCGGTGACAAGCTTTTGCCCTCCTTCACTCTGGGTGCAGCCTACGCGGCTTATATTGCTCGCCTCTCCCGGGGCGGCATGTTGGAAGTGCTCTCTCAAGATTACATTCGTACCGCCCGGGCCAAGGGTTTGTCTGAGTGGAGAATTGTTGGCAAACATGCCTTACGGGGCGGTTTAATTCCCGTGGTCGCTTTTCTCGGGCCCGCTTTTGCCGGCCTCTTGGGTGGTTCGTTTGTGGTGGAAACAATTTTTCAAATCCCGGGTTTGGGGCGTTTTTATGTTCAAGCGGCGTTTAATCGGGATTACACAATGATTCTGGGTATGACAGTGTTTTTTGCGACCTTGATCATAGTGTTTAATTTGCTCTCCGACATGTTAGCGCTTTGGCTGGATCCCAAGCTGCGTCACGAACTGGCTCGGGGGAACAATGAATAATCAATTCGAAGAAAAACCTATTGAACTTGCAGAGGCAGAACCTGGCGCCTCGTTGTGGCAGGATGCGTGGTTGAAACTGAGAGGCAACTCCCTGGCTTTAGCCGGGCTCTTCATTTTACTTTTGTTGTGCACCGTATCAATTCTCACTCCATGGATCGCGCCATACGGATACGAAGAACAAAACCTTCTACTGGGTGCCAGTGCACCTTCGGCAAGCCACTGGCTCGGCACCGATGTGTTTGGTCGCGATATGCTGACCCGCATTATGTATGGTGGGCGGGTTTCACTGACCGTAGGTTTTATCGCCACCGCTGTTGCGCTTGTGATTGGGGTTCTCTGGGGCGCTATCGCCGGATTTATCGGCGGGCGTGTAGACGCGGTAATGATGCGACTGGTGGATATACTTTATGCCCTGCCCTTTATGATTTTTATCGTATTGTTGATGGTGGTTTTTGGGCGTAACATTTATCTTTTATTTTTTGCCATCGGCGCTGTTGAATGGTTAACCATGGCACGTATTGTCCGCGGGCAAGTTATGTCACTGCGCAAACAGGAATTCGTAGAAGCAGCCTATTCACTCGGCTTAACACGCTGGACTATCATCAGACACCACATCATTCCCAACACACTAGGGCCGGTGATTGTGTATACCACACTCACCATTCCCAGTGTCATGCTGTTGGAGGCGTTTCTGAGTTTTCTGGGTTTAGGTATTCAACCGCCTCAAAGCTCCTGGGGTTTGTTGATTAACTATGGCGTAGAAACGATGGAGGAATATCCCTGGTTGCTAATTTATCCTGGTCTGGCCCTGTCGCTGACCTTGTTTGCCTTGAATTTTCTCGGCGATGGTTTGCGTGATGCACTCGACCCTAGAACCGCTTTGGACTAAGACAATGGCACTATTGGAAGTTAATGGACTCAAAGTAACGTTCCGCACCCGCAAGGGAACGGTCAAGGCGGTAGATGATGTTAGTTTTACTGTCGATTGCGGAGAGACTCTGGCGATTGTCGGTGAGTCTGGTTCTGGCAAGTCGGTGACCTGTTATAGCTTTCTTGACCTGCTACCAAAACCTCAGGCCCATATCGAGGGCGGCACGGTCATGTTTGAAGACCAGGATTTGCTCAAGGCAAGCCCTGCCCGCATGAGACATTTCCGAAGTCAGGATATCGGTTTAATTTTTCAGGACCCCATGAGTTCGCTAAACCCCTACCTGAGTGTGGGCGAGCAACTCATTGAACCCTTGATTTATCACCCTGACCCCAAGCGAAAAAAAACGCGCAGCCAAGCGCGGGCACGGGCAGTCGAACTACTCGACGAAGTGGGAATACTGCAGGCCGAATCGCGTTTCGACAGTTTTCCCCACGAGTTCTCCGGCGGCATGCGCCAGCGGGTCATGATTGCCATGGCCTTGATCAACGAACCTCGTTTACTGATTTGTGACGAACCCACTACGGCGCTGGATGTCACCATTCAAGCGCAGATTCTCAAACTGATAAAAAAACTACAGCAATCACGCAAAGTCGCGGTAATTTTTGTCAGCCACGACCTGGGAGTTGTTGCCGGTATTGCAGACAAAGTCTTGGTGATGTGTGAAGGTAAAGTGGTCGAAAGTGGTGATACCGATTCCATTTTTTATCACACCCAACACCGCTATACCCAGGAGTTATTAGCAGCCATTCCAAGTGGCAAAAAACACCAAGACAACCGCACTCAAGCGGGTGCCCCCCTGGTAACGGTCAATCAATTGAGCACCTGGTTTTCTGATCATTCTCAAAAGGGCAATAAAATTGTCAAAGCCGTCGATGACATCTCACTCACTATCCAGCGTGGTGAAATTCTCGGACTGGTAGGAGAATCCGGTTCAGGCAAATCTACCCTGGGGAGATCAATACTTCAGCTTGCCCCTTCAAACAGGGGCACGGTTACCTTCGCTGGAACGTTACTCAGCGGCCTCAATGCTACCGAGCTATTACCTTGGCGGCGGAAGATGCAAATGATTTTTCAAGACCCCTACGCCTCCTTAAACCCACGCATGACAGTGTATGAAACGCTTGCAGAACCCTTGCTCTACCACCAACTGGCCACCAGGCAGACTGTGGCTCAACAAGTGTCACATATTATGAGTGACGTGGGCCTACCACGCGCTTCTATTCACAAATACCCCCATGAGTTCTCCGGTGGACAACGCCAACGCATTGCCATTGGCAGGGCAATCGCCACCCAGCCGGAATTCATTGTTGCCGACGAACCGGTTTCTGCCCTGGATGTCACCATTCAGGCACAAATTCTGCAGCTCATTATTGATCTGGTTGAACAACACAACCTGACCCTGCTGTTTATCTCCCACGACCTATCAGTGGTGCGAGCCCTGTGTGACCGAGTTGTGGTCATGAATGGAGGCAAGCTCATCGAACAAAATCTAACGGAAGCGCTCTGGACATCGCCTGAACAGCCCTATACACAAGAGTTGCTACAGGCAATCTCCGTAGCGGACCCGAAGGCCGAGCGGGCGCGCATTGCCGCCTACGAGTTAAGTCATCAATAGTCGCGTCTAAATTGGCACAGGGCTCATCATCCAAAGGCAGAGTGGATGAACCCGGTGTATAATAATACCTATGCGAGTTGTTCTTTTTCTGGGCCTAGTTGTCTGCCTATTTTCTCAGCCCCTGCCCGCTGAGAGGCTCTCCATCGCAGTCAGCCACTCTATTCCGCCCTACTTTATAAAGGAGGAAGACCGGGGTTCTATGCTGGAGATCATTCGGGAAGCACTGCAATTAAATGGCCATGAGCTTGGCAACATACATTACGTCACCAACAAACGAATGGTAGCCATGTTTAATAACGGGGAAGTCGATATCATTGTGAACCCTCCTCCGAATTTAAAGACGGGTTTCCCTACAAACTCGATCCTGCATTTTGAGAATGTGGTCATCGCTCTATCAGCCAACAATTTTAACATTACCGGTCTTGATGACCTCGTCGATAAGAGGCTGCTCGCGTTTCAGTTTGCCAAGGCTTACCTGGGGCCAGAGTTTTTGGCCATGACGGAGGAGAACGAGCGGTACGTGGAATTTGCACAACAAATTAATCAGCTTCGCCACCTCTACCTCGGCAGAACTGACGCGATAATCCTCGATCGAGGCATATTCCTATACTACCTTGAAAAACTGAGCCAACAGATGGATGTGAGTGAAGCGATCAGCTACTTTTCACTGTTTCCCCGCGTCCCCCGCTATATCAGCTTTTTAGACGGGGGGCTGGCCAGTGAATTTAATGAATCTTTAAAGGTCTTGGAAAGGTCGGGTCGTCGGCAACAAATTATTGATAGTTACTTCTATCAAAATCGGCAACCCTGAATACTGCGCTTTAAACCCCTTCGCCAAAGGACAGAGAGGGGTATCGACTCCTTAACTTTCCCACTATAGCCCTTCCCAATAACAGGACCAGCAGCCCTGCCATGGTGAGACTGAGTGACTCGGGTAACAGGTGCGTATGCTGCTCTATCCCCTCCCGAATATCGATATTGAAGTAACTCAGACCAAAATCCAGCGCCGCACCAAAGGCCATTGCACAGGAGATAACACCAAACAGATAAGCAATTAAAGACCGCCTACCCAACTCTTTACCCACCACACCCAAGGTTGCAATATTGGTTGCGGGCCCTGCCAGCATGAAAACCAAAATAGCACCCGGAGAGAGCCCAGCGAAAAGGAGGCCCGCAGCAATGGGCGTGGACGCCGTTGCACAAATGTACATAGGAATTGAGACCAGCACCATCACCGTCATCGCCAAAATTCCCTCACCGTAGGAGGCCAAAAAATCATGGGAAACATAGGTTTGAACCAGCGCCGCAAAAAATAAACCGACCAGTAACCACTCCGCAGTATCCGCAATAAGTTTGCCCGTTGAAAACCTAACAGCGGAGACCAACTTCGTTGCAAATGTTTGTTTGTGTGATGTGCTTTCAACGCTCGAACAAGAGGTCTGCGCTGCGGGTTCGGCTGCCTTTTTACTGCAACAAGATGACTCAACTTCAGCAGACTCTGCCATCGGCGCAGCGGCCTTATCTTCCTTGCCCACCAGCACACCGGCGACGATGGCGCTGGTGATAGCCGCTACGGGTCGCACCACGGCCATAATGGGCCCCAGCATCACATAGGAGAGGGAAACAGAATCAACACCCGTTTCAGGGGTTGCCACAAGAAACGACACGGTGGCACTTTTGGAGGCACCACGTCTTCGCAGCCCCAGTGCTGCAGGAATAACGCCGCAGGAACACAAAGGCAGTGGTGCGCCTATCAAGGCGGCTTTAACCGTTGTTGCAAACCCCTCTGAACCCAGATGTTTGCGCATGAAGTCTTCGGGAACAAAGGCGTGAATAAGCCCCGCAATCGAAAAGCCGAGCAATAACCAGGGCGCGGCAATGACCAGAAGCTGCCAAAAGTTAACAATAAGATCCATCAGCCTTCCTCCAACGCGTCGAGTATCGAGCAGCCGGCGGCACTTTCTTCACCACCACAACAGGCTGCACTCAGGTTTTTTAGGGAATCCTGGAAACGTCGCAGCTCCAGAATACGCTCCTCCAGCTCAATGACCTTGTCATCGGCAATGGTTTTAACTTCCCCGCAGGTAAAGTGGTCCCGATCGACCCTTATCGACAGAAGGTCTTTGACCTCCTGCAGGGTAAAACCCGTGTTTTTGGCGCGCCTGATAAAGTGCACCTTCGCCTCATCCAAGGGGGAATACAGCCTGTAACCCGCGTCATTACGGGTTGCAGGGGATAGAAGCCCCGTTTTTTCATAAAATCGGATCGTATCGCTGGTTACCTCACAGCGTTTGGCCAATTCACCAATACGGTACATATCAACTCCATGTTCAGGTTCACAAAGAGTTATAGCATAAACCTTGGAGTAATGACCAAGGTCAAGCCCTGTTGAGTCATTAATTGATTCGAACGACAGGGAGGCGCTCAATACTGGCAAAAATCACTGTTTAAACCAGTGCCCATCCAGCTGAAGACCGGACTCTTGTTTGAAATGGTCGATCATTAAAGGGAAAAAGAACAGGAAGTCTTGTTCGATATCGTCTATTTCCCGCTTTAAGCTCGGGAAATAAGACACGGTATTGTCCTTGCTTAGAATACGTTTTGACAATCGTGTGTCCAGCCGTTCGAACGTTGTCAAAAGACCCTCAATCGTAGAATAGTGACTTAAGATTTTCGACTGAATGATACGCTGGGCAAACAGTTTGGCATCTGAAGGGTAGTCAGTAATAGCAATCGACGCATCGCGGTAAAAGGCCTGCAGAAAGGACACTTTATCGATCGATGAATAGGTGTCCCAGTTTTTAAGCAACAAATAATCATAGGCAATATCTATCACCACGCCTTTTAGATAGCCTCGCTCACCCAGTCGGGATTTACTGCGTCGAAAAAAAGAATTTGAATCGGTGAAGGCATCAATGCGGCGATGCATTTTGAAGCCCTCCTGGGTGTGTGCACTTGCGCCCTGCCAACACTTTCCCTTCAAGGGGTCTGCCAGTAGATTTCCCAGCTGGTATTCAATCGACGCCTTAGACAGGAACACGTGGGATAACCAATTCATGTTATTGGCCCAAATTTATTCTTTGTGCCTCTTAAAGGAACGTTAATCGATAACACTTTAAGCGCCTTCCGTTTGAGAGGAACTAGAGAATAACACGGCTTCTTTTTCAGACGGCTGATGCTCAGACACAAAATACAAACCCAGAGGATTTCCTAATTTTGCATAACGTCTATATAAAATTGTCAGCGTCAGTAGTACACCCAACAATTCCGCCCACGGAGTCGCGTACCAAATGCCCCACTCCCCCCAAATATATGGCGAAATAAATAGCAGCGGGAGAATAAAACAATAAGTCTTCACAACACCTAAAATGGCGGCGCGCCTTGCATCACCTACTGCCTGAAAAAACAAAGTGATCATCAACTGCGGCCCAAACACAAACAAGGCCATGGTGGTAAAAGGCAAAATTCGACTCACCTCAGAAACAATCGCCGCGTCGTCTACAAAAATATCGCCAAAAGTATCTTTGACCGACCATACAATAATCTGCATTGTGACGCTATAAACAAACGAAGTGGTCAGTGCAATCGTAATACAGCTATTTGCCCTATCCCATTTTTGCCCGCCCACGTTGTTACCAATAATCGTCTGAAAGGCCATACTCAAACCTAACAGTGGCAGAAATATGAACGTCATCAGCCGGGTAATAATGCCAAAAGCCGCTACCGTTGTGTCGTAACTCGCTTCACTCCAGAGCTGTAAATTGTACAATGTTGCGGAGGAAGACAATGCCAGACCAACGTAACTTAAACTGGAAGGTGCACCCAACGCCAAATACTTCGACCAGTAACTACGGCCAAGCGACAAGGTAAACACTCTTAATTTCATTGGGTTTTTATGGGTCAGTCTAAAAACAGCGACGGCAACAATGGATACTAATTGGGCCAATATTGTACCGTAGGCTGATCCCGCGACCCCCATATCAAAAGTAACAATAAAGACATAATTAAATAACCCGTTCAATATGACAGAAATCAAAGAGACCAGTGCCATAAACCCAACGTGCCCTTCGCAGCGCAAGCTATCGCCGTTAATTCCCAGAATAAAACCCAGGGGTGAAAAGAAAATCAGAATCGCCATATAGCTATAGCTCATCGCCGCAATGTCCTCTGCGCCATTGCTCACCAACAAAGCAAAAGCGTGACCTCCAAAAAAGAACAAACTCATCAAGACCGCACAGACAAGCAGTGACAATGTAATGGCCTGGGCAAAAGCACTGCGCGCTTTCTCGCCGCCCCCTGCCCCCAACAAGCGGGCCATCACACTCGAAAAACCATTGGAGACAAGGGTTGATAAAGCCACCAACATCATAAAAGCAGGAAACATTGAGGTCACTGCAGTTAATGCCGAGGCGCCAACAAACTCCCCGAGAAAATAGGCATCCACCAGGGTGAAAGACCCATTAACTAACATGATTAAAATGATGGGGGTTGCGGTCTTCAAAAAAACCGAAGGCAATGCCCCGTGAAGAAAGGCATTGCCCTGTGATGTATCACTCATGGCTGTCACTCGTTCCTTGAGTCGACCCGTTATGCAGGTCAGAAATTTCGATAAATTTATCCATAATGATCGTTCGCAGTTCACTTGGCCAAGACTCTATTGCTTCGGCAAAACTGGCTTTACTGTTGCGATACAAGGCACGACTGGCTTCTTCAAAACCCTGCAAATCGCCCAGGTGAGTCATTAAATTGTAAAGTTGGTTTTGCTTGATATGAATCAGGTCTTCGACCGACACGTTTTCGATCGCCTCATCAATCAGTCGCCTGATAATGGCCGAGGCCCCGCCCCGCTGAGTTTTTAACCAGGCCCAGTGCCGAGGCAATAAAGTGACCTCTTTTGAGGTCACACCCAATTTCGGCCTGCCCCGCTTATTGGCGGGTTTTTCAGCGGGAAGCGGCAAATTACCGATGACCGTATCGATGTCTCCCTGCCAGCTGAATTCAAGGCGTTCACACGTCTGTGTATTCAAAACGACAGGTTCTATGGCCCCGCCCAACGCCTTGACCTCGCGAACGATGCCCTCCAGATCACCCCGTGCAATGAGGTTCTGTTTGTATATTGCCAGGTAGTCTTTCGACATTGTTTTCACTCCACTTATTACCATGGCGAAAGATTATTACCCGGGTAAAATATATTGTCAATAATACCCGGGTAAAAAGGCATAAGATTCCCTTAAGTTTTCTCAATAATACTGGCCTCACAACTCCCAACAGAGGTCAGTAACCATGCAAAACTACATGTCTACCCACGATTATGAGCTCCTTTGACTCGTACAGTTCGGCTCGCAGCCACTGGCAGCGTTAGGAGTTTAGTCAGCAAGCTAGGGCTACACAGCCAGGTACTACTCGAAGCTGACTGCGAGAAATTGGGCGAAGCACATCATGATTGGTCTTGGAAACTGCAAGCTCTCCAGCGGGAGGTTTAACGATAGTATTTTAAATTCGATAAACAATAACAAATCAGGGACACAGACTAGACCTGTGCGCCGTCATCTATGGACGACGCAGAAGCACCATACACTCCTAGCTCTCAAAGCAGACCGATTATCGCCGCTTCTTTCTCAAGCCGTGTTACTAAACCATCCAACTGCTGGATAACGGACTGAATCGCCTCGGGTTTTGACAGATCAACACCCGCTTTCTTCAATTGCTCCATTGGTAGGTCGTTGCCACCACTGCTAAGTAACTCCAGATACCGAGCTTTGGCAGCCGCTTTTTCCGCATCACTTCCTGTTGTCATAGCATCATACAAAGCCGCTGAAGACGCGAAACACGTCGCGTATTTATAGACATAGTAGGGCGAATTGTAAAAGTGAGGAATGCGTGCCCAGAGCACATCGTAAAGCTCATCGTGTGTGACATCTTCATGACGATAATCACTGGCAATTTCACTATAAAGGGACGTGAGTGTTGCAGCCGTAATCGGTTTACCCTGCTCTACTGCCTGGTGAGCACGCCATTCAAAATCTGCAAATGAGACCTGCAAGAAAAAGGTGCCTGCGATATTTTCAATGGCTTTTTGAAGGAGCAGAAAACGCTGCTTTGGATCATTAGATTCACTCAGTAGTTTCTCGAGTAAAAAACGCTCATTAGTGGTTGAAGCAACTTCCGCCACAAAAATCGTGTAACTGGAGGTTGAAAACGGCTGATTGGCATAGGAGAGATTGGTGTGCATTGCATGCCCGCCCTCATGTGCCAGGGTAAAGACGGAGTCGAGCGTATTATTGTAGTTCAACAACATGTAAGGACCCACGCCATAAACACCGGCCACATAGGCACCACTGCGCTTGCCTTCGCTCTCGAA
The DNA here is from genome assembly GCA_913020395.1 of uncultured Cellvibrionales bacterium. Taxonomy (GTDB): domain Bacteria; phylum Pseudomonadota; class Gammaproteobacteria; order Pseudomonadales; family Cellvibrionaceae; genus CAJWCA01. The sequence continues at coordinate 5,123 of CAJWCA010000027.1, read as the reverse complement.
CACATCGACGGCGCGACCGCTTAGGTATTCTTTTAACTCATCTTGGTAGTCTTCCCCCAGGGGTGCGACCGCATCGATAACCATCTCACGTGCTTTTTCGTAGGGATAATCCGCATCGGTTTGAATAAGCGGTAGAGCGCCGTCAAACCCATGGTATTCATCCAGGTTTAGTATCTTCTTACGCAAACTCTGATAGCGTTTCAGCGAATCGGTGCCCGCGCGCACCGACTCCACCAGGTTTTTATAGACATCAACCGGAACAGCGTCAGCGTCAAGCGCGGCCTCCAATGTTGAGGCATAGTTGCGCCTCTGTGCATTGGCCCAGTCGCGCTGCAAAATACTGTTGTAAATTGCGGCGTAGGTATTTTTGTTGGCGTCATAGGTGCCGTAATGGGCTTCAAAAGCCGCTCGGCGATCATCCTGTACGGTGCTTTTTTCAAGGGTACGCCGGTAGTTTCCGCTGGTCATTTTCACCGACGTGCCATCACTCAGGTTCACCTCGGGAAATTTCACATCCGAGGTCGATAACTCCTGATAGATACTGCGTGGTGTACCTGAAAACCGGCTTCCGTAGGACAGTAGCCTCTCTGATTCTTCACTCAATACATGCGCTTTCTGCCGATACTCATCCAGTATCGGATAGCTATAGATCTGCAGTGCCGGTGTTTTCTTGATCCAGCGAGTCATTTTCTTTTCGGAGATTGAGAGTAATTCCGGTGTAAACCAGGCCGTTGCCGTATCAAATTTGGCAAACGCCGCCTGCACCAATTGGAATCGACCCGAAATAGTTTGTTCACGCAGATCCACATCCCGCTGAAGCTGCGGATAGCGGTATATTAAGTATTGCAGTTGACCAATTTCATCCAGTAACTGATAGGCCTTCAGCACCGCCTTCGGACCTTTTTTCAAGCTGCCCTTTAGCGCCTGAAATTCATCCGCCTTCACGGTTAAACGGTCCATATCCGCCTCCCAGGCCTCCCAGGATGGATATATGGGAGAGAAATCCCAGGTGTAAGCGCTATCAATATCGCTGCGCTGCAGCGTTTCAGCCATCAACGGGCTGCCCACACCCAAACCCAGGCATAAACACAAGCCAGACAGTGTTTTCGACCGGCCCAACGCTCTAAGACCCGATAGTGATCCTTTTTTATTATTCATTTACGTTTCCTTTATTTATTATTTTTCCCGATTCGAAACCGGAGCAGAAAGCTTGGCACCTAGACTACTGCGATGTTGATGCCCGCTGCAAGCCCCCTGGCTTGACCTATCAGGTCATGGCGGCGCCCGTGACCGCAACCCATAATAAAACCTATAATAAAACCTATAATAGCCAATAGCCAAACCAACGACCGGAGCAATAATGACCCCCGAGGTTCACCATCAGTTTACCGAAGTTAACGGTTTGCGTTATCACCTCGCCATTTGTGGCCAGGGGCCATTGGTGCTGTTCACCCACGGGTTTCCCGAATCCTGGTATTCCTGGCGCAAGCAACTGCCCTTTCTAGCCAATGCAGGTTTTCAGGCGGTAGCGGTAGACATGCCAGGTTATGGCCAAACCGATAAACCCAAAGCGGTTGAGCGCTATAATCAAATCGCCATCAGTGATGATATGGCCGCATTGGCAACAGCGCTGGGGCACAACACTTTTGTCAGTGTCGGGCACGACTGGGGTGCGCCAACGGCCTGGCATACCGCTTTGCGGTTTCCCGAGCGTGTACGGGGCGTGGTAGGCATGAGTGTCCCCTATGGTGGGCGTCCACCTCAGCCGCCCACCCAGGGTTTCAAAAAACTCATGCAGGACAAGTTCTTCTACATGCTCTACTTCCAGCCACCCGGAGTTGCCGAGGCGGAGCTCGAGCCCGAGCTTGCCAGTTTTTTACGACGTTTCTGGTGGTCCACCTGTAGTGAAAGTGACGTCGACTTTTTTAAATCCGTGCCCGCTGAAGGCACCCAGCTGTTTGACGTGATGCCCGACCCCGGTCACCTGCCCAGCTTTATTGAACAAGACGAAGCCAATTACTATTTTGAGCAATTCAGTCGCAGCGGTCTGCGGGGGCCACTAAATTATTACAGAAATCTGGACCGAAATTGGGAATTGTCTGAAAGCTATGCTCAGGCCAGATTCCTCAAACCAGCATTATTTCTTTACGGCGACAAAGATCCGGTACCGCACTTTGGCGGAGAGATGCAGCGAATGCCAGAATACCTGAGTGATTTACGTCAAATTGAGGTGGCCGATTGTGGCCATTGGATACAGCAGGAACAAGCCGAGCAAGTGAATCAACATTTACTGAATTTCTTGCATCAACTTAAGTAAAACTCTTTAAATCAACCTTGATTTTCAGCACCTGCCCAGTTGCACACCCGGGCAGGCACAGAAGAACGTTAAGTTAAACTTTACAGAACTTCAAACAGACCAGCCGCACCCATGCCGCCGCCCACACACATGGTGATTACCACGTATTTCTCTCCGCGGCGCTTACCTTCCATCAACGCGTGCATAACCATACGGGCGCCACTCATGCCATAGGGGTGACCAATTGAGATCGCACCACCATTAACATTGTATTTTTCAGGATCAATACCCAGCTTGTCGCGGCAATAAATGGCCTGGCAGGCAAAGGCTTCATTCAATTCCCACAAGCCAATGTCATCTACTTTCAGACCGGTGCGCTGCAGTAGTTTGGGAATGGCAAACACGGGACCAATTCCCATCTCATCCGGCTCACAGCCCGCTACCGCCATGCCACGATAAACACCCAGAGGCTCGAGGTTACGCTGCTCGGCTAACTTACCGTCCATCATAACAACAGCCGCAGCACCATCAGATAACTGGGACGCGTTGCCGCCAGTAATACACCCGCCTTCACGTACCGCTTTCAGGCCCGAAAGACCTTCCAGAGTGGTTGAGGGGCGATTACCTTCGTCTTTAGTCAGGGTTACCTGCTCTTCAGAAGTTTCGCCCGTCTCTTTATTCATGACTAGCTTGGTAGCAGTGACAGGCACAATTTCATTTGCAAACTTGCCCGCTTCCTGTGCTGCGGCAGTACGCATTTGTGACTGCAGCGCATATTCATCCTGAGCTTCACGGGAAATGCTGTAGCGGTTGGCCACCACCTCGGCAGTGTCGAGCATGGGCATATGAATATTCGGGGCGTGGGCGATCGCTTTTGGATCTACCATGCGATGAATGTTCATGTGTTCGTTTTGTACCAGGCTGATTGACTCACAACCCCCTGCTACCAGGATGGGCGCGCCGTCCTGGGTAATTTGTTTAGCACCTGTGGCAATGGTCATTAGACCGGAGGAACACTGACGGTCAATAGTCATGCCAGCAACACTGGTGGGCAGACCGGCGGCCATAGCAACCTGGCGACCCAGGTTGGCAAACTGTGTGCCCTGCTGGATGGACGCGCCAAAAATACAATCGTCGATTTCGGCTGGGTCTATACCCGCTCGCTCAACCGCTGCATTGACGGCAACAGCTGACAGAGACGGCGCTTCCAAGTTATTAAAGGCACCGCGATACGCTCTTCCGATTGGCGTGCGAGCAGCCGAAACAATTACTGCGTCTTTCATAGTAAATCCTTAAATGTGGGTGTGAGTGTAAAATTACTGTTGTGACTGCACGTAATGCATGGCTTTGGTTAAAAACTTCTCCGATTGTTTAGCACCAGATTCCAACTGCGCCTGATTGCCAATATCGGAAATGCCTTCCCACTGCTCAGAGACTTCTTCCGGCGTTTGCTGGGCTTCCGGCAGGAAAACACCGTCGGTTTCAAACAGACGAGTGCTGGCATAACCACCGGCGCCCGCACACAAAATGAAGCGGTTTGGCGCATCTTTGTGACACAGCGTTAAGGCGCCCGCCGTCACCGATTCAGCGGTTAACATGTTGAATATTTCAGGGGGCATCAAATCTTCGGTCATGCGTGTGCCTGCAGTTGGCGCCAAGGCGTTGATACGAATATCGTTTTTTGCGCCTTCCAGAACCAGCGTATTCATAAATCCTAACACGGCCATTTTGGCGGCACCGTAGTTTGACTGCCCGAAGTTGCCATACATGCCGCTGGAGGACGTTGTGACCACAATTCGACCGTAATTCTGTTCACGCATAATGTCCCACACCGCCTTGGTGCAGTTGACCGTGCCCATAACGTGCACATCCATTACCAACTGAAAGTCTGCCAGATCCATTTTGGTGAAGGATTTATCGCGCAGAATACCGGCATTATTGATCAGCACATCGACCCGCCCCCACTTGTCCATGGTTTGTTGAACCATGTCTTGCACTTCATCAAACTTGGCAACATTTGCACCGTGTGCAATCGCTTCGCCGCCATTTTCTTCAATCAGCCGAACCACTTCCTGAGCCGCCTCGGAAGACGTGCCGCTACCGTCGCGAGCGCCACCCAGATCATTAACAACCACTTTGGCACCGCGCTTGGCAAGTTCCAACGCGTGCGAACGCCCCAGTCCGTTACCGGCTCCTGTTACAATGGCCACCTGACCTTCGAATGAAATAGACATGGTTCTAACCTCTTAATCCAAAAGAAATAAAAAATAAAATATAAATTACGCAACCATCTGCATGCCGATCCACTCGGCTTTTAATGCGGGTTTTTCACCGCCTTCAATCTCCACTTCCACATCGGTGGTGATCATAAACTGACCGGGTTTTTTCTCAACAACCGCTATTACTTTGGCGTGACAGCGAATGCGACTATCAACTTTCACCGGAGAGATAAAGCGCACCTTATCAAAACCGTAGTTCACCCCCATGTACACTCCTTCAACCGCCAAGCTAAAGGTTTCAGCGAAATGTGACAGCATGGATAAACTCAAGAAACCGTGAGCGATGGTGGAACCAAAAGGAGTTTGTTTGGCTTTTTCAGGGTCAACATGAATGAATTGCTGATCCAGGGTGCAGTCGGCAAACTGATTGATTTGTTCCTGGGTAACGGTGAACCAGTCAGTGGTTTCCAGCTCTTGGCCAACACAGTTGAGAATTTCTTCTCGGGATACGATTTTCATTGCTTTCTCCTTTTGTGTTTTTGTCATTCCCGCTCAGGCGGGAATCCATTTTTTTAGCCTATGGACTCCGGCCTTTGCAGGAGTTACGT
>CAJWCA010000026.1 GCA_913020395.1 uncultured Cellvibrionales bacterium | reverse complement strand
CCCCTGGGTATACACGGACGGGTGTTGAACTAACCACAACTCATCGGCAGTGTGCTCGTCGCGTTCATCGGTAAAGCCGGCCATCGCCTTCCAAACGGGCTCATAATCCATGATGCCCAGGTTTCGAATGAGCAGCTGTTCTGAAGCGACAGCCACTACATGACCATTTTGATCATAGGGCTCGCAGACAAGCTCTCGTGAATCCGCTTAAGTTGAGGCTCTCCCGTCGCGGTTACCCATACAGTAATGGACTGAAAACGACCATTGCGACTGCCTTTAACTTGATTGCGTGAAGCGTCATATCCGGGCGCTTCGCGTGTCATCACCTCATTTACCAGCGACACCATCTCGTCACTGGCGTCCCCCAATACTTTAATGGGGTAATCCTCGCAGGGAAATTCAATTTTGGGCGCTTCTTTTTCTGCCATGGCGATTACTCTCACCCCTTTTGGGGTAATTTAAAATACAAATTTATTTAAAGACGGAGGTGAAAAATAAAATCAGGCTATCCCACAAACGCGCAAAAAAGCCGGCTTCTTCAATCGACTGCAAAGCGACCAAGGGCACATTTACCAACTGCTCATCATTGAGCTGTATGGTTAAATTACCCAACTCCTGACCCTCGGTCAGTGGCGCTTTAATCACCTCATCAATGTGCATTTCTGCCACTAAATCATCCTGAGCGCCCCTAGGAATCGTTAAATAAATCGCATCCTGAATGCCCAGGCCAACTTGCTCGCCTTGACCCGCCCACACCTTGGCGGTATTTAACTCAGCGCCACTGTCATACACTTTGTGGGTTTGAAAATACCGAAAGCCGTAGGCCAGCAATTTTTGAGACTCTGTCGCCCGCGCCTCTTCACTGCGTGTGCCCATCACAACCGCAATCAAGCGCATCCCGTTTTTTTCTGCCGAAGACACCAGGCAGTAACCCGCCGCATCCGTGTGTCCTGTTTTTATGCCATCAACGGTTTTGTCGCGAAACAGCAACTTGTTGCGATTAGGTTGATTGATGCCATTGAACTTAAAATACTTTTCAGAATAGAGTTTATAGTGCTCGGGATAATCATTAATCATGGCCCTGGCCAACAGCGACAGGTCTTTCGCTGTGGTCAAATGCCCTTCAGCTGGCCAGCCCGTGGCGTTCATGAAGGTGGTATCGTTCATGCCCAACAGCGCCGCCTGCTGATTCATCACATCGGCAAAGGCATCTTCACTGCCCGCAACATGTTCCGCCAGCGCGACACTGGCATCATTGCCAGACTGAATGATAACGCCGCGCAGAAGGTCCTTGATGCTGACGCGGGTCCCCTCCCGTATAAACATTTTTGATCCACCCATTTTCCAGGCGGTCACACTAATATCGACCAAATCTTCTTCACGCATATTGCCGCTGTGAACCTCCGACGAGACGATGTAGCTCGTCATCATCTTGGTCAAGCTCGCCGGGGGCAGTAATTCATTGGCGTTATGCTCTACCAACACCTTGCCGGTACTGGCGTCCATGACTAAATAACCTGTCGCTGCTAACTCGGGGGGAGCGGGAATAATCACCTGGCGGGCCAGAGCAGAGCTAGCCAATAGAGACAGGAAGATTACACGGGAAAAGGTCTTAAACAACTTAGTCAAAACACGTCACTCTTTAGTTAAAAAATTAGATTCGGGGCTGGGCGCCAGTCTACCAGCATTCAAGCGTCAATCATAAACCACGTGGTGCGAAGCCACCTGTTGAGCCGCCAGAGTATGCCGCACGCTCTGTAACGCTTGCTGCTTCTCAATGGGGCCGATTTGCACCTTAAACAAGCCCTGCTGCTGCTTGACTCGAACAGGCAAGGACATCACCGCGCTCAATTTCTGGCGCAGGGCCTCGGCTGCCGCCTGAGCACCAAATGCGCCTACTTGCACATAGGCATTGGGCCCCAGAGATGCGACTGAGTTCCCCCGGGGTTGAGACGCCGGCTGGCGAGTCTGTATACCTGCAGCTTGACCCGCCGGAGTGATAACCTCCACTGACACCCTGGCAGTGCCCTGGTCGGCATAGGCCAGCTTCTTAGCTGCCGCATAACTCAGGTCGATGATCCGATCACCGTGAAAGGGGCCCCTGTCATTCACCCTCACAATCACACTTCGCCCATTCTGTTGATTCGTGACCCTCACATAGGAGGGGATGGGGATACTTTTGTGGGCTGCCGTCATGGCAAACATATCGTAGATTTCACCGTTGGATGTGTGCCGGCCATGAAACTTGGTGCCATACCAAGAGGCCATACCCACCTGCCTGAAACCTTGGGCATCCTCCATTACGGTGTAGGTTTTTCCCAACACCGTATACGGGCTTTTATTACCCGCTTTTGTGCGAGTGACCACCGTGGGAAGCACTGCAGGAATGCTTGATACATCAACCGATCGACGCGGTGCGCCATCCTTTTTTTCCAGGGGTGTTGTACTACAAGCGCTTATTCCCACCAGCACACACAACAATCCCACTGCCCTCAACTGAGCCCTTCCACTGTATCTGGTCCTGTTCATAGTTACGCATCCAATTTGAGAGACGGTGAGTTTTTCCCGTTAGCGCTGTGCCTGGTCAGAGCGATAACGCTCGCCAATAGCCAGACTCAACTGATAAACAGACAAAGCGTACATGCGACTGTGGTTATATCGGGTAATGACATAAAAATTCTGTAAGCCCAACCAGAATTCAGCGCCGCGGCTTCCCTCTAGTTTAAAAGGGCTGGCCATTGATGTGTCGGGATAAGACTCTACCGCCAGCAATCCTTTACTCTTCAAATCGCCCAGGCTAATGCTGGGTTTAAGAGGGGCCTTCACAGCCTCGCGATCATAATCTGCATCGACACGCGCCCGTGTAATAACCGGTTGTCCGGATTTCCAGCCGTGACGCTTGAAATAGTTCGCCACACTGCCAATGGCATCCGTGGGGTTTTTCCAAATATCCACTTTGGCATCGCCATCAAAATCAACCGCATATGCTCGATAACTGGAGGGCATAAACTGCCCATAACCCATTGCGCCGGCATAGGAGCCCAGCAGAGACAGGGGGTCTTGTTTTTGCTCTTGAGTCAGCAACAAAAAATGCGTCAGTTCTTTTTTAAAAAACTTCGAGCGCTTGGGGTAATCAAATGCCAGCGTTGACAGCGCATCGATCACACGATACCGGCCAACATTGGATCCATATCGTGTCTCAACGCCGATAATGGATACGATCATTTCAGCTGGCACGCCGTAGGTCTCCTCAGCCCGAGCAAGTGCTTCGGCGTTTTCAAGCCAGAACTCGACACCCTTTTCTATCCGGGACTGGGTCAAAAATATCTTTCGGTAGTCTTTCCAGGGTTTGGTTTTTTCTGCTGGGCGAGAAATCGCATCCAATATCGACTGCTTTTTTTCAGCCTCCGAAAACCACCGCTCCAGGTCACCGCGATCCATTTTGTGTTCGGCCACCAAACTGTCAATATAGGGGGCAACGGATTGGTGGGCGATATACCCTTTACCACTGTCAGCGGCGGCGGAAACGGTATTGCTTTGAGCCAGAACAGCCAAAGAAAACATGCCTATTTTCGCGGCCAAAGAGAAAACGCGAGAAGATCTTTGCATTACATTACATCCTTATTAACTACAGTCATATCTAAATCGTTAAACCTGATTGTTCACTAGGCGGTGACTCTACGACGCTCTGTTCCAATCGCCATGAGAATACCAAAGCCGGTCATTAATGTGACAATGGAGGTTCCCCCCAAGCTGACCATAGGCAAGGGCACCCCCACCACCGGCAACAGGCCAGCGACCATCCCCATATTGACAAATATATAGATAAAAAACGTCACAATAATGCCAGAAGCCAACAACTTGCCAAAGGTATCCTGGGCGCCCAGTGCAATCATTAATCCCCGTGCGATGATCAGAAGATAGAGCCCCATCAATATAAGAACACCCATCAAGCCAAACTCTTCAGCCAGCACGGCGATAATGAAATCGGTATGGCTTTCTGGCAAAAAATCGAGTTGCGACTGAGTGCCCTGCAGCCAGCCTTTGCCTCCGACACCACCAGACCCAATGGCCGTTTTGGACTGAATAATATTCCAGCCAGCACCGAGTTTATCGGCCTCCGGATCGAACATCGTTAAAATACGCTGGCGCTGGTAATCGTGTAAAACAAACTGCCACATCGGCCATGCCCCCGTCAACACAGCGCCCACGGCACCGCCAATGTAACGCCATCGCAAACCCGCCATGAACAATACCACCAGGCCCGAGGAGGCAATCAAAATAGAAGTACCCAAGTCTGGCTGTTTCCAAATCAGATAGGTCGGCACAAAAATTAGCACCAACGTCATCAGAACCTGGCCAAAACGGGGAGGCAAAACCCGACCTGCCAGATAGGAGGCGACAACAATCGGCACCGCCAGTTTTAATATCTCTGACGGTTGAAACCGAAACCCGCCCAGACTGAGCCAGCGCTGCGCGCCCTTCGCGCCAATACCCATGAAAATAACCAACACCAGCAGCACGATGCCGCCCAGATAAACCCAGGGCGCCCAGCGCTGAAACACATGAATATTAATTTGTGCGACGGCAAACATCGTTCCATAGGCGAGAAGGAAAAAGACACCCTGGCGTTTGACATAATACAGTTCCTGACCGCTCGCACTGTACAGCACCACCAGCCCAAAAGCGGTCAATGCAAGCAGTAGAATCAACAGGGGTAGATCGATATGAAACTTTTGCCACAGACTTATGGGCCGTCTCAATTCACGGCTGGCTTCAGGCATACGGCGCAAAAAGTCTCTGCTAGACATCTAACCCGCTCCCCCTACAACAGTCGGCGTTGCAGCCGTGAGCTGCCCCTCGCTATCGAGCAACCACTGGTCCAGAATCTTGCGAGCTATCTTCGCCGCCTTAGAACTTTTTTCACCATTCTCTACCAATACGGCTGTCGCCAGGCGGGGTTTATCCACGGGAGCAAACGCAACAAAAAGCGCATGGTCCCGGTGGCGCTCTGCCAATTTTTCAGAGTCATATTTTTCACCCTGTTTGATTGCCACAACCTGAGCGGTACCGGTTTTACCTGCAATTTGGTATTTGGTGCCCCTGCGAATGACATTTGCCGTCCCCCGCACAGTGTGTACCACAGACTCCATGGCATCAAAAACAGTGTCCCAGTGCTGCTCACTGACATGTGTTTGGCTTGGTGCATCCACCGGCACCACCTCCCCATTAATGGTGTTCACCAGCAAGGGGCGTTTGCGCTCACCTCGATTGGCAATGGTCGAGGTCATCAGCGCCAACTGAATGGGGGTTGCCAGCACATCGCCCTGCCCCAGCCCCATATTTAAACTGTCTCCTGGAAACCAGGGCAAACCGCGCGCTCCCCGTTTCCACTCCCTGGATGGCCAAATTCCCCGCCGCTCGCTGGGCACGTCAACACCCGTTCGACTTCCCAGCCCAAATTTGACACCAAAGGCATGCATTCGATCAATGCCCGTGCGAAAAGCCAGATCCCAAAAATATGTATCGCAGGACTCCGCGATCGCCTGCTTTAAATTAACGTGGTTTCCGTGCCCCCGCGGCTTCCAATCGCGATGGATACGTTCATCCCCCTTTAACTGGTAAAAACCGGGGTCCCGAATGGCATAATCCTTGTTGATGACTCCATTGTGCAGACCCGCCAGGCCCAGCATTGGTTTGACGGTAGAGCCTGGGGGGTACTGAGCCTGCAATGCACGGTTAAACAAAGGCAAATCCAGAGAGTTATTCAGCGCCCGGTAATCTTTAAAGCTGATGCCTGTGACAAACAAATTGGGATCAAAGCTGGGGGTACTAACCATCGACAGAACTCCGCCCGTTTCCGTGTCGATGACAACTGCCGCCCCCCGCATTCCCTCAAAGGCTTCAAACGCCGCTTTTTGTAATTCGGCGTCCAAATTCAAGGTTAAGTTAGCACCGGGAACGGGGTCAGTGCGATCCAATACCCGCAGCACTTGCCCCCTAGCATTGGTTTCAACATTTTGATGGCCCACCTCCCCCAGCAAAATGCTTTCATAATATTTTTCCAGGCCAATTTTACCGGTGATGTGGGTGCCGCTATAACGCTCGTATTGTTCAGGGTCAAAAGCGGCCAACTCTCGGTCATTGATACGACCCACATAACCGACGCTGTGAGCAAACAACTGGCCATAAGGGTAATGGCGAATCAATTGCGCCTCGACCTCCACGCCCGGCAGCCGATATTCATTCACGGCAATTCTGGCAATTTCATCTTCCTTCAAACGATAACGAAGTGGCACCGCCTCAAAAGGCCTGCGGCGCTGCCCCAATCGCTTATGAAATTTTTCGAGTTCGTCCTCATCGACACTCAGCAACTCCTTAAGAACATCGAGGGTTTGCTCAAGGTCATCTACCCGCTCTTTGATGATCGACAAGTTATAGGAGGGAATGTTTTCTGCCAGCAGTACACCCCGGCGATCGTAAATCAACCCCCGGGTCGGAGGAATGGATTGCACATGTACACGGTTGCGATCTGACTGAGTGACATAATCCGCATGATTAACCACTTGCAGATTATAAAAACGTGCGACCAACACCCCCATCAACACGATTAAAACGAGCGCAGTGAAAACCACCCTGTGACGGAAGATGCGAGCTTCCCGAAAATGATCCTTTAGTTGTTGTGGTTGGCGCATGTCAGAAATTCAAATGGTCATGATTGTCATTATCGTTATAGGGAGAGTGTACCCAACTATTGATCGATATGTGCAATCTTTACTTATGATAGGGGTGATTATGCAGAATGGTCCATGCCCGATAGAGCTGTTCGATCAACACGATGCGCACCAGAGGGTGCGGCAGGGTGAGTGCAGACAGAGACCAGCGCGCATGGGCGCGCTGCAAACAGGTGGGCGCCAGGCCGTCTGGCCCACCAATCAGAATGCTGTAGTTATCACCTTCCATTCGCCAATCGCTAAGGTTTCGGGCTAACTGTTCTGTACTCCACGGCTTTCCCTCAACGTCCAGCGCAATCACTCGGTCACCACTGGGGATAGCCGCCAACATCTGCTCCCCCTCTTTTGTGATGGCTTTTTGAACCGAAGCATTTTTGCCCCGAGGCCCCAGAGGCAACTCCACCACCTGAACGCTGAAGTCCCTGGGTAATCGCTTGGCATATTCCTGGTAGCCCGTCTCTACCCATGCGGGCATTTTTGTACCGACGGCAATGACTTTGATCCGCATACCGAGTGTGGACTCTAGTCGTCTGCGCTGCGGGAACTCGGCTCCATCGACCAGAGCTTCTCCAGATCATAGAACTCTCTGGCACTCGGCTGAAACACGTGCACAACGATATCGCCAAAATCGACCAGCGCCCACTCACCGGCATCAACACCTTCCACACCCAAAGGTTTAAAACCGGCCTTTTTGGCGTCAACAACCACACTGTTGGCGACCGACTTTACGTGGCGAGAGGATGTACCGCTGGCAATGATGAGAGTGTCCATCACATCCGTCAGCTCACTGACGTCCATATTTACAATATCTTTGGCCTTAATATCTTCCAAAGCATTCATGACTAATTTGTTTAAATCCGTCGACATAAGTGTCTACTACCTTACTATTTCATAAAAAAATGACTGGACGGAGCCCCACTGGCGACTTCGTCCCTTATTCATATTAGCTGCGATACAGCCCTTCGCTAACAATATACTGCCACACAGACTGGGGCAGTCGCTCACTCATACTCTGACCCCGGGCGATACTCTCCCGGATGCCCGTGGCAGAAATTGGCATCAAACTGCACGATTCGACAAGCAGAGTGCCCGCGGGCGCAGAGGCAAGTGACTCAGCTCTCCCGAGGTGGGACTCAATCCAGAGACCCAGAGGTCCGCTGTCAGGCAACTCATACCCCGGCCGGGGGATCACAACAATGTGACTGTAATCCAACAGCTCCCGCCAACGGTGCCAGGTGTTGATATTACAAAGCGAGTCCATGCCCATACACAGGCAAATAGACACATCTTCTCCCAACTCCTCTCGCACAGATATCAAGGTATCTATCGTGTAGGAATACTTCTCGTGCTGAAGCTCCCGGCAATCCAACTGAAGGCCACAGGGCCCACTGCCAGACAATTCATCCAGCGCCAGCTGCACCATGTGCGCTCGCTGCTGGCTGCCAACACCGGGCGCAGCCCTGTGTGGCGGGATATGGCAGGGCAACAAACGCATCTCATCAAAACAGAACTGATCTGCCAGCTCTTGCGCCAACTGCAGGTGAGCCCGATGAATGGGATCAAATGTCCCGCCAAACAAGCCGATAATTCGACGATTATTGGCGGATATGACCGTCACCCAGAACAATCCATTTTTGCGAGGTCAAACCCAGTAGACCCACCGGGCCCCGGGCATGAATTTTGTCAGTGGAGATACCAATTTCAGCGCCTAAGCCAAATTCGAACCCATCGGCAAAACGAGTAGAGGCGTTCACCATGACGGTACTGGAGTCCACCTCCGAGAGAAAACGTCGGGCGCGAGTATAGTCTTCCGTCACAATAGATTCAGTATGCCGCGAACTGTATTGCTCAATATGCGCCATGGCTTCAGCCATATCATCAACTGTCCTGATCGATAAAACAGGAGCCAGATATTCAGTGGCCCAATCTTCATCGCTGGCGGGCTTAACCGAAATAAACCGAGCCGTTCTTTCACAGCCCCTTAGCTCAACACCTTTTTCTTCGTAGGCACCCGCCAGTTCAGGCAAAACCTCTGCAGCCACAGCTTCTGCGACCAACAGGGTTTCCATGGCATTGCAGACGCCATAACGGTGGGTTTTGGCGTTCAATGCGATATCAAAAGCTTTTTTCAAGTCCGCCTTATCATCCACATACACATGACAGATGCCATCCAGGTGTTTGATAACCGCCACCGTCGCATCTCGACTCACCCGCTCAATCAAGCTTTTGCCGCCGCGGGGCACAATCACATCAACATATTCAGAGAGTGTAATTAATTCACCGACGGCAGCGCGGTCAGTCGTTTCAACAACTTGCACCGCATCCACCGGCAATCCGGCCTCGGACAAACCCTGAGCAATGCAATCGGCAATGGCCCGATTTGAGTGAATCGCCTCACTGCCACCGCGTAAAATGGTTGCATTCCCGGATTTAAGGCAGAGGCTCGCCGCATCGATCGTCACATTGGGGCGTGACTCATAAATAATACCCACTACCCCTAGAGGCACGCGCATTTTTCCTACCTGGATACCGCTGGGACGATAACTCAAATCCGTTATTTCACCACAGGGGTCCGGCAGGTTTGCTACCTGGCGCAAACCTTCGACCATGCCGTCAACAACAGCCGGGGTCAATCGCAAGCGATCCAACAACGGAGCGTCCAAGCCGTTTTTGACTCCCTGCTCCAAATCCTTTGCGTTAGCCGCCTCCAGCGCCGTGCGAGCGCTATTCAAGGCCTCCGCTATCGACAACAGCGCTGCATTTTTTTCACCGCTGGTTACACCCGCCAATTGGCGAGCTGCTCGTCTAGCCTTGTGACCAAGGCCATGCATATATTCCTGAACGTTCATCGAGATGTCGATCCTGTGGTACTCGTAAATCCAATAAAGCCGGCATTATACCTGTTAAATAGCGCGAGAGGTGGGCAAAAACGCCTAACCTTCACCTTCTGCCAGCCGGTCAATTCGCTCTGTTAATTGATCTAAACGCTCTTCCGGGTTATCCAGTTCGAGCAAGGCGACTTTGTCCGGTCGACTGAGGGGTAATAATTGAGTCAGCTGCCAACCTAGCTGACTGGCATCTTTCACCGCGGGCAGTGCCAGGGCCTGAACCGCAGGATGCTCCTGCAACTGGCTCAACAACCCCAGCAGGTCCATATACTGCTCTCCAATTTCAAGCACAGGTTCCTCGGGTAAAAATAGGACCTCTGCACTCATCCCTTGATCATCGCCACTAAAGGTTTTTAGCACCCTGAATTTGCGGCCTCCTCTCACTTTTATACCTAGCAGTCCGTTCTCTTGCTGATGCCAGTCTTCAATGTGAGCGTAAACGCCTACGGGAAATACCTGGGGCACCTCTCCCACTTCCCGCCCCTCTCTGATCAATAACACCCCAAAACCACTGTCCTGCTTCAAACATTCGGTCAACATGGACATATAGCGCGGCTCAAAGATCTGCAGAGGCATAGATGTCCCAGGGAACAACAGGGTATTCAGAGGAAATAGTGGAATAATTTGCATGATTCAGATTGTGTTCAGGTTAAAAGACGTAATCTGCTTCCAACAGATCAAAACAGGCACGAATGGAGGCCACATCATGTCCAACACACATTGTAACAGCAAGACCCGCAATACCGCACCGAGTGGTGCCAAATGGGCTATCGCCTGTCTTTTCACGCTCGTCGCGGCACCGGGTTTTGCCGGACACAGAGACGGCTTTACCGACTATGCCAGAGTGGTTGAGGCCCAACCCATCTATCAAACCGTTGAATACGACACGCCAGAACGCAAATGCTGGACAGAAACCGTCGCTCACCAGAAACCCCAGCATGCATCTGCTACCGGCACCATTTTGGGCGGTATCATCGGCGCGGCCATCGGCAATGAACTGGGCCACAAGAAAAGCAACAAACGTGTCGGCGCGGTTGCCGGGGCGGTACTGGGTGCGTCAATCGGCAGCAATATCAGCCGCTCTTCGAGCCATAGCAAAACGGTCTATGGCGAACAACGCCACTGCGAAGTAACACACCGTATCCGCAAAGAAGAAGAGCTTGTAGGTTACCAGGTCACCTATAAATACCGCGGCCAAACCTACCAGACACGAACCGCAAGACACCCTGGAAAAAAACTCAAAGTGGCGGTTAATGTCAGCCCAGTAGAATAAAACCGCCCCACCGGGGATAATATTCGCAGATAGAACGCTAAAGATTTGCGAATTGATCACCAATAGATTAGAAATGGGCACTGACTGTTTTGACGAGCCAGATAACGCCGACTTGGCCGGCCCAAAGGAAACACCCATGAAATTGCTGATCACAAGCTGCCTACTCTTTTCCCTCATGCTGGGTATCAATACGGTTTATGCCCAGCCGGCAGGCTTACACCTTCACGCCACCAGCATGAAGGCCCCCAAACAAGATAGAAACAGCGACAAACGCCAGAAACAAAAAAGCGGGAAATCCATTAGCGAGTCTCAGGCCGCCAGCATTGCCCGCAGCAAAACGGGCGGGAAAGTACTGAAAGTGAGCCGCCTCGGCAAAAACGGCGGCTATCGCGTAAAACTTTTGCTTTCTTCGGGGCGAGTGACTCAGGTAACCGTTAGCGCCTCCGGGCGAGTGTCCGGACACTAGAGAACATAATATGCGTTTACTAATTGTGGAAGATGAACCTCATTTACGAGAACAACTCACAACACGACTACAAGAACAAGGTTATGCGGTGGACGCAGCCGCCGATGGCCGCGACGGTCTGTTTTATGGCGAGGAATACAACTACGATCTCGCCATTATCGACATTGGCCTGCCCCACATCAGCGGGATCGATGTGATTCGTCAGCTGCGGGAAAAAGGCAAAAGCTACCCCATTCTGATTCTTACCGCTCGCGGCGCCTGGCAGGACAAAGTGGAAGGGCTGGAGGCCGGTGCCGATGACTACCTGGTTAAACCCTTTCACAACGAAGAACTCAGCGCCCGCATCAATGCACTTCTGCGCAGAGCATCTGGTCACTCCACACCACAATTGCACTTTGGCCCGATAACGCTGGACACCAGTGCCAAAACTGTCAGTCGCCAAGGCACACCGCTGGAACTGACGAGTTTTGAATATAAAACCCTTGAATACCTCGTCATGAAAACCGGCGCAACCATCTCAAAGTCTGAGCTCACGGAACACCTTTATGATCAGGATTTTGACCGGGACAGCAATGTCATCGAAGTATTTATCGGGCGCCTGCGTAAAAAACTCGATCCCGATAACAGCCTTAAACCTATCTCCACCATTCGCGGCCAGGGTTATCTTTTCAATTTGAAACAGGACGCCCATTGAGACTCCCTTCTCTCGCTTCACGGCTACTACTCGCCTCAACATTATTGCTGCCACTATTCCTTGGACTGACAGGTTACGCTCTGACCCAGGGTTTTGAGGACAGCCTGGAAGCCGCAGAGGCGGAGAGTTTGCAATCACAGGTCTACCTCTTGTTGGGCGCTGCCGAACTGGAAGACACCCAACTTACCTTGCCTGACGCCTTTGCCGAGCCGAGGTTTAGCCAATTAAACTCAGGTTTATTGGCTCTGGTCAGCAATCAGAAGAATGAACGTATCTGGCTCTCTGAATCGGGTCGGCTTTACGCAGACGAGTTAGACCTTCGCCCCTCTTCTGAGGAGGAAGCACTAGATTCAACCCTCACTCGAGGTCGAACCCAATTCACCCGTTCCACATTGGCCGGCAAACCTTTCTTTATTTTTACCCACGATGTCAGCTGGGATGTCGACAACGGCCAAGAACAGCTTTTCCGCTTTTCAATCTACCACGAGCAAAGTATTTTTCTCGCTGAACGGCGGGCTTACCGGGCGCAACTGTGGCGTTGGCTGGGTGCCGCTGGCGTGTTATTGGTTTTGATGCAATGGCTCATTTTGCGCTGGGGTTTACGTCCCTTACGGTTTTTGGCGGCCGACTTGATGGACATTGAATCCGGCGACAGTGAACAATTAAAAGGCGACTACCCAGAAGAAGTTCAGCAGGTAACAGATAACCTCAACGCAGTGCTGTTAAGAGAACAACAACAGCGCGAGCGCTACCGAAACAGCCTGAATGATTTGGCTCACAGTCTCAAAACTCCACTGGCTGTATTGAGAAGCAGCCTGGGATCGACTACCCAGGCGCAGGACTCTTTGCTCGAATCCCAGGTCATTCGCATGGACGAAATTATTGGCCGGCAACTTCAGCGAGCGATCACTCGAAACCTGGCACCCCAGGATAAAGTGCATAATGTCGAGGAAATTGCACAGCGACTGGGCAATGCCCTGGAGAAGGTTTACCGGGACAAAAACATCGAGTTCAATGTCGATATTTCGCCCGATTGCAGCTTTAACGGTGACGCCCGTGATCTCATGGAAGTGCTGGGTAACATTCTGGAAAATGCCTTTAAGTACTGCCGTCAAACGGTACAGTTACGTGCGTCCAACGAAGCACTCTCGATGGTAATGAGAGTAGGAGACGATGGGCCTGGAATTCCCGCTGCACTGCAACAAGATATTCTAAAACGTGGTGCACGGGCGGATACTGCACAGACCGGCCAGGGCATAGGACTGTCCATGGCGGTCGAAATCATCAGCGGATATGGCGGCAGCCTCGAACTTGAAACATCCGAGCTCGGCGGCGCAGAGTTTGTTATTTCACTACCCAGTTAACGGCGTGTGAACAACTAGAGAAACTCAGACCGAGCGTCCCGGACCAAAAGGTTTTGCCAATAAAATTAACTTAGGCAAAAGTGTCAGTGAAGCCAAAATCGCAGTAAACATCGCCAGGCTCGTCAACAATCCAAAGTAGATTGACGGAATAAATTTTGACAAAGCCAATATCGAAAATCCAACAATAATCGTGATCGATGTGTAAAACATTGCCCGGCCAATTGAAGCGTGAGAGCGGTGCATCGCAGCAATATATTGCCCGTCCTGGTAAAATTCCTGCTTATAACGATGAAGATAGTGAATGGCATGGTCCACGCCAATACCCACTGTAATGGCAGCGATTGTGATAGTCATCATATCCAGGGGCACACCGGCAAGCCCCATCCCGCCCAAAACTACACTGGCCGCCAACATATTGGGAATAATGGCAATAAAGGCAATGCTAAGCGAGCGGAATAAAATTAAAAACATGAACATAATTCCCAGAAAGACAGCCCCAAGGGTGACTATTTGAGAACGAAATAAACTCTGCAGCATATTGTTATAAAGAACCAACATCCCCGTAAAACGCACCTGCTCCGGCTTTAAACCAATTTCGTTGACGGCAAAGGCCCTAATCTCTTCAACCAATTCAGAGCGCCGCAAATTGGGGTCCGTCTCCTTGGCACGAAGAGAAATTCGCGCTTGGTTATTCTCCACCGAAAGGTAAGGTTCAATAATGAAGTCACTGATTTCCTTAGGTAAAGACTGGCGCAATACCGCCAATTCAAAATCATTCAACTTTGACTTATTGATATCCAATGCCACTTTGTAAGCGGTCGCCAGAGACTGAACCTTGCCAATTTCAGGTCGTTGCTCCAGGTAATCGTGCAGCTGTTCGACCTCCTCCAAACCGGCGATGGTAAACCAGTAACTACTGGTCGGGTGAGCAGAGGGGTTCTGTTCAGAAAAAGGGTCCTCCTCACCAAAAGGGTCTTCCTCAGCATAGGGTTCGGGCTCCTGAAAGGGGTCCGGCTCATCGAAAGGGTCGGCCTCAGCAAAGGGGTCTTCCTCATCGGGAGTTCCCAAACCCGCAAACATTAAAGTGCCTTCCTGCGGCGTCATATCAACATCCAAGAGGATGTCTAAGGTTGTTGTGCCGCCCAGGTTTTCGTCGATCAAGGACATGCCCTGATATATTTCCGTGGATTCATGGAAATAATCAATAAAGCGATTTTCCACCTCGAGTTTACTGATTCCCCAAACACTCACTATCGCAGCCAACACACTCACCAGTAATACTCGACCGCCATGATGCTCCGCAATGGCTGAAAAACGCAGCGTGATGGCGGCCGATGCGTCTCCCTTATCTTTGACAATCCCTTTTGGCAACAACAGTAAACCCGCAGGCAGAATCACAAACGCTAACAACAAAGCCAAAGTCAGACCAATGGTCATCATCCAACCAAAATCAATCACCGGACGAATATCGCTAACGACCAGCGAGGCAAAAGCCACAATGGTTGTCAGTGCCGTATACATACAAGGGCGCGCCATCGCTCTGGCTGTCGATAGCACCAACTCCCGCTGCGACCAATCTGGGTGGTCTCGATGAAACTCTCGATAGCGAACGACCAAGTGAATGGTGATCGCCAAGGCAATAATCAACAACAAGGCAACAAAATTGGAAGATATCACAGTGAGGCGCCAATCGACCCAGCTGAGCCAACCCAGCATAATCAAGACTGACAACAGGCTCACCGCCAGGGGCAAAACAACAAACCGCGCTTGACGGAAAATGACAATCAGGGTCGCGATGATAAACGCGACAATTCCCACGCCAAAAACCACCAAATCACGCTGAATAAAATCGATCATGTCGGCGGTGATCATCGTTACACCACCTAAAAACAGCTGGGCATCCTGACGGTAGTTGTCCAGAATCGTTCGCACCTCTGCCACCCGTTTGTGGGCCAGCGCTTCGCTCTCCGTGCGATAATCGAGAAACGCCTGGGTAATATTGCCAAGCTCGCGCAAGCCTTCATCATCGAGCTCTCCGAGGTCGCGCTTCAGCCGCAATTCATCCCGGGTTCTCACCAGCTCCAAATAATGATTATCAACAGCGATATTTAATAACAGCGCGGTGGTCCGACCATCCGGACTCAGCAGCATATCCTTATAGACAGGACTGGTCAGAAATTCTTGTTTTGCTTCAGCTCTATCGACACCCTCTGTTAATAAAGTGCGGGTGTCGTCGGTGATGTCGACCAGATCCATGATGGGGCTGTATAGCAGGGGAACATCCAGCATTGAATTCACGCTGATCACACCCTGGACACCCATCAGTTCTTTTCGTAACGCGCCCAAGGTGTCGATAGACTGCTGGGAAAATAACTCAGCCTTTGGCTGATAAGTTACCACTAAAAAATCACCCGACTGGTAACGTTTTGTCACCTCGCGGAAATAGTCGATGTCTCGGTCGTGCTCCAAAGTCAGCGAGTCAGCAGAGGCATCAAGTTTGAAGTTGGGGAGTCCCATTGACATTGCCACGGCCGACAGCAATACAAGCGCAAGAGCCATTCTTGGGCGCTCTATCACCGACCATTCATAAATGGCCTTCAACGTGGATTTTATACTCGCAAGCATTCAAGGGTCCTGAACAAAAAGTAACCAGCACAATGGCCATCCGTGGGCCCGTTATTATGATGGAGATTAAAAACGATTGAAATAAGGAAGCGCGCCAAAGAACACTTAATTAACTTTCAATCCAAGAGATTTCTCAAACTCTCCCTCAAGGATTGTATTATGTCATTGTCCAATTCCAGTATTACCAATACGCTGGTGTTTAACAGCGTCAAAAAAAACAAGACGAGAAGCAACAGAAGCAGTATCTTCTTTTTTTCCTGCGCGACGGGTTCTGGCACAGATTCCTGCACTAATATTTGTGTTTTCAGCTCCTCGTTAAAGGTATCCAAACTCTCGGACACGGCAGACATTCTAAGAAAGCCTTCACCCCCATCCTCGCCTAACATTTTAATCAATGTGAGCCTGAGGATTTCTGGCACTCTCATCAGGGCTTTGCCTTGCTGTAACCGCCCTCGATACCAACGCGGCTCTTCGCCCACCAATATGCGATAAAACAGCTTGCCGGCGTCACGAATATCCCGCTGCACTCCGGTGAGTTGTACGCCTCCGGTTAAGTCATTAGAAACAGCGTCTCCCTGATCGGCAATCTTGCTGGCGTCTTCCAAGCCAAATGCGCCCAGTTTGACAGCGCCAGATTCATCAAAAAAAACCGCGTCTGCCTTGAGGTTTCCATGGAAAAGGTTCTGTTGGTGTGCGAACTGTAAACCCGAACATATCTGCTGGGCGATTGGCAAAAAATCCTCTGGTGCTAAGGGTCGAATCAATCTCTCCTGCAAACTTCCCCCAATCATGTAATCGCTTACAATAATGAAGGCTCGTTCGTTTTTAGACACCCCGTGAACCCTGACCAGATGCCGGTGGGATACTTCGGCCATTTTAAGCGCGACCTCATAACCCGGGGAAGGACTATTACATTTCCTTACTAATACTTGAGCGTCAGTATTCTTCTCTTGAAATAGATAGAGCCCACCCCGTTCATTGTCAGCCAAAATATCCAGCAAGGTGAACGTCTTTTTATCGAGAGTGTTTTTCGCTTTCGCGGCCTGTTTTGGATTGAGATGAGCACCGCGAAGCAATTGCAGTAGCTGATCATGCATGACCATTACGGAGGCAGGGCGTTGCTCCGGGTCTTCGCTTAAACTGGCATCAATCAGCTTTTGCAGACGAGGGGGGATTTTGATCCCTAAGTTCTCTATAGTTTGCCCAGGCTGAGGTAACTGTCGGGTAAACAACTCAAACATCAAAACGCCAAGGGCATAGATATCGCTCTTTTCATTGGCCTGTGAAATGGATTTTCTCAGTTCGGGTGCCATGTAACGCAGAGTGCCCATGACCTCCTGCGCAGAGTCGACGTCATCGCCAACGTCCTTGCGCGCCAACAAAGCTATGCCAAAATCCACTACTTTGACGTTCAGCTCACCGTCCACCAGCACATTGCCAGGCTTAATATCCCGGTGAATAATGCCGTTGCGGTGGGCAAAACCCAGCGCTTTGCAAATCTGTAAGCAGATCTCAACCCTGCGCATGGGTGGCACAACGTCCTCTCGCATCAAGGCACCGAGGTCCTGGCCGTCCACATACTCCATAATAAAAAAGGGTGAACCCTGGGCTGACATGCCTTTGTCTATCACATGAATGATATTTGGATGGTTTAACTGGGCAATAATCAATGATTCCCGCTCAAATGCCTCCAGCGCCACATCGTGCGCCTGCATCTGACGACTCAGTACTTTGATCGCCACCGGGCGATGCAGAGAGAGCTGCACCCCCTTGTAAACCGTCGCCATTCCCCCTTCAGCGATTTGCTCGCCAAACTGATAGCCCGCCAGATCCATGCTCTCTCCCTTGCTTTTTGCCACAAATATTGGACCTGATACCAATAATTGAGGCAAACTGATCACACCTTAATCATTGCGTTTGAACGGCTTTATGTCCAATAATTCAAAACTCTGGACCCTCACGGGCGACGGTAGCTGGCTGGCGGGTCAGGAATTTGCCGTTTCGGCCAGCCCAATCGAAATCGGTCGGGGCAATCAATGTGGCATTGTGATACCCGGTAAACACCTCTCCCGCAAACACGCTCAACTGTCTGTCACTGAGCAAGGGCTCCATATAAAAGATCTGAACTCCGCCAATGGCACCTTTATCAACGGCAAAGCCGTGACCGAAGGCCTGCTAAAAAACGGCGACAAGCTGAGACTCGACGTCTGTTCGTTTATCGTATCAGC
This sequence comes from uncultured Cellvibrionales bacterium, assembly GCA_913020395.1. GTDB lineage: Bacteria > Pseudomonadota > Gammaproteobacteria > Pseudomonadales > Cellvibrionaceae > CAJWCA01. The sequence goes on along the minus strand of CAJWCA010000026.1, from coordinate 6,151 downwards.
CCCTCAGGGCCACACAAGTCAGCCGAGTAGCGAGCCAAAAACAAAGTTCAGGCAAGGCCAGGCAGGTTCACAGGAAAATCCGGCAAAGCGCTGGAAAACTAAAGCAACGTCCCCCGGTAACCGCCACCCAACCACTGTCGGTAAAGGTCATTCCTGGACGCCCTGGATCAACGCGATCATTTTAGCCCTAACCGCAGCATTGGTGGTTTGGCTACTCGCTCTGTGACTCTCCCCAGCGAGGCATAATGGATTGGTTGATGCCCAACTGATCCAAAATTCGGCCCACAACAAAATCAATCAAGTCTTCTATGGTGCTCGGGTTGTGATAGAACCCGGGGCTTGCGGGCAATACAATCGCCCCCAATCGCGTCAAGCTCAGCATGTTCTCGAGGTGGATGGCCGAATAAGGCGTTTCTCTAGGCACAACAATTAATTGCCTTCGCTCTTTCAGAGCCACATCTGCTGCGCGCTCGATCAGGTTGTTACTGGCTCCACAGGCGATCGACGAAAGAGTGCCACCGCTGGCCGGACAAATAACCATGGACGAAGGAGAACTTGAACCCGAGGCCACAGGCGAAAACCAGTCCTCTCTGGAAAACAAAGTCAATTGATCGGGCTGGGCCTTGTAAAGCGCCTGAAAGAAAGCCTGCTGCGCTTCAATTCCCGCGGGAAGTTTGAGTGAGGTTTCAGTTTTGATCACAACCTCTGCTGCCGACGATAATAAAACATAGACACGACAACCTGCCGCCAAGAGGCACTCTAATAAGCGCAAACCGTACTGAACACCCGAGCCTCCCGTTAACGCCACTGTCACAGTACGCAGGGTTTTATCCTGTCCTTCGCTCATACCGTTTGCTCCTGCTGTTGCTCTAACATTGTTACTAGTTGCTGGTGAACCCCGCCAAAACCACCGTTACTCATCACGACAATGTGACAGGCATTTGTCAGTTCTTTGTGGATCGTTTCCAGAATTTGGGTTTGAGAAGACAGGCAGCGGGCCGGTACGGCACTTGCGTCCACCACCGCCTGCATCGACCAGTTCATGCCCTCCGGCTCAAACCATAAAACCAGGTCTGCATCTTCACAAGAAAGGGCAAGTGTATCTTGATGCATGCCCAGGCGCATGGTGTTAGAGCGAGGTTCAATCAAGGCAATAATTTTTTCTCCTCCCACCTGTTTCCGCAACCCCGCCAGAGTCGATTTAATAGCGGTGGGGTGATGGGCAAAATCGTCGTAAATATTCACCCCGTTCAGGGACGCAATGCACTCCATTCGTCGTTTCACACCGGTAAACTCTGATAGTGCCTGCGCCGCCACAGACGCCGTTACGCCAACATTGTGTGCGGCAGCCGCAGCACAAAGCGCATTTTTGACGTTGTGCATTCCCATCTGCCCCCACTGGATTTCCCCCGCAGGCTGGCCCTCGAAGATCAATTGAATATGCGAACCATCCGGGGCCAGTAGTCGCGCCTGCCACTGGCAGTTTTCACGAATTGGCTCGGCACCTTCGAGTACCGTAAACTGGCTCAACGGCGTCCAGCGCCCCTGAGCCAACACCTCATCAATGGCCTCATCACCCGCAGGTGCAACGATAAGACCGTTGGCGGGCACTGTTCTCACCACGTGGTGAAATTGCCTCTGGATTGCCTCCAGGTCAGGAAATATATCCGCGTGATCAAATTCCAAATTGTTCAGCGTCAAGGTCCGAGGGCCATAGTGAACAAATTTTGATCGCTTATCAAAAAAGGCACTGTCGTATTCGTCGGCTTCGACAACAAAAAATGGGGTCTCTCCCAGCCGTGCAGATTGCTCAAAATTTCGGGGGACACCTCCAATTAAAAAGCCGGGGGACATACCCGCGTACTCCAGAACCCAGGCCAACATACTGCTGGTGGTGGTTTTGCCATGAGTGCCCGCGACTGCCAATACCCACTTGTCTTGCAATACAAATTCACGTAACCATTGAGGACCCGACACATAAGGCAGCCCCAGATCCAACATCGCCTCCACGACTGGATTGCCGCGACTCATCGCATTGCCAACCACAATTAAATCCGGTGCTGGCTTTAACTGGGCTGGATCAAAACCCTGAATGAGCTCAATTCCCGCCAGCTCGAGCTGTGTACTCATCGGCGGATAAACATTGGCATCACATCCGGTCACCCGGTGCCCCAGATTCTTGGCGAGAACCGCTAAACTGCCCATAAAAGTGCCACAGATGCCTAAAATATGAATATGCATTGAGTTTTCCAGCCTGGATCCAGTATCATGCGCGCCATAAGCAACTAGCTTTGACACACCTAAAAAGCCAGGCAATCTTAACCGATTCTGAGGTTCCAGTATTCACCCTCATAGCCTGAGCGACAAAACAACTATTATAACAAGCAGATAGACCATTACAGATACCCGATACCCCCCTGAAGCGGAAAGGAACTAAAGGTTTATGGCCAAAAAAAATGCATTCTACGCCCAGTCGGGCGGAGTCACCGCCGTCATTAACGCCAGTGCCTGCGGAGTGATTGAAACTGCCCGCCAGCACAAACAGCACATTGCCAAGGTTTACGCCGGGCACAATGGCATTATCGGCGCCTTGACTGAAGAATTGATCGACACCAGCAAAGAGACGGCTCGCACGATTGCAGCTCTCAAACACACCCCTTCGGGAGCCTTCGGTTCTTGTCGATATAAACTGAAAAGCATTGAGCAAAACCTGGCCGAATACGAGCGATTGATCGAAGTGTTTAAAGCGCACAACATCGGCTACTTTTTCTACAATGGCGGGGGGGATTCAGCGGATACCTGCCTGAAAATTTCCCAACTGTCTGAGCGCATGGGCTACCCCATTCAGGCCATTCATATTCCCAAGACTGTCGATAACGATCTACCCATTACTGACAATTGCCCCGGTTTCGGCTCTGTTGCCAAATACGTGGCGGTATCCACGAAGGAAGCCTCGCTAGACGTTGCTTCAATGTGCGCAACCTCCACCAAGGTGTTTATCTTGGAAGTGATGGGCCGGCACGCTGGCTGGATCGCGGCTGCCGGTGGTTTGGCAGCCCAGCAGGAAGGCGACGCACCCCATATTATTCTGTTTCCCGAAATTGCCTTCAATAAAGAAAAATTCCTGCGTAAAGTCCAGCAAAGTGTTAAGAAACACGGTTTCTGCACCATTGTTGCCTCCGAGGGAGCTCAGTACAAAGACGGCACCTTCTTGGCCGATGCCGGCACCGTTGATGCCTTTGGGCATAAACAACTCGGCGGCGTGGCCCCCACTCTCGCCAACATGGTCAAACAAGAGCTAGGTTTCAAGTACCACTGGGCACTGGCCGACTACCTTCAACGCTCCGCACGACACATTGCCTCTGCCTGTGATGTCGAGCAAGCCTATGCAGTGGGCAAGGCCGCCGTGGAAATGGCGCTGGCAGGTAAAAATGCAGTCATGCCAGCTATTATCCGCGGCAAGAGTAAGCGCTACACCTGGAGCATTCAGGAAGCGCCTCTCAGTAAAGTGGCAAACGTCGAACGCATGATGCCACGCAACTTCATCAGCCGAGACGGATTTAACATTACCGAGAAAGCCAGAGAGTACCTCGCACCATTGATTCAGGGCGAAGACTACCCTCCCTATAAAAACGGTGTTCCGGACTACGCCACACTGAAAAAGGTCTTTGTTGCCAAAAAGTTAAAACAAACGTTCAAGGTCTGATTTTACTGAAAATCGTCCCTCCCGGGGCCCTGGCGGGCCCTGGGATAAGCCCCAACTTACCTGCTGCCCCTCTCCCGCTCGAAGCCAAGTGTATAAACTGCCAGCAACACACCTCCTCATCTAAAGGCCCCTAACAGGTCAATTGGCTCAGCATAGACCCGAATGAGCTACTAAACTTCCCATATGATTCATTAATGAACGCGACAGATGAGTAATAACAAGCTCCCTATAATCACAGCTGCCCTTCTGACCCTGGCTCTGTTGGCGTCGGCATCCTATGTCCACTGGAAGGTGTATCAGTTGTACCGAGAGCAGGTATCTAACACCTTAGAAACCGTGCTCAGCACAAGCCTTCAGGCCACGGAGTCTTGGGCAAAGGAAAAAAAACGCACGGTTCAAAACCTGGCCCGCGACCCCATGATTACGTCCCTTACCCGGCAACTAAGCGCGGCTCAGCATCTGGAGCCCGAAGGGCTGATTCAACACCGCCTGACTAATCATGTTCGTCCCTTAGCCCCCCTCAGCACACAAGCAGGTGCTAACAATAGTGGTTTTTTAATTATTGATACCTCACTAACGGTGCTCAGTAGCAACCATCAAGAATTGGTAGGGCACAATGCCCCAAGCTCACTTCCAGATGAATTTTTATTGGGTATTTTCAAGGGTTCCAGCGACATGATAATGCCGGTGAAGTCACAGGTTTTATTGTTCGACGACAGCGGTAAAAAAAGAATCGGCCTGGCAACAATGTTTGCGGCCTCACCTATCCGCGACGAAAATGACAATATCATTGCAGCTTTTGTACAACGCATTGATGTCAGTCGTGATTTTTCAACCCTGTTCCGCAATAGCCGCCTCGGGGACAGCGGTGAAACTTATGCATTTAATCACATGGGTGTCCTCATTAGCGAGAGCCGCTTTGACGCTCAACTGCGCGAGATTGGCCTGCTAAGACCGGAACAGAGTTCGATGTTAAACCTTGTGCTTCGCGACCCCGGCACCAACTTACTCTCAGGCAAAAAAACAGATTCTCTACAAACCAATCAACGATTGACCATCATGGCAGCTCGGGCGACAAGTGGTCACAATGGTATCAATCTGGACGGTTATCGTGACTATCGCGGTATAGAGGTGATGGGGTCCTGGCACTGGGATTCAGCACTGAAAATGGGGATCGCCGTAGAAATCGATCGAAACGAAGCGCTTCGCCTGCATCGTTTTACAGTATATGCCATTTGGTTGTTGATAATTTTCGCTATTGGCGCCATCAATTCTTTGGTCTTCATTCATATTCAAACACGGGCTCGCATCGACAAACTGCAGCGTTTACAGCAAGCCATTCTAGACAATACCGGCGCGGCAATTTACATCAAGGACCTGAGTGGCAACGCGATCATCACCAACAGAGCTCTCAGGGATATCAATTCAAAAGCCGACCAACCCTTTTGTGATGGCATCACGTTCAGTTCGATTTCAAGCGAAACTAACAAACACTACGACGAGGAGCTACTAAGAAGAAAGGAAGCTATTTTATTCGAGTCCTCATATGATATGGACGGGGTTAGGCATTGTTATTCCATGGTGAAATTTCCGGTCAAAGACTCAGCCGGGGAAATAGTGGCCATTGGTACCATAGGCACAGATATCACCCCTCGACAAGAAGCAGAACAAGCCCTGCGCGATAGAGAACGTTTTCTTCTCTCTCTAATGTCGAACCTTCCAGGGATGATCTACAGGTTTTCTGCGGACAAAGAAATGACAGCCACGTTCATCAGTCAAGGCTGCCTGGCACTAACCGGCTATCACCCTGCTGACTTCACCGGCGACTACAACAACACAGGGCAACCCAAACGTTTATTCACAGACCTCATTGCAACCCCGGAACGGGAAGAGATTGTGCAGTTGAGACAGGACGCTCTGAGATCAAAAAAGACCTACGAACTGGAATATCGTATCGTAGACGCCAAGAAAAATGAGAAGTGGGTATGGGAAAGAGGCAGGGGAATATTTGACTCCTCGGGGGCAATTACCTTTACCGAAGGTTTTATTACCGATATATCCGAACGGAAAAAAATCGATCGAGAACTTTCCACTCACAGAAAACACTTGGCCCGGCTGGTAAAAGACCGAACACAGGAGCTGGACCGGGAGAGAATTCAATTAAACGACATAATAACCAATGCGGCAGACGGAATATGTGCTGTCGACGCCAAGGGCGTTATCACCCTCTTCAGTCCGGCGGCACAAAAAATAACAGGTTACAGCTCGGAAGACATGTGCGGACAAGCATTCATTGATTTGTTATCACCTCGATCTAAAGGTGAATACCTGAACAAAATGAATGCATCCTCCGAAAGTAATGATAACGCGAGGATAAGTTTCAGGCTCGAAGTCGAAATACAAAAAAGACAGAAACAAACCATTATAGCGGACCTCTCACTAAGC
>CAJWCA010000025.1 GCA_913020395.1 uncultured Cellvibrionales bacterium | reverse complement strand
CATGATCCCTGCATCATTAGTGATTTTTAAAAACTTATCACTTGTTTTCTTATTTTGAAGAATAACTGCATTCAACCAATAATTAGCCTTGGCGTTTTTTGGCTCTTTGACAAAGTTGATGTCTTTACCTGCAAAGAACCTTTCATAGGCTAAAGCAAGCTCTCGTTTATTTTTCAAAATTTCGTCAAGCGTTTCCATCTGTGCACAGCCCAAGGCAGCATTAATATTTGGCAGACGATAGTTGTAGCCTACTTCATCATGAATAAATTCATAAGCGTGAGGTATTTTTGCTGTTGTCGTGATGTGTTTTGCTCTTTTCGCCAATACTTCATCATTCGTCACGATCATACCACCACCGCCAGCAGTAATCGTTTTATTACCGTTGAAGCTAAAAATACCTATTCGACCAAAAGTGCCTGTGTGTTTATTTTTATAAAAACTGCCTAGGCTTTCAGCTGCATCTTCTACTAAGAAGATATTGTGTTCGTAACAAATTACGGCAATATCGTCAATTCGACAGGGATGTCCAAAAGTATGCATGGGCAGCACTGCTGAAATTCTATTACCGGTTGTTTTGTTATAACAACCATCAGCACGCTGTTCTGTCTGTTCTTGAAGAAATAACAACAGGCTTTCTGGACTTAGCCCCATTGTGTGTCTATCAACATCAATAAATATTGGCTTAGCACCACAATAACTAATGGCATTACAGGTCGCGATAAAGGACAATGGCTGAGTAATCACTTCACTATCCTTATCAACGCCGACTAGTTGCAAGGCAATATGAAGTGCAGCTATTCCATTCACGGTAGCAATGGCATATTTGGCACCCGTATATTCAGCCATCATGACTTCAAAGCGATCAACAAATTTGCCTATGGAAGAGACAAAAGTGGAGTCAATACACTCGTTGAGATACTTTTTTTCATTCCCCAAAAAAACGGGTTCGTGTAATGCTATAAAGTCATTTGTTCCATAAATTTCACGAACAAAATCAATAAAACCATCAAACATTGTAAATTTCTGCTTTATATTTTTTCAGGTTATCTGGTTGAATAATCCAATCAATAGTCTTTTGTAGCCCCATACGAATGTCAACTTGTGACTTAAAACCTGTTAGCTCTTCGATTTTTTTATTGTCACACCAAAGTCTAAATACTTCGGATTTCTCTGGTCGCTTACGTTGTTCCTCAACTGTAAACGTAACATCGCTAGACATTAACTCTTTAATGAGTTGAAGCGTTTCTCCAACACTTATTTCAGTATTAGAACCAATGTTAATTGTCTCACCAATAGTGGTATCACTCTCTGCAAGCAGAATAAATCCACGGCAAATATCTTCTACATAATTAAAATCACGCGTGGGCGTTAAATCACCAAGTTTAATCTCTTTTGCCCTATTGGCAATTTGAGTGATAATGGTTGGGATCACCGCTCTGGCAGATTGTCTTGGCCCATAGGTATTGAATATACGAACAATTTTAGTATTGATGCCGTGCGTCCTGTGGTATGCCATGGGAATAGCTTCCGCAAATCTTTTTGCTTCATCATAAACGCCTCGCGGGCCTATTGGATTAACATTTCCCCAATATTCTTCTGGTTGGGGATGAACCAAAGGATCACCATAAACTTCGGAGGTCGAGGCCAGCAGAAACACAGCTTTTTTTGCCTTTGCAAGGCCTAACGCGTTATGGGTTCCCAGTGCCCCAACTTTTAATGTTTGTATTGGTAACTCCAGATAGTCTATGGGACTTGCGGGAGATGCGAAATGGAGAATGTAGTCCAGATCTCCATCCAATTTAATAAATTCGGACACATTATGATTGACGAAACGAAAGTTACTACTTTTGATGCCAGAAATATTTTGTGCCTATATTTCAATCGTTTAGAGTTTCGCTTTGATCTGGTCAATCGGGGGAGTGTTAAAGAAACCGACAGTTATAAGTAATGCCCTGCGGATTTAAGTGCCAGATTTCTAAGACCCATACGTAATAACTTTTCGTTTCATCGAAACGGCCCGAGAACATCAGAACAAACAATTGGCCGAGACTGAGTCAGGCCGTCTTAAACTCTGACAGCGCACTCTTCATCGACTCCGCTAAATCAGCCACCCTGAACCCCGTTTCCGCCGCTCGGTTAGACAGGCGCACAGTCTCTTCAGATAGTTCGTTAATTCGTGTCGCCCGCACACTGACATCTCCCACCGTGAGTAATTGCTGCTCGGCGGCCTGACTGATGTCGTTGCTGACGGAGAGAATAGTCGCAAAGGCCTGAGTAATACTCTGCAAGACTCCACCGGCTTCATCCGCCAGGTCAACACTTGCCCGGGCAGACGTTTCTCCCGCCGACATCTCATCCACCGCTGCCTGGGTACCCACTTGAAGACTCTCAATCACCTGATGAATTTCCTCGGTTGAAAGAGCCGTTTTACTGGCCAATTGCCTGACTTCATCGGCCACCACTGCAAACCCCCGCCCATGACTACCGGCCCGTGCGGCTTCAATCGCTGCGTTCAATGCAAGGAGGTTTGTTTGCGCCGCAATATTCTTGATTACCTCTAACATGGCTTTTACATTCTGGCTGTCGGACTTGACCCGGCTCACTCCGTTCACAGCACCACTCACGATGCTTGCCAGCTTACTGGTCGCATCCATCGTCTGCGTCACCGTGGTCAGCCCCTGAGTGGTCAATTGATCAGCCTGCTCCGCAGCACTGGATGCATTTTTTGCACTGCCCAGCACCTGGCGAGAGGCATGGCTCACGGAATCTATCGAAGCACTCATGGTTAACAACTCATCGAGCTGTTCTCTGGCTTGCTGCTCCGTTGTCCGGTTAACACCAACCAACGCACTCGACTCACCGTCTAATTGCCTTCCAACAGACTGCATGTTAATCATAACTGTCTGGAGACTCTCCATCATCAAATTGAACTTACGACCAATCTCTCCGAACTCATCTGTTCGCCTGGCTTTAATTCGGAAGGTCAGGTCACGCTCACTTTCAATGAAGACCATCGCGTCTTGCAGAGAACTCAAAGGTAGTTTGACACTACGATAAATCCACCCGCCCATCAGAATCAGCGAGGCGATCTGAACAAATAAAATAATCAGTAACAGGTTCGATGTCTGAAGTGAAACGGATTGAACCTCTTCGGTTGTCTGGGAGGCAAGGCTTTCCTGGATTTCTATCAACTCACTCAGCACTGCCAGTATAGGGTCAATACCGGGGTAGAGTTCAAGATCGACATATCCCCCCATACCATAGGATGACTTTTCATCAACAAACTGTAGTAATTTATCCAATACCTTGTCGACGTTGGCCAGTGGAACTGCTGCGGTTTCGAGCAGGCGCTGCTCCTGTGAAGACAAGTTGCCTTCACTATACAGCGCCCACTCTTGCTCAAGTTGCCGACGGGCATCCATCAACTGCTTTCGGGCATCGCGCCACATTAGCATTTGAGCTCTTGTTTTATGAGCGACATCAATGACATCTTTTGTGTAAAGCCGTTTAATATTGTGCAAGTGCTGAATGGGAACGAGTCTTTCATGCATCAGGTTACTCGCGGTCCCTGCAATGACATTCATCTTGGAAATTGAAAATAGTGCGACCAAAGTACTCAGTAACAAAGGAAGAGCAATAAACAGAATCAGTTTAATACGAACTGAAATTGAGCGTTTCATAGATACCTCAAATCGACGAGAAATCACAACTGCGAAGGCACATTACTTTTATCTAACAAGCGGTATAGCACCCACCGACAGCATCATATGACAGTATCGTGACAGATTTATGACACTCACAAATCACCAATAATTCTACGACCTTCGATCGAGCTGTAATATTTCTGCCATAAAAATATCATCCAACTGTCATAGGTTTGACATATGTTGACGAGCAATGAGTCACTCCAAAGGTTTCAAGAGGTATCCATGAGACAGACAGACCCGCTAGCAGAAGAACTGAAATCGTTGATAGAAAACGAATCTCTGAAAGTTGTTTTTCAGGCTATTTTCGACGTTTCCTCGCACTCAATTCTTGGTTATGAAGCGCTTGTTAGGGGACCACACGAGCATCCGCTGCAATCACCACAGAAGCTGTTTGATCTCGCCTATGCACACGGGAAACTAACAGAGCTTGAACGACTGTGCAGGAAGATCGCCATTAAAGCATTTTCAGAACGAGGGCTTGAGGGCTATCTTTTTCTCAATGTCAGCCCACTAGTGCTTTCCCAGAAAGACCACACCAAAGGTGAAACAGTTGCGTTACTTCTGGAACACGACCTGTCACCTGATCGTGTAGTAATCGAAGTTACAGAACAATATGACGCGGGCGACACCGACTACCTTAAAGAAGGCCTAGAGTATTATCGCAAACTCGGATTTATTATCGCCATCGATGATCTGGGCACGGGCCACTCCGGCCTTAAACAATGGGCTGAAATTCGCCCTGACATTGTCAAAATCGATCGGTATTTTATCAGCGAGTGTCACACTAACATTGTAAAACGGGAATTGCTGCGAACAATATTTGAATTGGGCAAGGCAACTCAAGTGAAAATCATTGCTGAAGGCATCGAAAAGAAACAAGAGTTCGATTTACTGAAATCCCTGGGCATGCGTTATGCACAGGGCTATCTTCTCGCTCGTCCTTCGTCCACGCCAGGCATTCACCCTGAATACACAAACCAGACTCTTAATAATGCATCTTTGAAGACAGCTGCCACAAAGAAAACGATCAATCTCTCAGAATCAAAGGGAGAGGCCCACGCGGAGGTAGTGGGCCTGGCATAGTCTTTCGGGGTACTTTCTCTTCACTGTTTGCCGCGAGATAAACAATACCTGCCAAGACTGCAGAGGCCTGCATTAAATCAGCTTCCACCAAATGGTCTAAGGTATCCACATTGGAGTGATGTATTTGGTTTTCGTATTCCAAAGGGTCTTGAATAAATTGAAAGCCTGGCAAACCCACTCCATTGTATGCCTGGTGGTCTGTATACAAAGACTTTCGGATGCTCACAGCGCTTGCACCCATGTCAGAAAAGGCGCTCAACCATTGTTCAAATAGTGGCCGGGCTGAAGCATTTTCTTCCAAATAAATTCCACGTATTTTTCCTCCCCCGTTATCCAGATTAAAATAGGCCGATAGATTCTTATGATCTGGTTTTACAGTCATGGTAATGGGGTCGGCAAAATTTTGTTTAACATATGCCCTTGAACCGTAATAGTTTTGTTCTTCTGCACCCCAAAGTGCCATCCGGACCGTTCGCTTCAGAGGCAGTTCAAGCTCTTTTAATATGCGCATTGCCTCCATGACAATAGCGACGCCCGCAGCATTGTCTGCTGCGCCAGTCCCCCCCATCCAGGAGTCCAGGTGGGCCCCTAGCATAACAATTTCGTTGGCCTTAGTGCCGCCGGGCAGAGAGGCAATAACATTAAAATCCGGGGTATTCTGTGCGTGTAATGTCGCATCGATATCAACCGAAACAGTCACGGGCATGCCTCGGTCTAATAAACGTAAAATACGATTATATTGCTCTGCCAGAATAATTGCCGTGGGCGGCGCTGTTGCATGTTCAGGGTGATAAGACGCGTACGTATCCGCAGATACTGTTCCCCCAGGTCCCGTACTACTGGCCATAAGAACTGCTGCAACCTGCTCTTCCCGCAAGAATTGATGTAGACGACTGTTGATTCTCAGCTCAAGCTCCCAATAGTCAGATTCGATCTCAAGGGGCACACTTTCCAGTAGGCGCTCACTGGCTTCATCGTCTTCGGGGAGGGCTGTGATCCAATCGATCTTGCGTGTGGTTCCTCCCGACACCGGCTCACTGAGCTCTGCCAGGCCTTGCTCATCAAATCGCTCAGAGATGACATAGTCTGTTAGTGTGATTGAAACAGGTTCACTAATCAGAACGATCTTGCCCTTTAACTTACCTCGATACTGCTTTTTATACGCTTCAATTCGCTGGGCGAGCACCTCCATGTCCCCATGATTGCTAGTATCATTTGCTGCCCATAAGGGTGCGTAAACCAACTTTGCGTCTATAGCGCCATCGGTGCCCCCACTCCACGGCATCACCTGGGCAAGTAAGGTTTTTGCTTCTGGAAGGACCATGTGTACAGCCACTTTTTGAGCTGACCAGCTCCGGCCAAAATCTCCCCATACATCAAGACTTGCATCGTCAATACCGGCAGCTTTCAAAGCGGCAACCGACCAGTCTGCAGCGCGGCGATAGGCGGGAGACCCCGCCAGGCGCGCACCGTGTACGTCACTTAGTTGAAAAACGGTTTCCATCACCTCAGAGCGCTCAGTCGCCTCTTGTTTTATGCGCTCTAGAATCTGTGGCTCTAGTGCACCTGCCTGCGTGGGCGGACAAAGAACAGCAACAAGAAGCAAACATAAAAGGGATCGTGAGATCATAGAATGGTTTCCATACTGAAGTTTCATGATGAGCGGGGAGTGTACCATTGATTAGATTGCGGGCTACCCCCTGCTTCTTATCGTCTGTTGCATCTGTGCTTTTTAGTTACACGACTTATTGTTAAACTACGCCCATGATGACTTCTCAAACCCGCCACCCGGACTTTCCGAGCGGCACTAATGCATAAGCGCCTTGCTAAGTTAGTAGAGGCGCAGTCATTCGATAGCACTACTCTGTGCAATATCGAAGATTTACTCCGCGCTTTTTCCGACATTCTCATCGAACATGAAACAGAGATGGAAGAAAAAGAGCAACTGCAAAAATCTTTGCTGACCTTACAAACCCTTCTCGATACAACCCCAGAGGCAGTTTTCAGCTTCAGGGCGGGCGGCGCATTTGAACAAATGAACAGCGCAGCCGCTAAGTTTCTGCGACTGCAGCATGTTCCGCCCGACGCCATTACCGCGGAAGACACACTACCTGCACTGCTAAAGCAATTAAAGAAACCTCAGGACTTCCTCGATCAGCTGGACCGCATCGCCTCCGACAATCGCCTACCATTGCGAGGGCTGGCGGAAACACTCGATGGTAAGGACTACGAATATTTCAGCGCGCCCAAGGTTGCCAATGGCGAATATGTGGGTCGCATCTGGTGCTGGCGAGACATAAGCGAGGTACGACAGAAAGATGCCATCATTGAACATCAGGCTTTTCACGATACGCTCACAGGGCTACCCAATCGACGGTTATTATTGGAATCTCTTCGCCATGCGGTCGCGGTGGCTAAAAGAAACAAAACTCTGGCTGCGGTCATTTTTATTGATCTGGATAATTTCAAAAAAATAAACGACACCGCGGGCCACAATCAGGGCGACAACTATCTCATTGCGGTTTCTGAACGTATCAAAAGCTGCGTAAGATCCAGCGACCTGTTTGGCCGCTCTGGGGGCGATGAATTTTTGATTGTTGCTGAAGATGTAAGGCATATAGATGAAGTGCACGCAACCTACAAACGGATACTAGCAAGTTTTGAGCAAGAACTTATTGTTGGCGATGTAAGCTATTTTGCATCATGCAGTATCGGCATCAGCATTTATCCGGAAGACGGCGACAACCCCGACCTGTTGATTCAGCGTGCCGATACGGCAATGTATGAAGCTAAACGCCGGGGAAAAAATACTTTTGCTTTATTTCGCCCTGAGCTGGAAGTGGAAGTGCAGGAAAAACTCAGAATTGAGTCTGCACTGCGCAAGGCCATTGATCAGGACATGCTGGATGTTCTTTTCCAAAACAAAGTAGACCTTACAAGCGGACAAGTCAGGCTCATTGAAGCTTTTGTTCGCTGGCCAATGGAAGGTGGAAAGACACTCACCCCCCATGAGTTTATTCCTGTTGCTGAAGAAGCTGGAATCGTCAACTTAATCAGTGAATGGGTGATTGAAAAGGTTTTTTCAACACTGGAACACTGGCCTGTCCATGCCCCTAAGAGAGTGCCCGTATCGATTAACTTGTCTTCTCTGGATTTTCAGAAGGCAGGCCTTGCTGATTTTGTCATCAAAAGCCTTAAGGCCCATAAACTTCGGGGTGAAGACATTATCTTCGAGGTCCAGGAGTCTGTTTTTCTACAAGATATAAGCACGGTAAAAAAAGCCTTTGAGGAAATGGGTGCGCAGGGGATTCGTTTTGCAATAGACGATTTTGGCACAGGCAACTCTTCTCTAAAATATTTACAATTGCTGGCATTTGATTTTATCAAGATAGATAAGTGTTTTATTAAGGGAGTTGAAAGAACACCCGAAAACGCAGCCATCGCAAAAAGCATTATTGATATTGGCCGCGCCCTCGGCGCCGTGACCATTGCAGAAGGTGTTGAAAACGAACAGGAAGCAGACTGGCTGCGCCGCGCGGGTTGCAATTTTGCTCAGGGGTATTGGTTTGGAAAACCCTTGCCTGCGGAATCATATTTCACACAACAACAAGTCTTGCCTGATCCTATTCGGAAAGGCCTCACTTAAGTGCAAGAAAATCTTCCCAAGGCAATTGCCATTGCTATTCTCACCAGTTTTATCGCATCGCTGGTATCTGCACTGACAAAGTTTCTGAGCACCCACCTCAGTATGCATGTCATTATCTGTTTGCAATATGCAGTGGGGTTTTGTATCGCGGCTCCCGTACTGTTCCGACGCGGCAAAGGTCTTGCCGCGTTTGCCACTCAGCGACCAGGACTGCATTTGTTGCGGGGGCTTGTAGGTTTACTTTCCTACTATAGCTTTTATTTTTCACTGCTTCATATTCCCTTGGTTGAGTCCCAATTATTACGAAATGCCGCCCCTCTGTTTGTACCCCTGGTGGTTTTTCTGATGGCCAGAGTCGGCATTCCCAAAGCTCGCTATCTACCGCTTTCAATCGGATTTCTGGGTGTGTTGGTAATACTCCGACCCAGTGGTGGTGAGATTAGCCTCTGGCATCTAGTGGGATTAAGTTCAGGCCTGGCTCTCGCCACGTCTATGGTTAGCACTCGGCTGTTGGTGCGTACTGAGTCTTCAGCCTCGATTGTGTTCTACTACTTTGCCATTGCTTTGTTGGTCAGCTTGCCTTTGGCCGTAGTCAATGCTGCGGCCGCGCCACTTTACATCTGGATTCTGGGTTTACTCGCGGGTGCCGGCCTTTATTTGGCCATGCACCTTTATACACTTTCCTTTCGTTATGCCAAACCAAGCGCCATAGCGCCGATTAATTATCTGGGTGTAGTTTTTGCCGGTCTTTGGGGTTGGCTGTTTTGGCATCAAACCCCTGACCTGTTTAGTAGTATCGGCATCCTTCTGGTGATTTTGGGCGCAATCATCACTCTCTACCTTCCCGATACGGATAAGCAGTAACACAAGGCAAAGTCCATTTGTTGTTACTGGTAAACAATCTGTCTCGCCCGCGTGCCTTATCAATTCCACCCTGAGGAAATAAACTGAAGTTTAGTTCAACTAAATGCTATCTCCCAACTGAATCAGGAATGACCATGAGCGCTCTATTTGTCCAAAAACAACCCGTACACATTGCCGATCTTGAAAGTTGTGACTCCTTTGGCGAACCCATTGGGGCCTTGCCCGAACAAAGTTATCAGGAATTCTTTTCGTGTGAGAAAGAAGCGGGAGATATTAGTATGGGAACCTGGGAATGTGAACCGGGTAAACTGCAGCTGGATCTAAAGGAGTTAGAATTTTGTCACATTCTGAAGGGGCACTGGCGGCTAACAGCAGAAGATGGCACCGTGACAGACCTCAAAGCAGGCGATAGTTTTTGTTTTCCACGAGGCTGGAAAGGGGTGAGTGAAGTCATCGAGACGGTCCGAAAAGCCTATACAATGATTATCTAATTTTAACCTGGCTGCAATCTGCCCTGGGCTCTCAGGGCAGACCGTTGAGCATTTCACGGCGGCAGTGAATCATTTCCTTGTAAGTTTGAATCATAGAAAAGTCCACAGTATTGTCGTTGAGATTAACGTTTTCCCGCAGTCGCTCAAGACTGGTAATCTCTCGAATCAATTGGTCTTTTAACAAGCTGGTGTCGTTAAGATTTGGGGCGGGCTGGTTTACATGTGGCTTCTTTGCCATTTTCTCACTCCGATTCAGGCGTTCAGAACACGCCTGAAAGCAGGGTGTCCCCTTAAGCATAGTCCAAAGTGAGATAACAGCTCATTTTTTGTGCAAAAAATATCTAGCCGCTCAAAACCGACATCAGTCAGCCTGCAGGAGTCGCTCCCATTCAAACTGCACATCACCAATGACATAAAAGAAAGGGTTAAGAATATTATCTTTGGTATTGTATCGAAGCACCTCAAAATTGTTGTCGATCACCTTGCCACCAGCAGCTTCAACAACCGCTTGAGCTGCAGCGGTGTCCCACTCAGACGTCAGCGCTAACCGGGGGTATAAGTCAGCCTCACCCTCCGCAACCAGGCACAACTTGAGAGAGCTACCCATATTCTTAGTGGCCACTTCGCCCAGCTCCGCATCAATTCTCTCCATTAAAGACACCACTTCCTCAGCACCGTGATTGCGGCTAGCCACAACCTCGACAGGGCGCTTGTTTGCCTTCAGAGACTCTATACTGCGTGTCTGTATCGCTCTTTTGCCATCACCTTCATATTTCCAGGCACCTTGTCCCGCTATCCCTGCGTAGGTAATCCCCACTACCGGCACATAAACCACACCGAGCACTGGCACACCATTTTCTATCAGGGCGACATTCACGGTAAACTCACCATTGCGATTGATAAATTCTTTTGTGCCATCGAGCGGGTCTATGATCCAGTAGCGATCCCACTGGCGTCGTACCTCCCAGCTGGTCAGCGTGGACTCCTCAGACAGAACCGGCACCTCAGGTAAAAGTGACAACAAACCCGGCTCTAACAAAGCGTGGGCCGCCAGGTCTGCTTCGGTCACCGGAGAATCGTCGGATTTCACATCGACCTTTATGCCCTCTGTTCTGTGGTAAACCTCTAATATGGCTTCCCCGGCTTCCCGGCTGAGTTTAATCACATTTTCAAGCAGGGCGCTATCGAGAGCTAATTTGTCCAATGTCATACGTTACAGTACCTGATATATTAGGCGACAGAGTCACCAATCCAATAATAAGAGTTATAAGCTATTTGAAACCAAAGGGCCGAAGCCAGACCCTCTCTGGCAGCAGGACCGGTAGTATAGCTTAAAGTCAGTACAGGAAAACAAATGCCGTGATGCATGAAAGATACCTGCCTTTATCGACCCGGAATACAGCACTGGCCTTTATCGTTCTCGCCTTACCCTCTCTGTTATTTACCGCCGAAATCACATCTTTTATGGGTGTATTGATTCGAATTATTCCGGTGCTTTTCTTGTTGTATATTTCAACATTCGCCCTAAGGGGTCTGCACAGGTCGATGGTATCGCTGGGGCTCGTATTTTTTATTGTCGCCGTATTCCTCCGCATTTATCTTGAGCCAGGGGGGTTCCTCGGCTGGGCAAGTGCGATCATGATGGGTTTTCTGTGTTACGGCATTAGCTTCTGGCGCTATGCAACTCTCCAGTGGAAACAGTGCCTCAAAGTAGTAGCACCCGTCGCTATTTTATATCTGAGTCAGTTTTGGAACGCTTCAACCTATGAGGCCTACATGCCTGCAATTTGGGCCATGGCCAGTGTCGCCACCTTTACCGCCCTCGGCGCCGCTATGCATAAAAACCCCAGCGGGATGATCTTTTGGGGCGGCTCACTGTTACTGCTTTCACTGGTCAATTTTCAAAAAAACTACAACGGCTACCTCCCTTCAATGACACTGGAATACGTCATGCTTCCATACTATGCAGGCCAGGCCCTGGTCGTCTTTGGTTATTTTAACTATCAGCGCTCGACATTCGGGGGGGCGGCATATGCAGACCAGTGATACAGCTCCAGTCAGTTCAACAAGACCTTACAGGCCCTTTCTAATTCTCTTTGCAGGGTTTGCAATACTGTATCTGGCTTTATTGCCATTGTACCCATACCCTGGGGATGCCGTGCTAAAGGTGGCCCCCATTCTGGTGCTGGTTTGGCAGGCTACAAAATTTGCCCCGGGTCCACAGCGCCTTCTACTGCTTGCGGCACTGATATTTTCAGGTTTAGGGGATGTCATTCTAACTCTCAGCACGCCCTGGGCCTTTCCCGCGGGTCTCGGGAGCTTTCTTATTGCTCAGCTGGTGTATGCGGGCCTGTTTTTCCGCAGTTTCACCTGGCAGGCAACACGCCTGTTTTTTTTACTGGTGCTGCTCATACACGCCTCTTATTTCGCCACCCTCTTAATGCCCCGGGCCGGCGACCTTGCGTTTGCCATCTCAGCCTATTTGGCAGCAATTTCCCTTATGGGTATCGCTTCAATATTTTACCGTTACAACTACCTAGTCATGCTGGGCGCAGCGATCTTTATCGTGTCTGACACACTGATTGCGGTGAATAAATTTCTGCTACCTTTCGCTGGGGCCGACCTGGCCATTATGGCCACTTATTACCTTGCTCAGATACTGATATTCCAGGGAGTGTCAGCACCTAAAAAGCCCGGAGCAAACCCGCATGAAAACTGACATGATAAATTGGGATGACATTGACACCGTCTTGCTGGATATGGACGGCACACTACTCGATTTGCACTTCGATAATTACTTTTGGCTGGAGTTTCTGCCGGAACGTTATGCCCAGACTCAAGGTGTGTCCACCGAAGAAGCCAAAACAACACTCTCTGCCTATATCAAAGCCCACGAAGGCACTCTGGCCTGGTATTGCATTGACTTCTGGTCCGACAAGCTCAACATGGACATTCGTAAACTGAAACAGGAAATCCAGCACAAAATACAAATCAGACCCTTTGTGATGGACTTTTTACGGGCCCTGAAAGCTCGAAACAAAAAATTGGTGTTAATCACCAATGCCCACCCTCGAACGCTGGACATCAAGCTGGAGGCGACACGCATTGATGAGTGTCTGGACATGATTATATCCTCCCACCAGTTCAATGAACCCAAAGAGGCGCAAGCGTTCTGGCACGCTCTGCAGGACTACGAGCAATTTGACCCCGCGCGAACGTTGTTTATTGATGACACCGTTAGAATCCTGGATTCAGCCAGGGATTACGGGATCAAACATTTATTGTGCGTTCACCAGCCCGACAGTCAGTTAAGCCGCAATATCACCGCCTATCCAGCGATTCACCACTTCGACGAAATCATGCCGGACGCTCGCTGAATCATGGACAAAGTCAGAATAGACAAGTGGCTCTGGGCAGCCCGCTTCTTCAAAACTCGCAGCCTGGCAAAACAGGCTATCGATGGCGGCAAGGTACATTGTGACGGTCAAAAAGTGAAAGCCAGCCGCGAGATCGTCAGCGGGCAACAACTGAAGATTCGACAGGGCTTTGACGAAAAAGAAGTAGAGGTACTCGCTCTATCCGATAAAAGGCGCGGCGCACCTGAAGCGGCCTTGCTCTATCGAGAGTCAGAATCCAGTATAAACAAGCGCGAGATGAATGCCGCCGAACGTAAAGCGATCAGGGGCAATTTAACCAGTGAGCACCGCCCCAGCAAGAAACAAAGGCGACTGATCCACAAATTCAAAGAAGACAACCGCTTTCAAGATGAATAGGTCTAACAATTGGGCCTAACCAGGATATATAAAATATGGCTAGACTACTGATTACCTGCCTTTTGTTTGGCTCAATGTTGGCACAGGCAGATTCCAACCGGGAAATTGAGCGGCTCAAAAACGCCGTAGTCAAGATCCATGCCTCTGCGGCTGCCCCCGATTATTTTACCCCCTGGCGTCTGCTCAATTCAGGTCAAAGCAGCGGCTCGGGCGCTGTCATTAAAGGCAATAAAATTCTCACTAATGCCCACGTTGTTGCTAATGCCAGGTATTTGCAGGCGCAAAAAAATGGCGACCCGAAGAAATATCTGGCGAGAACCGTATTTGTTTCCCACGCCTCTGATCTGGCGATATTAACCGTTGATGACCCCGACTTTTTTGCCGATTTGAAACCTCTTCCTTTTGGCAAGCTGCCGGACCCGCTCCAGGAAGTCTCTGTTTATGGCTACCCGTTTGGCGGAAACTCCCTGAGCATCACCAAGGGCATTCTGTCACGCGTTGAACATCAATTTTACGCACACGGCGGCACCTATTTGCTGGCAGGTCAGATAGATGCAGCCATTAACCCCGGTAACAGCGGAGGACCCGTCATCGCCGACCAAAAGATCGTGGGTGTTGTGATGCAGGCCAATAGCGGCGGCAGGGCGGAGAATCTGGGTTATTTTGTGCCCCCGAGCGTAATCAAACATGTTCTGAAAGATGCTGAAGATGGCGTTAACGATGGCTTCGCTGATCTTGGATTTCGCACACAAAGCCTTGAAAGCCCCGCCATTAAGGCCGCATACGGCCTAAAGCCAGATCAAAGTGGCGTTCTGGTGACAAAGGTATTTAGCGGTTCACCCTCCTTTGGCACGATTGAAGCCAACGATATCATCATGAAAATTGACGGATTTAGTATTGCTGAAGACAAGTCGATCGAATTCCGCAAAAATATGCGTACCAACTTTAAATACGCCATAGATCAATACTACGTGGGCGAAACCGTCGATATTTCACTGTCCCGCGCCGGCAAGGTTATGGACGTACAAGTCCTGGCGGCTCACAAGGACCGTAGTTATAGCCTGGTTCAAAATGAACGTTTTGATCAATTGCCCAGCTATTTTATTTATGGCGGTATCGTTTTTGTCCCACTAAACATGAACCTGATTAAACGCTGGGGGCGCGATTGGCACAACAAAGCGCCGGTCAGCTTTCTACATGCCCGCAATCGCTGGAGTTCAGAGGAACAGCAACAGCTGGTCGTGGCGCTGAAGATTTTGCCTGCAGACGTCAACCTGGGTTTCCACGACTGGAAAAACTGGATTATAGACACCGTGAACGGTGAGCCGATCAAGGATTTCAAGCAGTTTTATAACAGCATCAAAAACAATGAAAAGGAGCACGTGGTCCTGAAAGACAGCTATGGCTATCAATTGGTCATCAACCACCAACAGGCGCTGGCCAGTGAAGACCAAATACTCTCTCTGTACCAAGTGCCCGCCAAACAGTCTCCCGATCTTGAGGCTGAACAAACTGCCCTGTCAGAACAAGACTAACAACAGGCTTTCGAGGTAAAATGTCGGGCTTCATCGCCTGATTCACGCTAATCAGGGCTCTTAGAGCCCGACACCCCCGGATTTCTTATGCTTCAGTCAAAAGACACTATTCAAAAATTCATCTTCGACAATACTGATATCCGGGGGGAGATTGTTACCCTTGAGCAAAGTTACCAGACCGTTGTGGGCCACAAGCCGGTCCCGCCCGCCGTGCATAGATTGCTGGGAGAGTTTTTAGCGGCCGTGAGCCTGCTTTCCAGCACACTTAAATTTGATGGCATCATAACGCTGCAAGCCCGGGGAGAAGGGCCCCTTCCTCTGATCATGGCCGAGTGCGACCACCACCAAGGTTTGCGCGGTATTGCCAACCCCGACCCGGATGCAGATTTCAGCAAGCTGGAGCACGCGAGTCTGCGAGAGCTGCTCGGAAAAGGCGTGTTAGCAATAACCATTGATCCGGAAAAAGGGCAGCGTTATCAAGGCATTGTGCCACTTGATGCCGATGACCTCGCCTCGTGCCTCGAGCATTACTTCACCCAATCAGAACAACTAGATACGCGCTTTTGGATCGCGGTGGATGATCATCGTGCTGGCGCTTTGATGGTACAAGCACTCCCACGTCAGGAGTCCGCTCAGGCAGACCACGAGGAAACCTGGCAGACAGTGACCGCACTGGCCGACACCGTCAAGGCCGATGAGTTATTGTCCCTCGACCAGGAAACGGTGTTATTCAGATTATTCCATGAACAGCAGGTCAGACTGCTCACTACTGCGCCGGTCACCTTTCGTTGCAGTTGCTCTCGGCCTCGCAGCGCCAAAACCCTGGCCAGCCTGGGCCGGGAAGATATCGAGGCATTGGTTGCAGAGCAGGGCAAAGTCAGTGTCGACTGCCAATTCTGCGGACAACACTACACCTTTAAACAGCAAGACCTGAATGAGATCTTCGAGGGTAATTCGCCATTACTTCATTGAGACCGGTCGCGATGTGCAATTATTCACCACTTGCCGTTTCACGGCCGTAGCTTATCTGGCATAATCCCGCCCCAAATTATTCTAATAACCCTAGTGGGCATCATCTCGCAAGCAGGAACTCCGTTCTTGCTGGCTTTTGAGCACCACAAATGGGGACCCACCATAAAACTTGGCCACAAGCTGACAGGATACGACGAATGACACAAAATGATGAAACGGCGGCAACCGTTTACACCATGCTCTCCAGCGCCCAGCTGGTAGAACAGGCATTGGCACGTAATGAAGCCACTCTCTCCCATACCGGCGCATTGGTCGCCGTTACGGGCAAACGCACCGGACGCTCTCCAGCAGATCGCTACATTGTTGAAGAGCCCAGTTCTCAAGAAAGCATCGATTGGGGTTCTGTTAACCGCCCCTTCCCCGCCGACAAATTTGACGCCCTTTGGGACCGCGTTGAAACACATATCAGCCAGGTAGACAGTTTTGTCTCTTCACTGCATGTCGCAGAAGACCCCGATCAATATATCCCCGTTAATGTCACCACCGAAACCGCATGGCACAGCCTGTTTGCTCGTAACATGTTTATTCGTGTGAGCGAATACAACCCCAAAGCCAAAGAAGAATGGCGCGTATTACACGCCGCTAACTTTGTCTGTGAGCCCGAGCGTGACGGCACACACTCTGATGGCGTTGTCATCATTAACTTTGCCCAGCGCAAAGTCTTGCTGGCGGGTATGAAGTACGCTGGCGAAATAAAGAAATCAATGTTTTCTGTGCAGAACTTTTTGTTGCCTGCACAAGACGTTATGCCCATGCACTGTTCGGCGAATGTAGGTAAAGAAGGCGATACCTGTTTGTTTTTCGGTTTGTCTGGCACGGGTAAAACAACCCTGTCTGCAGACCCCGAGCGCTACCTCATCGGTGATGATGAACACGGCTGGGCAAAAGATGCAGTATTCAATATGGAAGGTGGTTGTTACGCCAAGACTATTGATTTGAGCCAAAAGAACGAGCCGGTCATCTGGGATGCCATTCGCTTTGGCGCAATTGTTGAAAATGTGGTGCACACACCTGACTCTCGCATTCCCGATTACTGCGATACGAGCCTGACCGAAAACGGTCGCTGTTCCTACCCTCTCGAACACGTAGAGTTACGGGTTGAAGAGAACCGCGCAGGTGAACCTAAAAACGTCATCTTCCTCACCTGTGACGTAACGGGTGTTTTGCCCCCTGTGTCTATTTTGAGCAAGGAAGCGGCTGCTTATCACTTCCTGTCGGGTTATACCGCCCGTGTGGGTTCTACCGAGTTGGGTGCCGAGGCGGGGATTCACCCCACATTCTCAACCTGCTTCGGCGCGCCTTTCATGCCTCGACCCGCTCGCGAATACGCTGAGCTGTTGATGAAACGTATCGAAGAGTTCGGCTCCAATGTTTATCTGGTTAATACCGGGTGGACGGGTGGTGCCGGCGGCGGCAAAGGCACAGGCTCTCGTTTCCCGATTCCGGTGACCCGAGCCGTTGTTGCCGCGATTCAAAGTGGCGAGCTGGAAGGCGTGGAGACTGAACACCTCGACGCACTTAATTTGGACTTGCCCGTGTCGGTAAACGGTGTGGATGATAAGTACCTCAATCCACGCAAAGCCTGGAACAACGACGCAGGCTACGACGATCAAGCCGGAAAACTGGCGGGATTGTTTGCCGAGAACATTAAACAATTTAATGTCAGTGCGGAAATTGAAGCCGCTGGGCCTTTAGCAGGCTAAGCGAACTCAAATAAAAAGGCCGGGCTACCTTCAGTACCCCGGCCTTTTTTGTCTCTAATGATTTGAGCTCCGCCTCATCACTCTGTCGCAAACACCAATGGTTTGCCCGCAATCCGCGCACGCACCCTTTCACCCAGATAATAAAGACTCGGCACCAGGATCAATGTCACGCCTGTTGCAAACAAAACTCCAAAAGAAAGTGATATTACCATCGGGATAAGAAACTTAGCCTGCGTACTGGTCTCAGCCAAAATTGGCACCAGGCCAATAAAGGTGG
This sequence comes from uncultured Cellvibrionales bacterium, assembly GCA_913020395.1. GTDB lineage: Bacteria > Pseudomonadota > Gammaproteobacteria > Pseudomonadales > Cellvibrionaceae > CAJWCA01. The sequence continues at coordinate 6,628 of CAJWCA010000025.1, read as the reverse complement.
TGATCGAGGTCAGAATGATGGGACGGAACCGATCACGTCCGCCATCTAATACCGCAGTCAATACATCTTTACCTTCTGCCCGAAGCGTATTAATACGATCCAGAAGAACAAGATTGTCATTCACGACCACACCTGCACAAGCAAAGAAACCCAACATCGACATCATGCTCACTTCCCGGCCCATGATCACATGCCCAATGATCGCACCCATAAAGCCAAAGGGAATCGCGGTTAGAATTAACATCGGTTGCCAATAGGAACGGAAAGCGACTGACATCAATCCATAGATCACCAGCAGTGCCAGGGTGAAGTTTCTTAGAGCCGTTGAGAAGAAATCCGACTCCTCTTTCATATCACCGTCAATGCTCATTTTAAAACCGGGATACTTTTCCATCCACTCCGGCAGCTTTTTCCTCAAAACTTCACCGACAATCCGGTTGGGATCCCCCACACCTTTAAGCACATCTGCAGTCACAATGACGCTGCGTTTCCGATCGATGCGGTCAATCTTGGTATAACCTGGTACAAAATCAATATCAGCCACCGCTTCCAATGCAATCTCTCGTCTATCTGCGGTGCGTATTCTCATTTCATCCAGGGTTTCCAGACTGGTTCTCTCCTCTTTAGGATAACGAACCATCACCTTCACATCTTCATTACCGCGAGGGATACGTTGCACCTCTGCGCCGTAAAAAGCCTGCCTAACTTGACGTGCGATGTCGCTCAAGCCCAAACCCAGCGATTCCGCTTTCTGTTTCAAATCGAGTTCTATTTCTGTACGCGCACCTGTATTGCTGTCTTTAACATCATAGACTCCAGGATAACGAGACAAAACTGATTTGACCTCTGATACCGCTGCCGCCATTTGCTCTTTGCCATCGGCGGTCAGTCGCAGACGAATGTCCTTGCTGCGACTATTGAGTGTGCTCGAAATAGTCAGGCTCTCCGCCTCGGGCAAAGGGCCAATAATCTCTCGCCAACGCGCGGCTACAGCGGGCCCCGCAACATCACGGCTCTCGCCTTTCTCAAGACCCAAATTCAACCAGATATTGGTTCCATAGGCCCAGTTTTGAGAATAGGTGATAAAGGGTTTTTGTTTATTATCGTTTAGCAACTGTTCGTCTTTCTTGAGCAGCTCAACCGTGGCCTCAACCTTTAATAACGTTTCTTCAACTCGCTGAAAAGATTCGCCCTCCGGTAAGGTTATCTGCATTCTGATAAAATCAGACGGCACAACAGGCATAAATCCACGGGGTAACCACCCCCCCATATAAGTGGCTACCGACAAACCAAAAGCCACACTGAAAACTGCGATAGAAGCGCCATTATTTCGCAATAACTTTTTCAGTGTTGGACGATAAACCCGGTCTGAAAAATATAACATGCCATCCGCCAATTTTTCACGGGCACGCTCCAGCTTACCTAATATAGCAAAGCGTGGATTGGGGTTTTCAGGTTTCATATGAGAGAGGTGTGAAGGCAAAATCAGCAGAGATTCAACCAGAGAGAAAAACAGCGCCAGGATCACTACCACCGGAATGCTGTAACTCATGTCGCCCATGCCGCCGGGAATTGACAACAGCGGGGCAAAGAAAATCATGGTGCTGATCACGGCAAATAAAACCGGTTTGCTGATGGCTTTTGCACCACTTGCCGCGGCCGCCGCCCCTTTCATGTCGCCATGTTGTTTTGAATAAATGCTTTCACCCACAATAATGGCATCGTCGACAACGATGCCAAGCACAAGCAAAAATGCAAATAGAGAGATCATATTTAAACTGACGCCAAAATAAGGCAACAGCCAGAGTGTGCCCATAAAGGCCACCGCGATACCGACACAAACCCAAACCGCCAAGGCAGGGCGCAGGAATAACATCAATACAAGAAAAACCAGAGCCAGACCTGAAATTGAATTCTTCAACAGCAAATCCATTCGGCCCTTAAATAACTCAGACATATCCCGCGGGACGCTCAGTGAAATACCCTGGGGCAGCGTTGGTGTTACCTGAGCGATGTAATCTTTAACAGCCTGAGCGGCGTTGAGCACATCGGGATTATCGGTAATGTACAGCTCCAGGTAAATTGCGCGCTTGCCATTTAATCGGGATATTAAATTAAAGTCAGAAAAACCATCGGTGACGGTTGCGATATCACCTACATATAATTTAGAACCGTCAGCCCTGCTCTCCACTACAATTTGTTCAAAGTCTATCCCGGAGTAAGCCTGCCCTCGAGTTTGGACTTGAATGTCACCGGCGTCGGTCTTGATCGTGCCCGCAGGCAAATTGAGAGAGGAACCGCGGATGGCATTGACCACCTGTTCGAAACTCAAGCTGTAATGACGCAACGCCTCTTCAGACAGTTCTATCGCCATTTCTTCGCTGCGAACCGCTTGCATTTCAACGATGGAAATTTCTTTGATTAGCGACAATTCGTCGCGCATCTTTTCGCCCGTTTGTTTCAGCGCTCTTTCATCCACATCGCCATACAGGCCAATACTAATGACCTCGTGCCGCCACAACTGCTGAGTAATCACGGGGCGTTCTGCGTCTTCCGGAAATGTTGGAATCGCATCCACCCGGCTCTTTACTTCATTTAACAAGCGCTGAGGATCAAAGCCGTTAACAGCCTCTATGTCGACTGTGCCTCTGCCGAGCCTGGAGGTAGAGCGAATTTCTTTAATGCCGTCCAGATCTGAAACCGCCTCTTCAATTCGCTGAACGATTTGCTCTTCTACTTCCGTCGGACCAGCACCCGGGTAGGGAACATTAACTTGAATAACGTTACTTTCAACGCCGGGGAAGACTTCTTTGTTGATGCTCGGCAAACTGAAAAATCCGCCCAGTACAATAAGAGCCATTAACAAATTGGCGGCGATGGGGTTTTCAATAAACCACTGGATCAGTCGTTTCACATTAACCTCCTGCGACCAGTGTATTGACAGGCTGAGGATTCACCACAACACCTTCGCTCAAATAACTTTGTCGACCAATCACAATGGGTTCCCCCTGCACGAGGTCGCCTTTTATCCATGCCTGGGTTTCACTTACATGTAACAGGTTTATCTGTTTTAACTGTATTTGGTTTTCTTCATTGAGCGTGTAAATGTGATCGCGATTAAAGAGGGCTTCCCTTGGAATCGTAATCACCCCGTCAATATCACGCCCACTGATTTCTGCATCGACAAACAAACCCACTACAAGGGGAACTTGCACACTGGCCGGATCAACGACAAAGGGGTCTACAACTTCTGCGACCACATAATAAAAACGCGAAAGCGTATCCAGGCTGGCGTCAGTTCGCACTATTCGCCCCAACCACTCGTAACGTTCGCCCGCAATAACACCGGATATTTTCACGGAGGCCCCCACTTCGGACTCATCCGCACGGAAGCCCAAGGGCAAATTGATCAGCGCCGCCTGCCGATCGGTTAAAGCCAGGCGAATTTCCGCCACGCTGGTATCGTACACCGACGCAATTTTGCTGCCTGGACTCAAGTATTGCCCCAAATTAACAAAAGTCTCTCTAATTCGCCCAGCAAAGGGCACGCTGATTCTGGCCCGCTCAATATCCAACTCCGCACGAGCTTGATCGGCTTTGGCCGCCTCCAGGTTTGCACTCGCCGCGGCCAGCTGAGGTTTACGTAAAAACAAATCATTCGCCTCTGAATTACCTAAATCTCGCCACTCACGTTTTGCCTGATACGCCCGCCCCTTCTCTGTGGCAAGAACCTGAGCCGCCTCAGCGACCCTCGCCTTGGCCTTAATCAAGGCCAGTTCATAATCGCGATCATCGAGCTGAATGAGAGTATTGCCTTCGGAAAAGAAACCGCCATTAACAAACTCTTCATCCACCGACACCACGCTGCCGGCCACTTGTGTGACCAGAGTGATTTCACGTTTGGGGGTCACAGTGCCCTGGGCTTTCACACTCAGGCGCTGGGTTTGAGGATTCGCTAATACAACCGCCGCTTTCTGGGGTGGTGGCATCTCTTCTGCCACGGGTTTGGGTTTCGGTTTGAGCGTTCCCAGGGCGAAGATCATCGCCCCTCCAACCGCCAGGATCACCAGGGGTAAAGGTATTATTTTCCGGAAGTTCATGCTCATCTCAACTCAGGTTCCTATTGGCAGGGGGCGTGTATATGGGCGCTCAAGTGTAGTCGTTCATTATACAACCTGTCTTTTGACTTTACGCTTCCTTAACAGTCATTAACGGTGTTTTGCACAAATCGGTTCTCGGGTGGCATCAGAGACCACATTTTGTGGCGCTGCCACGTAAATTTCACAAATACAAGTCTGTCGAATCACGCTGAATTTGCGCATAATGTCGATCCACCTAAGGCCCCGGCACTGGTCCGGCCTTTCACTCCGATGTCAGAGTTCCCGCTTTATCATGAATACACTATTCCAACGCATTGCCAGCGAACTAAATGTTCAACAAACCCAGGTGTCAGCCGCCGTTGGGCTGCTCGACGAGGGAGCCACAGTCCCCTTTATTTCTCGTTATCGGAAAGAAGTGACGGGCGGGTTAGACGATACCCAGATGCGAAACCTGGAAGAGCGTTTACGGTACCTGCGGGAGCTCGAAGAGCGACGGGCTACCATCCTGAAAAGTATTACTGACCAGGACAAATTGAACCCTGAGCTGGAAGCATCTATCAAGGCGGCAGATACCAAAACCACCCTTGAAGACCTCTATCTGCCTTACAAACCCAAACGGAGAACCAAGGCGATGATCGCCCGTGAGGCCGGTCTCGGACCGTTGGCGGAAGGGCTGTTGGCAGACCCGACTCTGGCCCCGGAAGAGGAAGCCGCCAAGTTCTTAAACAGCGAACACAAAATTGATGATATCAAGGCCGCCCTAGACGGCGCCAAGCAGATTCTGATGGAAACGTTCTCTGAAGACGCCGCTCTGCTGGGCAAGCTGAGAACATTCTTGAGCGAAGAAGCTAATGTCAGCGCCCGATTAGTAGCTGGTAAGGAACAGGAGGGCGCTAAGTTTCGCGATTATTTTGAATACGACGAGCCTCTGAGCAAAATTCCGTCCCATCGAGCACTCGCTATTTTCCGTGGGCGCAATGAAGGCATACTGACCATTGCCGTGACCGTTGGCGACGAAAGTGATCGAACTATCGCACACCCCTGTGAATCAATGGTTGCCGAACACTGGCAGATTAAAAACCAGGACAGAGCCGCCGATAAATGGCTGGCAGAAGTTGTACGTTGGACCTGGCGTGTCAAGCTGCTCACACACCTGGAAACCGACCTGCTCGGCGGCATTCGCGAGCGGGCGGAAGAGGGCGCTATACAGGTGTTTGGCTCAAACATGAAAGACCTCTTATTAGCCGCGCCGGCGGGCCAAAAGGCCACCATCGGGCTGGACCCAGGTCTGCGGACCGGCGTAAAAGTGGCCGTTGTAGACGCCACGGGCAAAGTCGTTGATCACGGCGCGATGTTTCCTACACCCCCACAAAATAAGATTCATGAGGCAGAGGCCATGTTGGTCCACCTCTGCCAAAAACACGATGTGGGCTTAATTGCCATTGGTAATGGCACGGCCTCTCGGGAGACCGAAAAGTTTGTAGGTGATGTGCTTAAACAACACAGCGACATCAAGGCGCAAAAGGTCATCGTGAATGAAGCCGGCGCTTCGGTTTATTCGGCCAGTGAATTTGCAGCCAGAGAGTTTCCCGATTTAGATGTCACCATCCGCGGGGCCATTTCAATTGCCCGTAGACTTCAGGACCCGCTAGCAGAGCTGGTTAAGATTGAACCCAAATCGATTGGCGTAGGCCAATACCAGCACGATGTCTCCCAGTCGCAGCTCGCCAGAGCCCTGGACTCTATCGTAGAGGATTGTGTGAACGCCGTTGGCGTTGAAGTCAATACAGCCTCGGCGCCGCTACTGGCCAAGGTATCGGGCCTGAACAACAGCATTGCCAATAACATCGTGGAATTTCGCGATCAACACGGTGCCTTTAAAAAGCGGGAAGACCTGCAAAAAGTCAGCCGCTTTGGCGCCAAGACATTTGAGCAAGCCGCAGGGTTCCTGCGTATTGCCGGCGCCGAAAACCCATTAGACGGATCGGGTGTACACCCCGAATCCTATTCCGTTGTGGAAGCCATTGCCGACAAACACCAGCGCAATATCAAGGGGCTTATTGGAGACTCCAGTTTTTTGCGTGGCCTCGAAGCCAAAGACTTCACTTCTGACGCCATTGGCTTGCCCACGGTCACCGACATCATTACGGAACTGGACAAACCAGGGCGTGACCCTCGCCCTGAGTTCAAAACCGCTAAATTCCAGGAAGGTGTGGAAAAAGTCTCTGACCTCAACCCAGGCATGATGCTCGAGGGCACCATCACCAATGTCACCAATTTTGGGGCTTTTGTGGATATCGGTGTCCATCAGGACGGCTTGGTTCATATTTCAGCACTATCAAATACCTTCGTGAAAGACCCCCGGGACGTCGTCAAAGCCGGCGATATCGTCAAAGTGAAGGTTATTGAAGTTGATATCCCCCGCAACCGTATTGCCCTGAGCATGAAAATGGATGCAGAAATAGGCGAGAAAAAGGAATCTGGCCGGGGGGCGGGCTCCCAGAGAAAACAAGGAAATAGACCTGCCA
>CAJWCA010000024.1 GCA_913020395.1 uncultured Cellvibrionales bacterium | reverse complement strand
CGCGAAGTGTCGCCAGAAGAGGCTGGCTATAGGCCCTGGCTTTTTCTGCACCCTGCTTCAATACCTGTTCAACTTGTGCAGGTTCTGCGAGCAATTCATTGTAAGTTTGTCTGGCGTCTTTAATTTCTTCATTGATCAGCTCAAACAAGTGCTTTTTGGCTTCACCCCAGGCGATACCATCGGCAAACTCTTTACGCATCCATTCAGTTTGCGCTTCACTCGCAAATGCCTGCCAGATTTGAAAGACCGTAGAAGTATCAGGGTCTTTGGGCTCTCCCGGCTCAAGTAAATTGGTTTTAATTTTGTTGATATGTTTTCGCAGTTTCTTTTCTTCGCAAAACAGTGGAATGGTATTGCCGTAGCTTTTGCTCATTTTGCGACCGTCCAAACCTTGTAACACTGCGACGTCATCACTCACTACGGCTTCTGGCAATACAAACAAGGGTTCATTTTTGGCGCCATAGATATGATTACAACGCTGCGCAATATCACGTGCCATTTCAACGTGTTGAATTTGATCTTTACCAACAGGCACCTGGTTTGCATTAAACATCAATATATCTGCAGCCATCAGCACGGGGTAACTGTAGAGCCCCATGGTCACGCCATAATCGGTGTCTTCACCCGCCTCTTCGTTGGCCGCCACTGCGGCTTTATAGGCGTGAGCTCTGTTCATCAGCCCCTTTGACGCCAGACAATTTAACATCCAACACAACTCTGGGATTTCCGGTACATCCGATTGACGATAAAAAATCGCATTGTCGGTATCCAGACCCAGAGCCAGCCATGTGGCGGCAATTTCTCGCGTAGACTGGTGCACCAACTCAGGGGACTGGCATTTGATCAGGGCATGGAAGTCCGCCAAAAAATAGAAGGCCTGATTATCTGAACGTTGACTGGCTTCGATCGCGGGCCTCATCGCACCCACATAATTACCCAGGTGCGGGGTTCCAGAGGTTGTGATGCCGGTTAGTACACGTTGTTTACTCATGAAAGTTCCTGACTACTGCAAATGTGAAAAACCGCCGTATGATACAGTGAATCAACGCTGCAATACACGTTCTGTCAGCAATACACTCAGTGTTCCTCGTTTTTACCCGCACTCTCTCGTAAGCAAGCACGCCACGGCGCTTCCAGCGCAGACCATTTGACCCCAGAAATGTCGGGTGCGACCCATCCGCCTTCTGCGACATCACAGAGTAATGCTGCCGCGGCCTCGGCCTCCAGGGCAGGCTCCGTTGGCAAATTTGCATACAAATAAGATTCTGGCACCCACTCGGGATATACCAAGCGATTTGGCAAAACAGGTATACATCCCGCATCAATGGCTTCTAGCACAGCCAGGCCCTGAAACTCATGAATGGCCGTGGACAAGACTACATCCGCTGCGGCCAACCAATCGAGGTAGGTTTCCTTAGAGGGAACAAAGCCCGACTGCACCAGCCGGTGCGAATAGGTGTCTTGTATCAGATCAAACACCTCAGGCGAATTTCGAAAGCGTTGACCTAACAAACACAGCTGATAATTGACCCCCTGCTTCTCCAGGGCGGCCAAAATGCGGTTTAAAAGTTCGGGCCCCTTGTCGTACTCCCATCGAGCTGCCCACAATACCCGCAGTGGGCGGTCTGCAAGTGCGACATTGTCAGGCCAAATATCACCTGGCTCATTCTCCGGGCGCCTGGCGGCTTCTTCTGCAGCCAGGTCTGGCTCAAACAGTGGCACCGGCAATACTTTAGATCGGCGCTGCAATCGCTCAATGAGACCGGTGGGAACCGCATCAGGCAGTTTTTTTAACAGGGCGGCAGCCCCTTTAAAAAAACTGCTGCGATTAAATTCGGAGTTAAAACAGAGCTGATCGGCACACAGCGCACTGTACAAGTTGACAATTTGAGGAGACAGACTGTCCTGTTGTTGCGCGCTGGCTGGAAATTCAAATTGGTTTTCATGAAAATAGACGAGTGTAGGGATATTACCTAGCGAAGGAACAAAACCGCGCAGGGAAGATAAATCGACCATTGACGTTGCTATGACAAGGTCATAATCAGCCTCAAGGCGCTCTCGCTCTCCAAAGGCCCAGCTCAAACTGTTCCCCCGAATCCTCCAGCTAAAATAGCGAGGCGGCAAGGTGAGAACAGTCCAATGATGCTCGGTGAGATGACGAAGCAGCCCTTTCCACCAATAGCGATGACTATCTGCGTCATAGCCCGACAGCAGCAATATTTTCATTGCCTTATTTGAGCGTCACTGTGTCACTTGCATAAAACCCTTTTAACACGGTGTACAGACTAAAGGCATCTTTATCACCTGCCAGCTCACGGATTGAGTGCATGGCAAAAGTGGGCACCCCTACATCCAGAGTTTTAACACCCACTTCGCTTGCAGTGATTGGGCCGATTGTACTGCCACACCCAAGGTCTGTTCGGGTCACAAATGTTTGCACCGGTACGTTCTCCCGCTCACATAAATCACGAAAGATTGCACTGGTTTCGCTGTTTGAAGCATAACGTTGATTGGCGTTGATTTTTATCACAGGCCCCTTGTTGATTTGTGGACCATGATTACCATCGTGACGATCACTGTAATTAGGGTGAACGGCATGGGCATTGTCGACCGATATCATCATAGAGCGATCGATAGCACGCCCTCGTGTTTCAACCTCCGGATACAAACGCTCTAACAAATTCTTAAGCATGGGGCCCTGAGCACCGCAGGCAGATGCACTGCCCACCTCTTCATGATCATTGCAAACCAGCAATCGAGTTTGCTCGGGGGCTTCAGATTGGCTTGCAGACGCAATCAGCGCTTCCATTTCCACATAGCAACTCAGCAAATTGTCCAGGCGGGCGCTCGCAATAAAATCACCCTTGAAACCTATCTGAGCAGGGGCTTGAGAGTCATAAAAACTCATTTCATAGTCGAGCACACTGCTCGCGTTCAAATGAGGGTGCTGCGCGTTGAGTTGGTCCAGCAGCATCTCTCGAAAGTCCGGACTTGAATCCTTATCAACTTGCATCAGCACCGGCGGAATGTCTTTCTGGGGATTGATACTACGCTTGCTATTGGCTTCCCGATCGAGGTGTATTGCAAGGCTTGGAATCACTGCCAAAGGTTTTTCAAAATTGAGTAAGGCGTTGCCCAGCGCACCGTTTTTACAGCGATAACTCACCCGCCCCGCCAGGGATAAGTCCCGGTCGTACCAGGGATTTAACAGCACGCCGCCATAAACTTCTACACCCAACTGAAAATACCCTCGACGAGTCATTTCCGGGTGGGGTTTTACTTTCAGACAAGGGCTGTCGGTGTGGGCACCTAGCATTCGCACCCCTGGCTCAACACCGATTTTTTGGTTTGCACTATCCCCGCCAACAACAAAAGCAATTATCGACGAGTCATTGCGGGTTACAAGGTATTTTCCTCCGACCTGTAAGGACCAGGCGTCGCTCTCTTTAAGCGTTAAAAAACCTTCAGACTCCAGCCTGTTTTTCATGGTTTCAACCGCATGAAAAGCCGTTGGGGATTGCTCTAGAAAGGTCAATAACCCACTGTTGAATGTCTCAATATTCACGTTCTAACTCCTCGAATAAGATCTCAGGCAAAAAAGGCTAACCACGCCAGTACTGCGCCTAACAAAAGTCGATAGACAACAAAGGGCATCATACCCATTCGATTGATCGTCTTTAAAAAATAATGGATGCATAGATAGGCGCTGAGCGCAGAAAAAGTGGCGCCCAAAAACAACTCCATCCATGCGACATTCACCTGTCCCACCAAACCCAAGGCTTTGTAGGCACCACTGAGTAAAATAATCGGAATTGACAACAAAAATGAAAGACGCGCCGCATCTACCCGTCCGATTCCCAAAAATAAGGCCGCGGTAATTGTCACGCCGGAACGGGAGGTCCCGGGCACCAAGGCCAAGGCCTGGCTGAACCCGATGACCAAGACCATCAATACGGTAAGCTCGGACAAACGGATGTTGTTTTCGGAATTTTCCCGACGACCAATTCTATCCGCAAGGCCCAGTAAAATACCAAAAAAAACGGTTGTGAATGCCACGACTGCAATCGAGCGAAAATGCTGCTCAACGACATCGTGAAATAACAGTCCTGCCAAACCCGCAGGTACAGTCCCCAGAATAATTAACCAGGCCAAACGACTATTATTTTGATCGATTTGGGACATCGTTTGGCGTGGAACAAGGCTGGTAAACCAGGCTAATACCAAATCTACTATGTCTTTGCGAAAATAGATGATGACGGCAGCTAACGAGCCTACATGCACTGCGACATCAAATACCAGGCCTTGGTCAGGCCACCCAAGAAGCTCTGCGGGCAATAGTAGATGGGCCGAACTGGATACCGGCAAAAACTCGGTAATTCCCTGCATTATAGCGAGGGCAATGATATGAATTAATTCCATGGCGTTAACGAATGTGTCACTTTCGTTTCTTCTCTCTTTTTTTCCAGGAGACGGTATCTCTCAAATACACCGGCTGAGCCAACTCTGCACTCACCGACTCACCTCTTTCAAACAGCTGCGCGGCCAATACGGCAACATCATAAGCGTGGGGGAAACACTCCAGTTCAATCACATCCGGCTTCATCCCCGCTAGTTCTTCATAGTGCCAGCCCGGCCCTAAAGCTAATGAGGGAGAAGTCTGAGCCCACAATTCCGGACGATCCAGTAGTTTTTCAGGCGCGATAACACATTCTTCTCCTGGTTTGCCATGCTCATCGAAGCTGCACCAGTAGACTTCGCCCATGCGAGCATCCAGGGCGACCCATAAACTCCGGTTTTGTGCTTGAGGCATTGTTCTGCGAGCACCAACAGCCATCGCCTCTAAGGTTGAAACCGGCACAACCGGCAAGTTGGCGCCAAAGGCGAGCCCCTGGACAACACTCAGACAAATTCTGACGCCCGTAAATGAGCCAGGTCCTCGAGTGAATGCAAGTGCATCCAAATCGTGCAAAGACAGGTTTTGCGAGTCTAGTACTCTAGTGACCATGGGTAACAGTCGCTGGGTATGCTCCCTTGCGACCACTGCAAATTCTTCAACGATGGCACCGTCAATATTAAGGGCCACGGAACAAGCATCAGTGGCTGTGTCGAGGGCGAGAATTTTGCTCATAGGGCTGAAACACACTTACTTTCAAAAAACGGCTATTTTGGCAGGTTTTCATTCTTTCAGATACCAAAAAACCCCGATGAACTCATTCACCGGGGTTTTTTTTGGTCTTTGTGGCCTCGAGCAGAAAAACTACTTCTTTTTCGCTACTCGTTTAGCCTTTGGTTTAGCTTTGGCCTTTGGTTTAGCTTTCGCTTTGGCCTTGGGTTTAGCTTTCGCTTTGGCCTTGGGTTTAGCTTTTGCTTTGGCCTTTGGTTTAGCTTTTGCTTTGGCCTTGGGTTTAGCTTTTGCTTTGGCCTTAGGTTTAGCTTTTGCTTTGGCCTTTGGTTTAGCTTTTGCCTTGGGCTTTGGCTTGGCTTTTGCTTTAGCCTTAGCTGCAGCTTTTTTCTCAGCCGCTTTAGCCTTGGCAGCTGCCTTCTTCACCGCTGCTTTGGCTTTAGCCGCGGCTTTCTTCTCAGCAGCTTTTGCTTTCGCTGCCGCTTTCCGGGCCGCTACCTTAGCCTTGGCTGCCGCTTTTTTCGCTGCCGCTTTAGCCTTGGCTGCCGCCTTTTTGTTGGCAGCCGCTATTTTGGCCTTAATTTTCTTCTCTGAGGCCTTCACTTTGGCTGAAAGCTTCTTCTCGGCTGCAGAAGCTTTTTTAGCATCTGCTGCAGCACGGGATTTTTTCCACTTGGATTCAAAGGCTTTTAATGCTTTAGCCAGATCGGCCTCGGCTTTCTTCGCTTGGGCTGCTTTCATTGCAGCAATTTTGGCCTGGGTGGCCGCATTTGCTTCTTTTATAGCATTCAAAGACTTGGCACTGGCCAGATTAGCCTTCGCAGAGGATGCCTTTGCCCGTGTTGCTTTCGCTTTAGCTGCCAATTTAGCAGCGGCGTTGCCAGCAGCTTTGGCTGAGCGTTTATCACCTGCCTTGCCAGATTTACCTGCTTTTTTCTTTGCCGCGGCTGCAGCTTTGCGAGCAGAGGCTTGAGCCTTTGCCAAGGCCTGTAATTCCTTCTGCAATTTATCGACATTGCCCTGTGCTTTTTCTAACGCGGGAGCAACTGCTTTTTTAGCTACCTTTTTTACAGCTTTGCGTTTGGCGGGTGCCTTGCGCTTAGCCGGAGCTTTCTTTGCTACTTTCGCCATCGTATTTCTCCTCAACATTCCTTTAAGTGTGAGCCGATCACTAACAACTACAACAAGAACAACTACAACTAAGAACAACTGAACCATAGCACAAAAAATGAACTACAATAGTTCTTCTTTGAATAGTATTTAAAAAATCAAGCCTTTGCACGTAGAAAAACAACTTATTTTAAAAAAAAGTCTACTTTTTTGTAAAAAAAATGAAAAAAAACGGTAATTTCTATAAAAAATGATTTCGGGGGAATGAATCAAAAAAGGAAAGTTAAAAACAGACGGCAGAACAGGATAGAAAAAACAAAAAGGAATCGAGCTTTATTTATTAAGTGATAGACATAAAAAACGGGCCAAAAGGCCCGTTCTAAAATCAGATCGAAAGCTTATTTTAACGCTGCGAGAACCGTGTCTCGAATAGCGTCTAGTTCACCAACACCTTCAATTTTGCTGTATTTTACGCCGTCACTACCTTTATTTTGGTAAAAACCAACCAGAGGTTCAGTTTGCTCATGATAAACCGAAAGACGTTTTCGAATGGTTTCTTCTGTATCATCCGGACGCTGAACCAGCGCTTCACCCGTTTCATCATCCAATCCCGCTTGTTTGGGTGGATTGTAATCCACATGATAAACCCGGCCTGAAGACTCATGGACACGACGCCCACTTAATCGAGATACGATTTCTTCATCACTCACGTGAAATTCAACCACGTGATCAATGCCTACACCCGCATCTGCCAGCGCCTCGGCCTGGGGAATTGTGCGAGGAAAGCCGTCAAACAAAAATCCATTAACACAATCATCTTCTTTAATGCGTTCTTTAACCAGCGCAATGATTAACTCGTCGGACACCAGTCCGCCCGAAGTCATAACATCTTTAACCTGCAAGCCAAGTTCGCTACCTGCTTTTACGGCTGCCCTCAACATGTCACCTGTTGATACTTGCGGAATACCGTAAGTCTCCATAATAAATTGGGCCTGTGTGCCTTTACCCGCACCTGGCGCTCCCAACAATATCACTCTCATTATGGACTGCTCCTATATATAGATAATTTAAGAAACTCGATTGTGGCGAAAGGGATTTAAGATTTAATGCTGTTTCTTTAAATACTGACCCTTCATTCCAGATGTATCTGGTCGCTCTGACAAAGGGAAGCTACCATACACGCTACCCTCTCCAATCACAAGTCGGGGGCCCTGAGGGGCGCCAACGACTACGTAAGCCATTGCTTTTACTGAAGATTATAGATATACACCGGGCTAACACTAGAACTCTGCGTGTGCCATCAATTGAACTAGAGGGCATTTTCCCTGCTTTTTGCCAATTGCCAGAGTGCTTCCATCTCATCTAGCTCTACGTCTTTAAACTGCTTGGCCTGCCCCGCCAACTGGCTCTCAATGTACTCAAAACGGCCCTGAAATTTACGATTTCCTGCCCTCAGTAGAGACTCTGCGTCTTCTTTGCAGTGCCGAGCAATGTTCACCACCGAAAATAGCAGGTCTCCGAGTTCCTCTGCGATGGCTTTTTTCTCCTGAGCGGCAAGGGCCTGCTTCAGTTCCTGCAACTCTTCCTCGGCTTTGGCAACGACATCATTTATATCTTTCCAATCAAAGCCGACATTACTCGCTCTTTTTTGCAGTTTTTGAGACCGACTTAGCGCCGGAAAATTCAAGGGAATATCTGCCAAGACACTTTTCTGGCCCTTAGCCTCTCGCTCTTCCTGCTTGAGCGTCTCCCACTGCTGTTTAATAACATTATCGTCTTCCATCGGAGCTAAAGTTGCCGAACGGTGTAATTCACCCTCATGAAAGACATGAGGGTGCCGACGCAGTAATTTTTCCGCCAATCCCGACACGACCCCGTCAAAGTCAAACCGCTGCTCTTCTTGCCCCAGTTGGCAATAAAAGATGACCTGAAATAGCAAATCCCCTAACTCTTCCTCCAGGTGATCGTAATCTTTCTGCTCAATCGTCTCGGCCACTTCGTAGGCCTCTTCCAATGTCGAAGGCACGATACTGCTGAATGTCTGCTTTTTGTCCCAGGGACATCCGTTTTCCGGATCCCTAAGGCGTTGCATAATCGTGATTAAATCAGTCAAGGAATAAGGTTTTGCTGTGCTCACAGAAACTCTCTTAGGTGTGCGGCTTAGTGCTTACGACGAGCCGAGGCGATATTTGACAGTTGATTGAGGCGCGCCAGCACTCGACTCAATTGCGTAAAACTGCGAATCTCAACGGTCAAAAGCATATCGACCGTATTTTTGCGTTTATCGGACAGGGTTTGCATGGCGCTGGTACTGATTTGTTCGTTATCCAGCAAAGCGGTAACGTCTCGCAGTAAACCCTGTCGATCAAACGCCTCAATGATTAGGTCTACCGGATAGACATTTTCAGGCGCCTCTCCCCAGTCGACTTTAATCATTCGCTCAGGCTCATCAGTCTGCAGTTGCAGAATATTACTGCAGTCCTGCCGGTGAATTGAAACGCCCTTGCCCAGTGTAATATATCCCGTGATGGCGTCGCCTGGCACCGGCGTGCAACAGTTGGCAAAATGGGTCAGCAGATTACCCACACCGTCAATATATACATCCCGCCCGGGTTTATTGTCAGTCGTTTTTGACTTTATGGGTACTCGAGCTTGCTCTGGCTGGCCCACGCCCAAAAGTTTTTGGGCTGCGTTTAACACCTGCCCAACACCAATATCACTGGCACCCACCGCTGCATAAAGATCGTTCATGGATCGTAAGTTGAGCTTTTTTGCCAAGTCTTCAAAATTCAGATCCAACAGAGCCAGACGTTTAAACTCACGATCCAGCAAAGCCTGCCCATCAGATATATTCTGATCTCTTGCCTGCAACTTAAACCAGTGCTGAATTTTTGCGCGCGCCCGAGAGGTAGTAATGTACCCTAATGCGGGCGATAACCAGTCCCGACTCGGTGCCGCACGTTTACCGGTGAGCACTTCCACCCGGTCGGATGTTTTTAGTCGATGATTCAGGGGCACGATTCTGCCATTGACCTTGGCGCCTCGACAGCTATTGCCCACATCGGTATGGATTCGAAAGGCAAAATCCAGCACAGTCGCTCCCTGAGAAAAATCCAGTACGTGCCCATCGGGAGTGAATACATAAATACGCTCTTGCTCGATGCTTTGCGCTAAATCGTCTTCCAGCGCATTGCCACCCAACTCGTCGTGCCATTCAAGCACTTGTCGTAACCAAGCGATTTTTTGTTCGTACGCATCCTCTACAGCCGTTTTATCGGTGCCTTTGTACATCCAGTGGGCACAAACACCAAATTCGGCTTCTTCGTGCATTGCCTGGGTGCGAATCTGAACTTCGAGGACCTTGCGTTCAGGTCCAATAACAGCGGTGTGCAGAGAGCGGTAACCGTTCTCTTTTGGGGAGGCGATATAATCGTCGAATTCGTTGGGGATATTGCGCCACAAACTGTGAACGGTGCCTAATACACTATAACAATCGCGAACGGTAGGCACCAAAATACGAACGGCCCTTATGTCGTAGACTTGTGAAAAACCAATATCCTTGCGTCGCATCTTACGCCAGATACTGTAGATATGTTTCGCTCGACCAAAGATATCAGCATCAATGTTGATAAACTTTAACGACTCTCTGAGCGTGTCGATTACATTTTCGATATAAGACTGTCGGTCTAGTCTCCGCTCGTCCAGTAAACGAGCGATTTGCATGTAATCGTGGGTTTCTAAATAACGAAAGGATAAGTCTTCCAATTCCCATTTAATATGTCCAATGCCCAAACGGTGCGCCAATGGAGCATAGATATCGGCGACCTCTTGTGCAACATGCCGCCTTTTTTCCTCTCCCGCATTTTTAACCGCCCGAATGGCACAGGTGCGCTCTGCCAACTTGATCAGGGCGACCCGGACATCATCCACCATCGACACCAGCATTTTGCGAACATTGTCACCCTGCTCCTGCAGCTGCTGTCCAAAAACATTGTCATTGGAGTCGTTGCGCTGGGTGCTAATCGCAGCCATGCTCAAGACCCCTTTAATCAGGCTCTCAATCTCCCCGCCAAAGTCTCGCTTAATGTCAGCTAATGTGGACTTTCCTTCTCGCACCGCCCGGTAGAGGACGGAGGCGACCAGGGTATCTCGATCGAGCTTTAAGTCAGCGAGTATTTCTGCCATCTCCAAGCCAGTACGAAAGCTACTGCTGTTTTTAGCCCAGACATTTTTGTTGGCAATCGCTTCAACTTCCGCCAACTCACTGAACAGGCAAGCCCTTCGCAGGGGGTTGCGGGCGTCGGCCTCCAATTCGGCCATGGACATCAGTCGTTCGATCCAAACGTCTATATCGACCGAACCGTCAGATTGGGTGGGATGATCTTCTCTAACTTTAACCATTTTCTTAAACTTTTGTGTTTATCCCCGGGGGCTAACCCTGAAAAATGTCATGCAACAGTTCATCTATTATTGTACAAACAAGGCCATTGTCTCTACGTGGGACGTCTGTGGAAACATATCCATAATACCCACGGTATCGAGTCGGTAGCCCTGTTCAGCCAACAAACCGGCATCTCTTGCCAGTGTTGATGGGTTACAGGAAATGTAGACAATTCGGCTGGGCAATAGTTGCGCGATTAAAGGCATGGCTCCGGCGGCCCCATTTCTGGGGGGGTCTAGCAACATTGCATCGAGCTTACCTTTACCCAGCAAGGCGGCCGCGATCGACTTCTCCAAATCTGCGGCCATAAAACTAGCATTTTCTAGCCCATTAGTACCAGCATTTTCACGCCCTCGTTCAACCATGCTTTCCTGGGCCTCAATGCCGATAACTTCCCGTGCCACTTTAGCCATGGGTAAGGTGAAATTACCGACACCACAAAACAGATCGGCCACTTTGTCGGTCTCGGACAGCTGTAGCAGATCCAAGGCCTGGTTCACCATACGCCGGTTTAATTCAAGGTTGACCTGAATGAAATCCATCGGGTGAAAGGCCAGTGTCAAATCACAGTTGGGCAATGCGTAACGGAGGCGCGGGTCGCAACGCTCCCCTTCGAGCGAGAGCAGTTGGCGACCACTGTCCTGCTGCCGATAAACTACCACATCATAATCCTGTTCGAGAATCGATAAACGCTCTATATCGCTCGGCTCAAGGACTCTGTTGTGTCGTACTATCACACAAGCACTCTCATCTCCGGCCACTAATTCAATGTGTGTAACCGGTCGATGCCGCTCGATAGATTCCAACCAGGTTTCCAGCGGTTTTATCAGGCGGTTGAGACGTGGGTCCAGTACCGGGCACTGCTGAATGGGGACTATCTGCTTGCTGCCCGCCTCCCGAAAACCTAACGAAGGTTGACCGTTGCGCTGCCAGTGCACCGCCAGACGTGCCTTTGCCCTATAAGCTATTGGTTCAGCGGTGAGAGGAGGCAACACTCTTTCAGCACTAAGCCCTCCCCAACGCTGAATTTGATCTAACACGGCAGTTTGTTTACTCAGCACCTGGGCCTCGATCGCCTGGTGTTGCAAATCACAACCTCCGCAACGTTTATAATGTTGGCAAGGCGGCGTTATACGATCAGCTGACTCCCGGATGACTGACACCGTTTTTGCTTCATTAAAGCGACCATGTGCCGCCGTTTGTTTCGCCGTTACACGCTCAGTCGGCAAGGCGCCACTGACAAACAAGGTTTTTTCCCGCCAACGGGCAATCCCCCTGCCGTCGTGGCTCAAGCCTTCAATATCAAGCTCGAATGGTGCCTCCTCCAACGGGGCTTTTGGTTGGCTGCGGCGGCGTCCACGTTCCTGCGCCGCACTGCGTTTATAAGATTGTTTTGATCGCCGCTTATCTCCCATAACTACTCTCTGTCAAATAACCCGGAGGAAAGATAGCGATCACCTCGGTCGCAGATTACAGCCACAATGGTGGCGTTGCTCACGGTTTTACTCAGGTGAAGCGCTCCGGCGACGGCACCACCTGAAGAGACACCACAAAAAATACCTTCTTTACGTGCCAGATCCAGTGTAGTTTGCTCGGCGAGTAACTGAGGCATGTTAATAATCGTATCGACCCTGGCGGCATCATAAATTGAGGGAAGATATTCTTTTGGCCAACGTCGAATGCCCGGAATACTGGCACCTTCATCTGGCTGTAATCCCACAATCTCAATATTGGCGTTTTTTTCCTTCAGGTAACGTGAGGTGCCCATTATGGTGCCGGTGGTGCCCATCGAGCTGACAAAGTGGGTGATCTCTCCTCCCGTTTGTGTCCACAACTCAGGCCCTGTGCCCTCGTAGTGAGCGAGAGGATTGTCAGTATTGCCAAATTGATCCAATACCTGTCCTTTACCCTCTGCCGCCATAGCGTCGGCCAGATCTCTAGCCCCTTCCATCCCTTCTTCCCGAGTGACCAATATCAATTCAGCACCGTAAGCAGACATTGCCGCCTTGCGTTCCTGGGTGGCGTTGTCGGGCATGATCAAGATCAGGCGATAGCCTTTAACGGCAGCGGCCATGGCCAGCGCGATGCCGGTATTGCCACTCGTGGCTTCAATCAGGGTATCACCGGGGCTTATGTCTCCTCTGGCTTCCGCCCTGGATATCATAGAAATTGCCGGCCGGTCTTTAACAGATCCGGCGGGATTATTCCCCTCGAGCTTCAGCAACACCGTATTACTAGTATTGCCTGGTAGGCGCTGCAGGCGAACCAGCGGCGTCGCGCCGATACAAGCTTCAATTGTGGGGTAATCCATAAACAACCTTTGTGACATAAATATTTAATGGGCGGCCATTCTAGCGCCGATAGTAAGCTTGTGGAATCACAACGCAGGAATAAGCTTATGCTGCCCCACGCTAACTGATGACAACAAAGGCAAGGGCGTAGTCCTGTTCGTCAGAGATACTCAGGTGGTGCTGGCTCGCCCCCACTTCTTCAAGGCGTTCACAGGCCCTTTCACTCAATCGCAGAAAAGGCGCGCCGATGTCTGTGTGGCACACTTCGATGTGCTGCCAGGACACCCCCTGGCCTATTCCCGTTCCGAGTGCCTTGCCCAAGGCCTCTTTTGCAGCAAAACGCTTTGCCAGCAAACGTGTCGGGTTTCCTGATTTTTGGTATTCCAGGCGTTCGTCCGGTGTCAAAATGCGTTTAACAAAGGCATCGCCCAAGCGAGAAAGCGTATTTTCAATACGTTCTATTTGCACAATATCTGTGCCTACACCCTTAATCATTTTTTTACCTCCCGAAAGAGCTCTCGGCTTTTCAAAGGTTTAGCACCCAACAATAGCTGCAGAGCACTTCGTGTTATATATTTGGCAACCCGTCGAGTGCCCGCGGAACCAAGGCTGTCCATACCGAGGGCCTGTAAATCAATGCCAGCAATTCCCACGCCACTCACGCGGGAAAATCCGCGCTCGGGATTATACTGATAGTGGTTTTCTTTCTGAATCGCCTCACCCGTATCACAGTCACTGTCAAAATTAATGCCGTAACCCAGGTCCTGTAATAACGACAATTCAAATCGTCGTAAAATGCATTCTAATAAGGCATTTTCATCTACCGAATCATGTTGTTCACACTGCCCCAGTTCACTCAATACTTTGTGGTAGCGATCAAACACTTCCGGGTGGGCGTCCATCGCAGGCAACAATCTGATCAGCAACTCGTTCAGATATAGTGCGCTGAACAACATTCTGCCCTGTAAAAAAGCAGCATAACCGTGGGTTTCAACGCCCGTCAGGGTTTTCAGCTCGTGCCTCCCCTGATAAGACACCAGCAAAGGAATAAAGGGGTTTAATCGCTGACGCTGGTTGTTTTTTTGAGATCGGCTGCTTTTTACCGCCCGAACACCCTTTGCGATGACGCTAACCCGACCGCTGTCACGCGTAAATAAATCGACAATCAGGCTAGTGTCGCGATAGGGGCGGGTGTGTAGCACCCAGGCATTTTGCAATTCAACACGCATGTCACAGGTCGTCGTAACCTAAACTTCGCAGCGCTCTTTCGTCATCAGACCACCCGGATTTTACCTTCACCCAAAGTTTCAACATGACTTTAGTTTCAAACATGGTTTCCATATCCAGGCGAGCTTCCTGACCAATCAACTTAATTCGAGCACCTTTGTCACCAATCAAAATACGCTTCTGGCCATCTCGCTCAACCAGAATGAGAGCGCTGATGTGCAAGACTTTCCCGTCGTGGGAGAACTCCTCAATCTCAACGGCCATCTGATACGGTAATTCATCGCCTAATTGGCGAGTGATTTTTTCTCGAACAATTTCAGCCGCCATAAAACGCGAGCTGCGATCTGTTATCTGATCTTCGGGGAACAGGTGAGTATTTTCTGGCATACGTTGTAACAGCAATTCTTCCAGCTTCTCAATATTGTGCCCTCGCAAAGCTGAGAGTGGCAAAATTTCTGCGGCATCCAGTTTTTCCGCCAGCGCACTCAGATGGGGCAAGAGTACGGCCTTGTCTTCGAGTTTATCCACCTTGTTGACTGCCAGAATAATGGGGCACGCGACATGAGCCAGTTGCTGGGCTACCAGTTCATCCTCTTCTGTCCAAACAGTTCTGTCCACCAGAAACACAACCGCATCAACATCTTTAATAGCGGTTGTCGCCGCTCGATTCATATAACGATTAATGGCCTTGGCGTGGCTCATGTGCACGCCGGGAGTATCGACAAAAATGAGCTGGTTTTCGCCTTCAGTTTTAATACCCAGCACATTGGTTCGGGTCGTTTGGGGCTTTCGGGAGGTGATACTCACCTTTTGTCCCAACAAATGATTCAGCAGAGTCGACTTGCCAACATTAGGCCGGCCGACAATGGCCACATAACCACACCGGGGAGACACTTCAGTACTCATAGGGATAACATTTCCAGTGCCGCGGCAGCGGCTTCTTTTTCGGCGGTACGACGGCTGCTCGCCGTTGCTACCGTGGGTGCTGACAATACGCTCACTCGGCACTCTACCGTGAACGACTGAGCATGTGCATCGCCATTGACCGTAAGCACAGTGTATTTCGGCAGGGGTTTACGCCGGGATTGCAGCAATTCTTGCAAGCGTGTTTTGGGGTCTTTGGCGATTTCACCACAGGTCAAAGCCTTTAGACGAGATTCATACCAAGCAAACAGGCAACCAGCACAGGTTTCCATATTGGAATCGATATAAATAGCTCCAATCAAGGCCTCTACGGAGTCAGCCAGGATTGAATCACGCCGGTTCCCGCCGCTTTTCATTTCCCCTTCTCCAAGGATCAGACTGGCACCCACCTGCAACTCTCGGGCGATTTCGGCAAGGGTGTCCCCCTTAACGAGTTGAGACCTCAGCCGGCTGAGCTGACCTTCTTTAGCATCGGGAAATTGTTTAAAAAGAGCTTCACCAATGATGAAACCCAATATTGAATCACCGAGGAACTCTAGCCGCTCATTATTGGTTGAACCACAGCTACGGTGGGTTAACGCTAAATCCAAAAGTTCAGGTCGAGAGAATTCATAACCCAAGCGAATACTCAGGCGTTTTTTTTCCAGGTTTTTCACTTTTTCCCAACTTCTCGAGGAGGTTTACAGCATTCAAGAGGTTTTGCGCTGTGCAGGTAGTTTTCAAAGTTCATCACCACCGACATGTTGATGAATAGCGGCACTCGAATTTCGTAATCGATATGGATGATTGTGCCCTTATTGGTTCGTTCTACCTTTATTTGTTGAGCGCCCTCGGAGCGCACATTATTGAGCATATAATGCTGGCCCAAGGCACGTTTAATTTCCCGAGTCGTCATTTCATCAATTTCTTTTGAGCCTTCACCCAGCGACTTTAACGCTTCCTGAATGTAGCGATCCTCTGCATATGAGGGTATCAACTTGAATGCACAGAGCATAAAAAAACCAGCTGATGACAGAACAAACAACAACAATAACGATGACATGCCTTTTTGCTTGTTTATTAATTTCATCCTTTGCCTCATATCCTAGAATTGAACTACTGAATACCACCTACCCGACTAAAACTGGGCACACTGAACAAACTCTCCCAGTGCATCCAGATGCCAAATGCTTCACCGACGATGTCCTCTTCAGGGACGGGCCCCCAATCGCGACTATCGGAGCTGTTATCCCGGTTGTCCCCCATCATGAAATAATGCCCTTCGGGAACAAGCCAGCTACCCTTTCGGCTTAATCGCCCCGGCACTACATGTTTGCGCATATCGTGTTCAACGCCATCCAGGCTTTCTTTCATCAAGTGGTATTGGGGATTGCCCGCGGGCAGTGCGGCCAATAATTTTTGGGGCATTTTCTCCCCGTTTATATAAAGCACGTTATTAATATAGCTTATTTCCTCACCTGGCAAACCGACAACCCGCTTAATAAAATAGGTATCGGGTTTGTGCGGTGGGAAAAAGACCATCACATCGCCCCGCTCAGGCTGATTTAGATCTAGCACTTTCGTTCTCGCCACTGGCAAACGAATACCGTAGGTATATTTATTAACCAGGATGAAATCACCTATTTGCAAGGTAGGCACCATCGATGCAGAGGGAATCTGAAAGGGCTCAACGAGGAAAGAGCGCAAGATCAGCACAACAAATAAAACAGGAAAAAACGACTTGGCATACTCGACCGGCACGGGTTCTTTCAGGGCCAGGTCCCGGGCAGCCGCATAGGTGCTATCTTCCTGCCCCTCTGCAATCGACAGCTTATCAAACTGTGCATCGACGTCACCCAGAGCAGCCCGGCGCTTACGTGCAAGCACCGCGACATCAAAGAGCCAAATCAGTCCACTTACCGCAACCAGTAAAACCAGAATTAAAGGAAAATTAATATCCATTACCTACCTTAAGAACGTGTGTGTTAACTATCAATTTTTAAAACTGCAAGAAACGCTTCCTGGGGAATCTCTACATTACCCACCTGCTTCATGCGCTTCTTACCCGCCTTTTGTTTTTCCAGCAGCTTTTTCTTACGCGACACATCGCCGCCATAACACTTGGCTGTCACATTTTTCCTCAAGGCTTTTACCGTTGTACGTGCCACCACTTGGCCACCAATAGCCGCCTGAATAGCCACATCAAACATCTGTCTTGGAATGAGCTCTTTCATTTTTTCCGTCAGCGCACGTCCCTTCTGGTGCGCGTTATCACGATGAACAATCAACGCCAGTGCATCTACCCTATCACCGTTAATCAGCACATCCAAACGCACAAGGTTTGCCGGATCAAAACGCTTGAAATTGTAATCGAGTGAGGCAAAACCACGACTGACCGATTTCAGGCGATCAAAGAAATCCATTACCACTTCGTTCATGGGCAACTCATAAGTCACCGCCACTTGGGAGCCCAAATATTGAAGATCTATCTGCACACCCCGCTTTTCGATACAGAGTTTAATGACCGAACCCAGATGGTCCTGCGGCACTAAAATATGGGCCTCAACGACGGGTTCACGCATTTCATCAATACTGCCTGAATCCGGTAACTTAGAGGGGTTATCGACATAAACGACATCGCCATTATTTTTCAACACTTCGAACACTACGGTGGGCGCCGTTGTGATCAGGTCAAGATCGTACTCTCGCTCCAGACGTTCCTGAATAATCTCCATGTGCAACATGCCCAGGAAACCACAACGGAATCCAAATCCCAGGGCGTCGGAACTTTCTGGTTCATAAAACAGAGATGCGTCGTTCAGGGTCAACTTTGCCAATGCATCGCGAAAGTTTTCATAGTCGTCGGAGCTCACGGGAAACAAACCCGCATAAACTTGAGGTTTCACTTTTTTGAAACCAGGAAGGGCGTCGACCTCTTCGTGGCGCAAGGCGTGGGTAATTGTATCGCCAACGGGCGCACCCTGAATATCCTTGATGCCCGCGACTACAAAACCCACTTCTCCGGCTTTTAATTCATCAGTTTCCAGTCTTTTGGGTGTGAAGACACCCACACTGTCGACAACCTGGGACCGGCCTATCGATTTGGTGACAATTTTGTCTCGTTTACGCAGCGTGCCTTGCACAACACGAACCAGCGATACCACCCCCAAATAATTATCAAACCAGGAATCAATAATGAGCGCCTGCAAGGGTGCATCAACCTTACCTTCTGGAGGAGGAACCAGGCGAACCAACTCCTCCAGAACGGCTTCTAAACCTAAGCCGGACTTTGCTGAACACTGAACGGCATCGAGTGCATCAATGCCAATCACATCTTCAATTTCCTGAGCAACCCGGTCGGGGTCAGCCTGGGGAAGATCCATCTTATTCAGCACGGGAATCACTTCCAGCCCCTGCTCAATAGCCGTATAGCAGTTAGCAACCGATTGCGCCTCAACCCCCTGAGCCGCATCCACCACTAACAAGGCGCCTTCACAGGCAGACAGGGATCGGGATACTTCGTAGGAAAAGTCGACATGGCCTGGTGTATCAATAAAATTCAACTGATAAACCTCGCCATCTTCGGCGGTATAATTCAGTGTGACACTCTGTGCCTTAATGGTGATTCCACGCTCGCGTTCGATGTCCATCGAATCGAGGACCTGTGCGGCCATCTCACGTTCGCTCAAGCCTCCACAAATTTGAATGAAGCGGTCGGCGACAGTGGATTTACCATGGTCAATATGGGCGATAATGGAGAAATTTCGGATATGGCTGAGGTCAGTCACTATAGAATATTACTGCGTTAAATGTGGTTGGAATTGGCATGCCACAAATGACAGCGGCCAAGAGGGCCATTTGAGCCCCGATTAAGGGGCGTATTCTACCTGATTTGAGTATGCAGTGCTATGTAGCCGGGCTAGCCGCCAAACCAGCGCGAAGAGCCGAGATTTAACCCGGCTCCCCGACCACTCTCGACCACCCCGACCAATGGGGCTGCATCATCTACTCTTCTATGACAATAGTCCTGAAGACCGACCGACCGGCACGGAAAAAACGCAGTGGCAGTAAAGTATTTGGCTCCATGGACTCCTCGATTTGCTCGTAGTCTTCCATGCTGTCGATTTCCTCGAAACCCAACTGGACAATGACATCTCCGCCTCTCAGCCCCGCTTCGACTCCCGGTCCGTCCTTGCGAACCTGCCTCACAATCACACCTCCATCCAGACCCCAGGCTTTTTTCTGGCGATCTTCCAAAGGTTCAACAATCAGGCCCAGTCGACCACCCCGCGAACCGGCAGGGCCTTCGCCCGAAGTGCCCGCTTCACCCGGCGCCGACAAGGTGCCCACTTTTACACGCAGGGTTTTCTCTTTGCCGGCACGCATAAACCGAACGGTCACACTGTCACCTGGTGTGATACTGCCCACCGCGTGAGGAAGATCTGAAGATTCTTCGATCAATGAGTCACCAAAACGAATGATGACATCACCCGCTTTGATGCCCGCCTCCGCAGCGGGCCCATCGATGGCAACCTGATTGACCAGGGCGCCCATAGGTTTGTCTAAACCAAAAGATTTGGCTAGATTTCGATCGACACTTTGAATGATGACCCCCAGCCAACCCCGATCAACTCGCCCCTTCTCTTTAAGCTGGGCAACAACCCCTTTTGCAACCGATACGGGTATGGCAAACGACAGGCCAATGGAGCCGCCGGAACGCGTATAAATCTGAGAGTTAATACCGACCACCTCTCCTTTCATATTAAACAAAGGTCCGCCAGAATTGCCGGGGTTAATCGCCACATCAGTTTGAATAAAAGGCACGTAATTTTCGTTGCGCTCGGTAGGAATACTGCGGCCGATTGCGCTGACGATACCGACACTTGCAGAAAAATCGAGACCAAAAGGCGAACCGATTGCCAACACCCACTCTCCTACCTTGAGGTCATCGGAGGCAGCCAGAGTCACCACTGGCAAATTATCCGCATCCACTTTAAGCAGGGCTAGATCCGAGCGTTCATCCCGGCCAATCACCTCCGCTTCAATTTCAGTTCGATCGGTTAACCTGACCACAATTTCATCCGCCTCACCGACAACATGATTGTTTGTCAAAATATATCCGTCTTCGGAAATAATAAACCCGGAACCCATAGAGCGAACGTCTCGCTCTTGCTGTTGCCTGGGTTCCAACAGGCGTCGAAATATATCCGGCATATTTTCCGGGGGCATTTGACCGCGATAATTCGATGGAGGCGCTTGTTTGTTACGTGCATGGGCAACAGTATTGATTTTCACAACGGCGGCTGAGTTCTCTTCAACCAGATCTGTAAAATCTGGAAGCGCCCGGGCGTTGATATTCACACTACTGAAAAATATTACCGCTATCAGGCAATACTGAAGCCACTGTTTCATCCTTTCACCTCAATCAAATTAATGGCCTGAACGGCCGAACTGATTTTTCCCTTGAGTACCACTTGAAGTCGCGCATCAAAACGCGTCACCCAGGCGCGCCACCTCACCAGCAATGCGCCTACAATAAATCCACCCACACCGCCCAGTGTTGCCGCGATTTCAGTCCCCCATCCGCCGTGACCCAAACCGCTACCCAGCATCAATAACAAGAGTGGGACTAAATAAACAAATAGCGAACCGCTGACAACAAGCCCTTCATGGATAGCCAAACAGACTTCGTCATCAATTCGATAGTCAGTTTTGTCTCCTGCGTCCACAATGACCCTCAAGCGGCTGGTTTGGCCGCCCCAACGGGCAATCAAACCCTGGCCACACCCGCTCTCGGCTGCGCAACTATTGCAGGTTGAACGTTGAATGGTTTCCACCCACAAACAATCGGGCTCAATAGCCACCACTCGACCGGTTTCTGTCATCATAATATCGGTTAATGTCTTGGTTTAAGACCTATTCCTCTGGAACAGCCGCGGGCCTAGCTGAAGGCGAAGTCGCGTCTGGTGAAGCACCAACCGGATTCATTTGATACGCCACCCGCTGTGCAGTTCCCGGGGGAATCTCTCCAACGACGGTAATCTGATAGGCCCTGCGGTTTCGTATTAAATTGTGCATATAGGCAACTGTAGCACCTCGCTGCGCTTTTACATCGGGCTGGCGCGGGTTGTCATTGCTGTCGACAAATACGGAAAAGGCCGTCAAGCCATCCGTAAACATGTACATATCCTGCCCCTGGCTAGTTTTTTGTTGGCCGGAGAATACAAACCCACCGGGCAACCATTTGGCTTGCCACCCCGTTGGTTGAGCCGGCGCCAGTTGGTTGCAAGGGCTCAGCTCATGATCAACCACCCGGTGTTTGGCCGTCACGGCCTGGTAATCGGACTCCATAATTGAGGGACCTAACTCCAGCTCAATAAACTGGAAACGCTCCAAAACTCGCATCTTTGCATCGATGAGCAAGGATTTGAGAGGAAGGCCAGTTTCTTTGTCGATCGCCAAGCTAAACCCGTAACGAAATGGATCCCGAGGTTTAACCTGAATATTGATGACATCTCTTCCCGCGACTCTCTCTTCCCCGCGGATATAAAAATGGTAATAGGTTTCCAGCCCCTCAAACTGATCGCCAAAGGCGTCAAATCGGCCCTGTAACAATTGATCACCTGGATTCAAGCACTCTACCGGACGCCCTTGCCGTAATACTTCTCGCTCCGGGCCGCTCAGGTGTTGCAGGCGCTCATATTGCACGCCATCCCGCACTGCGTGTACGACCCGCAAGGTACTTAGTGTACCCCCGTGTTCATAGGTGAAGAGCCCGCGATAATCCAGTGTGCGAACAGATTCGGACATCTGGCTAAGCAGTTGTTTAATGTGGTCTTGATTCTCAGTTGCAGAGGAAAGGCCGGGTAATATAAACGCAAAAAGGGCAAGTGCTGCGCAGCTTGCCCGGGAAGATAACATCATGTTCATTCCAGATTATTCGTCAGCGGTCGGTACAACTCGAGCGAATGGCATCATACCACGGCCACTGTTCAAAGCGGCATGTTCTGAATGCTCACTAATATAGCGATTAAGCTGCTGGTGTATCTTTTTATCGGTAACCGGCGTGTTTGCCTTGTAGGGTACCAAAAGAATATTGCGGGCCTCTCGCTGATTGCGCGCATCTGCAGTGGGGTCAACACTCACCGTGCGAGCACTGAGTTCGGGGGCTTTATATCCAGCGGGTAGAGACAGCGGGGATACCGTGCTTTCAACGCCATTTTCTGCAATTTGATTGCTGGCGTCGTCAAAATTGCTGGTTTGAACGCTGATAACAACAGCGCCAGCCACCGATGCGGCAATAGCAAAACGGCCAATTGAGTGAAGAAATCCACTCTTTTTCTCAGGAATTGACGTATTTTGACCTTGATGGGTGGGTTCATCTTCGATCGCAGCACTGATTCTGGAAGACAAATCAGTGTAGTCAAATGCTGGCGTCTCATTGCGCATAGCCCCAGCAGCCGCCTGGTAACGACTCCACGTCTGCTTCAGAGCTAAATCGCTGTCACTCTGTTTCAAGATACGGTGTAGTTCGAGTTCTGAAGCCTCATTATCCATCAGTGCCGACATTGGCTCCAGGATTGATTGATCAGTTACTTTATCTACCATCGTTAAAACGCCTCATTATTGGGCCCTTACCGGGCTTTCATGTCGCTTAAGTGTAGCTAGCACAGATTAGGACCAACGAAATATCAAATGGTTTCACCTGTCGCAATAAATTCTTTAAAAAACTTTACGCGGGGTCCATCAGGGGCTTAACCTGCTTGTCGATCGCCTCTCGAGCCCTGAAGATACGGGACCTCACGGTACCTACAGGGCAAGACATCACCTCTGCAATTTCTTCATAACTCATGCCCTCCAACTCCCTCAAAGTGACCGCGGTGCGCAAATCCTCTGGCAATTCACGGATTGCGTCATTTACCACACCCTGTAATTCGTCCTTAAAGAAGTTGTTTTCGGGAGTATCGACGTCTTTTAGCGCGTCGCTCCCGGCATAATACTCAGCATCTTCCACGTCCACATCACTTGAAGGTGGCCTACGCCCCCTGGAAACCAGGTGGTTTTTTGCGGTATTGATCGCAATTCTATACATCCAAGTATAGAACGCACTCTCGCCCCTGAAATTGGGCAGTGCCCGGTAGGCCTTGATAAAGGCTTCCTGGGCCACATCATGGACTTCAAAGCTGTCCCTGATATAGCGCGATATGATCGCTAAAATCTTATGTTGATATTTGAGCACCAGCAGATCAAAGGCCCTTTTGTCGCCTTTTTGCACGCGTTCTACGAGCTGTTGATCTGAATCCTGCGCTTGCTGCGCTACCATCTTTTACTCCACAGGTGAATGGGCCGCAAGGTTACCGCGTTTTTAACCACTCAATGTCTAATTCTGACTTGCTAGACCCAAGCTCAGGTCTAAAGTTCATGTATTCACGTAACTTTCTGTTATTTCGACTATTTTTTAGGCAAAATGGGCACTTAAAACAGTTCCCGACGCTACAGTTGCTTGTATATACTACGCGGCCCATTTGAACAATAGTCCAAATACAAATTGCTTGAGATCCCCGAGGTATGAGCGAACACCAAAACTATGATGTCCTGGTCATTGGCAGTGGCGCTGCCGGTTTGACGCTGGCGCTTAAATTGGCAGATAAAGCCCGCGTTGCCGTTTTGAGCAAGGGACAGCTCCACGAAGGCTCTACCTGGTTCGCCCAGGGGGGAATCGCCGCAGTACTCGACGATCAGGACTCCGTTGACGCCCACGTCGACGACACCTTGAACGCCGGTGCCGGGCTCTGCCACCCCGACGCCGTTAGACACGTGGTTGAACGTAGCAAAGAGGCGATAAAGTGGCTGATTGGCCAGGGAGTCAACTTCACCCGGGAAACGGCCTCTGGCGATTACCACCTCACCAAAGAAGGCGGGCACAGCCACCGACGTATCATACACAGCGCTGATGCCACCGGCCGTGAAGTCCATAGCACCTTGATTGAGAATGTCAGAAACAACACTAACGTCGATATTTTCGAAGATCACGTCGCCATTAACCTGATTAGTCAGGCCGATAGCGGCTCCCGCAAGCTCAGGTGCAGTGGCGCCTATGTGCTCAACCGCAAAAATGATGAGGTCGATGTCTTTCAGGCTAAATCAGTCATATTGGCCACTGGCGGCGCAAGCAAGGTTTATCTCTACACCTCAAACCCCGACGGGGCCAGCGGTGACGGTATTGCGATGGCCTGGCGTGCGGGCTGTCGTGTTGCCAACATGGAGTTCAATCAGTTCCACCCCACCTGCCTGTATCACCCAAAAGCCAAGTCTTTTTTGATTACTGAAGCCCTGCGGGGTGAAGGCGCACACTTGAAACTACCCAATGGCGAGCGCTTTATGCATCGCTTTGACGCGCGAGAAGAACTGGCGCCACGGGATGTGGTTGCAAGGGCAATCGACCACGAGATGAAACGCTTGGGTTGCGACTGCCTTTATCTGGACATCAGCCATAAAAGCGAAACGTTCATCGCTGAACACTTTCCGACTGTTAAAGCGCGCTGTCTGGAATTTGGCATTGATATCACTAAAGAGTCGATCCCTGTTGTGCCCGCGGCCCACTACACCTGCGGTGGCATTGTGGTAGATTTTAACGGACAGACAGACCTGGAAAACCTCTACGCAATCGGCGAAAGTTCATTCACAGGTTTACATGGCGCCAACCGCATGGCGAGCAACTCCCTGCTCGAATGTATTGTTTATGCTCAATCTGCCGCACAACACATCGAAGATAATTTGGCCGCCATACCGGCACCAGACTCTTCGGTGGAGTGGGACGAGTCCCGAGTGAAAAACTCTGACGAAGACGTTGTTATTTCGCACAACTGGGACGAGTTGCGACGTT
>CAJWCA010000023.1 GCA_913020395.1 uncultured Cellvibrionales bacterium | reverse complement strand
CATTTTAGACAGCTCCAAATTGTCATTCCTGGCCCCATTACTATCGGTGTGTCCATCAATATAAAAAGCTTGAACACTGGGGTCGGCATTGACATATAGAACCACATTATCAAGTTTGCGCAATTCCTTCTCGTGCAGCTCTTCTGATCCGGATGGGAAGTATATGGGCGTGCGTGAAATCTGGTCGAAATTTACGGGCAACAAGGTACTGAGGCAATCCTGGTAGCTCGCATAGGCGGCACGAAACTGAATTGGGCTCATGGCCACGTCGATTGAGCGCTCGGCACCGTACCACGGCCTGCGGGTCAGCACCATTTCATACCCCTGAAACAGTTCCGAGAGCATGCGGTCAGACTTTTGTTGCCCCAGGTTAACCGGCTTACGCCCCTGAGTGACTGGCACAAACCCCAGGTTTTTGTCTTTGACGCCCTCTTTCCAATCTGGCGCCCGGGCCTGAAGTGAGGCTTTTCCGGACTTCATTCGTGCTGAAGAAGCCTCAAGGAAAAACGATTGCATCTCCCCTGCCCGACGATAGAAAACCGCCGTACCATAATAGGGGATATCATGGCTCAACTTACACTCAAACACACTGCCGTCGGCCTGCCAGGCTGCTTCATTGTAGCTGGGCACAAAGGTCACCGCTTCAACAGATAAGGTCAAAAACGGCAATACCATCAGGGTAATTGTTTGTAGAACCTCTTGAATCACTTTTCTCATGGTTGTTCCCGGGAGCCTGGAGCCATCTAATATAGGGTTATCGGCCTTTTCGCCCTGTGCTTTAACGGGGTTTTTCGGTAGGATGCGGTTCGAGCCTTAGTCGCCGGTCAAATTTCCATCAAAGTGAAGCCCTTATGAATCAAAGTATGACGATTACCCGCCCAGACGACTGGCATATTCATCTGCGCGATGGCGCCGTATTGGCCAATACTGTTGCCGATGCCGCACAAACATTTGGGCGGGCAATTATAATGCCCAACCTGGTGCCTCCGGTGATGAATTTGGAACAGGCAGACGCTTACAAAAGTAGAATTTTGGCCCACAGGCCAGCAGGCAAGCAGTTTGAGCCCCTGATGGTCTTGTATTTAACGGATCAAACTCGCCCCGAAGACATTATTGAGGCGAGCGCAGCAGGGGTTGTCGCCTGTAAATTATACCCGGCGGGGGCGACCACAAATTCCGCATCCGGTGTGACGGACATCAACAAAGTCTATCCCGCAATTGCCGCCATGCAGGAAACGGGCATGCGCTTTTTACTGCACGGTGAAGTCACCGACAGCGACATTGATATCTTCGACCGAGAAAAGGTCTTTATCGACCGTACTTTGCAGCAATTAGCCAGAGACTTTCCGGAACTGAAGATCGTACTGGAACATATTACAACCAAAGATGCCGTGGATTTTATCCAGAGCGCCAGTGCCAATATCGGCGCCAGCATCACGGCTCATCACCTCCTTTTTAACCGAAATCACATGTTAGTAGGCGGCATTAAACCTCACTATTACTGCCTGCCCATTCTCAAACGCAACAGCCATCAACGCGCGCTTATTGAAGCGGCCACTAGTGGCAACCCCCAGTTTTTTCTGGGGACCGACTCCGCCCCCCACGCGCAACACGCAAAAGAAAACGCCTGCGGCTGTGCGGGAGCCTATACGGCATTTGCCGCCATAGAGTTGTATGCAGAAGCCTTTGAACAGGCCGGCGCTCTTGATAAACTAGAAGGGTTCGCCAGCCACTTTGGTGCCGATTTTTACGGTTTACCTCGCAATAGCGATACGATCACTCTGGTAAGACAAGCTTGGCAGGTGCCTGCGAGCCTATCCCTCGGAGACCAGGCGATGATCCCGCTATGTGCAGGAGAAACCCTGAACTGGCAAGTAACATCCTGACACGAGCACAAGCTCATACTTTTTTGCGACTATATTTAAGGACTGTTTGTGACGCCTGCAGAATCTACACCCGAGATTAAAACTCCAATGGCACAGCGCTTTAGAGGCTTTTTGCCCGTTGTGGTCGACGTTGAAACCGGCGGATTTAATGCCTCGACAGATGCCTTACTGGAAGTGGCCGCCGTTACCCTTCACATGGACGAAGAAGGATTGTTGCGCAGAGCGGATACCTTTGAGTTCCATATCGACCCTTTTGAAGGTGCCAATATCGAACAGAGTGCGCTCGATTTCACCGGTATCAACCTTGAATGCCCTGATCGTCCCGCAGAGCCCGAAATGATGGCAATGCCCGAACTTTTCCGTTCGGTCAGAAAGGCGGTCAAGGACTACGGCTGCACACGTGCAGTGATGGTGGGGCACAACGCCCATTTTGATCTCGGATTCATTAATGCTGCGGTCAATCGCTGCGAGATCAAACGAAACCCGTTCCACCCGTTCTCCTGTTTTGATACGGCAACCTTGTCCGGTCTGGTGTATGGCCACACCGTTCTGGCCAAAGCCTGCCAAATCGCGGAAATTGAATTCAGCAACAGTGAAGCGCATTCCGCGGCCTACGACGCCGAAAAAACAGCAGACTTGTTTTGCCTCATGGTGAACCGGTGGAAGCAGTTAGGCGGCTGGCCCCTGATATAAGGCAACTGCCTAACAAACACTGGCAATAAAAAAGGCCCGGCAGTAATGCTCGGGCCTTTTTATTGCGGGTTAAACCATAAGGTAGATTACAGCTTGTCCGCATTCTCACTCAGGTAAGCAGCAACACCGTCAGGTGAAGCATCCATACCTTTGTCGCCATCTTTCCAGCCTGCAGGACACACTTCACCGTGCTCCTGGTGGAATGCCAAGGCGTCAACCATGCGCAGCATTTCGTCAACATTGCGGCCCAGCGGAAGATCGTTAACCACCTGGTGGCGTACCAGCCCATCTTCATCGATCAGGAAAGATCCACGGAAGGCAACACCGTCTGCCGCTTCAACATCATAAGCCTGGCAAATTTCATGTTTGGTGTCTGCCACCAAGGTATAACGAACGGGGCCAATGCCACCTTCGTTAACGGGGGTATTACGCCAGGCGTTGTGGCTGAACTGAGAGTCGATAGACACACCGATCACCTCAACACCACGCTTCTGGAAAGCTTCGATACGGTGATCAAAGGCCAGCAGCTCTGAAGGACATACAAAGGTGAAATCCAGTGGATAGAAAAAAACCACGGCTTTTTTGCCTTTGGTCGCCTCAGACAATGTGTAACTGTCAACAATTTCGCCATTGCCCAGCACAGCTGCCGCTGTGAAATCCGGTGCGGCCTTTCCTACTAATACACCCATAGGGTTCTCCATTTATTCAGTGGGATCTTACATTTAACCGAACTCATCATTATAGAAGTCCGGCCTCTAATAGCAGGCGGCTATGATACACCGACTCTGCGGACTGTCATATTAATTTTGCATATCAGGCTCATAGCCTCATTGAGGCCGAGTTTCATTCTCGTATAACTATAGTGAAGGTCGGAGGAAAATGTTTATCTATTGAGCAAACCATACACTCCCAACGAGTACGCCCGTCGCTCTTTGGCACCCTTGAGATCCTTTAAGTGAACCTTGCTGCCAATCATCAGGTCATCACTGAGGTAGCGCGCATCTCCGGTGCCTGCGTCATAGCTCACACTTCCCGGGTATTGCAGGTAGTAAGCCATCACATCGCCTTTTTCCACCCCCACATTAACGGGAAAGCTAACGGTGTTTCGTTCTTTTGAGGCTACCCTGAGCGCTTTACTCGCCCACACCACAAGCAAACGGTCTTCTAACGGGCGAAGAACCTTCACCTTGATCACACCGGGTTGATTCCAGAACCCACCAACGCCGGTTAATATTCCATCCCGCGGCATTGGATGTGTAAGGTCAACGATCATCAATGGTTCTTCATCCAGACTCGTTCTGGCCACCAACTCTCCGCCGACGTAATCTAAAAGATCCCCCATCACCATGAAATCTTTTAAACCATCAATTTGATCTTGTACAAAAGAGCGAACATGCGCTCGCAGGCTGCTCGACTCGGTGACACGAGAAGCCTTTTCCACTCCAAGTACATCCATAACCCGATTGAGCTCAACAACATCTTGTTGAAGTTTGTTTTTTTCACCGTTGAGAACAGCGATCTCTTGTTTCGCGCTGGCAAGACTCGCCTGTAACCTAGTGTTATTCGCTTGTAAATCTTTAACGTTAGCCGGTGATTGACAGCCTGCCAAGGCAACCATCATCGCCGCCAATGCAGTGTATTTGATCATAGCGTTATTCCTGATTATTTCGTCACACTAAAGGGCAAAGCAATCATACGCTTTCCGTTCAGCACCAACTCCAAATGATAGCCGCCCCCGGGAAAACCTTCCACAGGACGCTCGATACGAAAAACTTTGGTACCTGAGACCGCATCAATAATAACGGGAATCTGGGCAATCTGAACACTGCGCGAACCATCCCGCAAGATCGCTTGCACAACGGTTGTTTCAGCCTGAAAGTTTTCGTAGTGAAACGCAACATGCAGTGTACGTTGCAACAATAATGCTGCAACTTGCTCACCATTGGCATCAACAAGGTGCTCATGGCTCACACGCACACTTGAGACTCTGGGAGCCGAGGCCTCCAGTGCGGCTTGAATGGAAGACTCCAGCGCACTATCGTGCTGACGAGTCAATTCATTCCAAACCTTGTTTTCCGGAAAAAGATGTTTTGCTTTGGTCAACAATCTAGCGGCGCCATCCAACTGATTTGACTCAATCGATTGTTGGATGCCGTCAACAAAAGCAGATTCTATTTTCTCCAGGCCCTCTCTGGCGATGCTGTTTGCCCCTGAGAGGCTCAGGACTTGCCGATAGATCTCAACGGCGTTATCACTCGAGGGGCCGGCGAGTTCTCCGGCTGCCAATATACTCTCAGCCTTTTGGTTAAGAGTGAGTATCTTTTTTGCCTTGCTCTGTGCGACTCGAGCCTCCTGCTCCAACGCCAAAAGCGTTTGATGTTCACTATCAACGGACAAGCCCTTCTTAATATCCTTCAGTGCGTTTACGAATTGACCTTTCTGAACTTTCGCCCTTGCCGTGATAAGGTAACGCTCGGCAATCTGTTGAATGCCTGCCAAGGCGCTCACATTATCGCTGTGTTTTTCCAGTATTTCGCGATATTTTGCATAGGCATTATCATTCTCCGGTGTCGTTAAAGCGCTATTGCCCATCAACTCTTCTGCCGTGGCCAACCGCTCCTCCAACCACTCCAGCTCGCCCAACTGCCCCTGCAACAACTGGAAACGCAGATTAAGATCAATGCCTGGAAAGGCATTGATTGCTGAATCGACCAAGGCGCGACCTCGATGAATACCACCCTGTTCCAGAGCGCGCTCCAAATTTTTCCAATGATACTCTTGCAAGTTGTCATATCCTGCCAGGGCCTGCCCGTTTTCTGGAAACTCATTCAGTATCTGTCGATAAAGCACTGAAATTTCACGCGCGACTGAAAGATCTTCGCCCAACCTGGGCAAGAGTCCATTGATTTGAGTGAGTACAGCATCGACACCGGAAGGGTGAAAGTCAGCCGTCGACACCTCGGCGTTTAAACCATTGGTTTGATCAACTTGCCGCACATGTTCAGCCTCCACGGTTTTCTGCGCGGAGGCCACCGGTCTATCCACTGACACAATCGTATTTTCACTCGCAGCACTGTCTCCACGAGTATCAATCAGCACTTGCAGCTCCTGCCAAACCGATTGGGCTTTTTCTCTCATGTTTGGATCAAGGTAAACAAAAACGCCAAGGCCACATACGAAAAGCAATAATATAAGTAGCGAAACCCCTCTGGGTTTCTTCACATCTTCCTGGGGATATTCAAGCACTCGGTCAGCCGCGGATACCGAAAAACTCTCATCAGTGGCGGACACCTTTGGTTCAGCGCGACCCGGGACCTGGCGATTTTTTTTGGCTGCAGGAAGGGCATGTATTGCGGTTGGGGCATCGTCACCGTGTAGGTCGCGATCGATCACCACACCCTCCTGCTCACCCTGCATTTTTTTAAGATTCGCTGCAGCAGCATCGACTTCAAAGCGATTAAGACGCTCGAGAGCATCAACCAACTCCTGCCCAGTTTGGAAGCGATCAGCGGGTTTTTTTGCCATCGTTTTTTCAAGCATCTCCTGGAAAACCATCAAGGCCTGAGGCAACAAAGGCACGGGAGATGAAATGTGTTTAATACCAACGGCCACCGCTGAGTCGCCACTGTAGGGGACTCGCCCTAATAACATCCAATAAAAGACCACCCCCAGACTGTAAATATCGGAGCGGCCATCCACCGGCTTACCTCGCGCCTGTTCAGGGCTCATATAATGTGGCGTGCCAACGGTAGAGCCCGCCTGGGTCATATCAGTGTTGATATCCGTCATTTTCGCAATACCAAAATCCATCAACACTGCACGCCCGCTTTCCGCATGCAACATAATATTGGCGGGTTTTACATCTCTGTGCACATAGCCCTTACGACCAGCAAAGTCGAGCGCCTTACCCATATCTTTCAACACGCTGATCATTCCCTGCAAACTCATATCCTCGCGCAGGTCTCGCAAGTCTTTACCAGGAATGAATTCCATAGACAAAAAGTGATGCCCTTCATCAACACCTACATCGTATACCGTCACAATATTGGGATGGACCAATCGACTGACAATTTTTGCTTCTCGAATGAAGCGCTCGCCAAAACTTGAATCTGCCGACAGAGCGGGTGACATTATTTTTAACGCCACCTCGCGCTCAAAGCTTTTCTGGATCGCCAGGTATACGGTTGCCATGCCCCCCAGACCCAACTCCCTGACGATGGTGTAACCTTTAATTTCCATAACGCTCTAGATATCCACAAAATGACAAACGGGCGCCAGTGCCCTGTATTCAAGCAATAACTTAGATTCGAGAATTTCCAATGTGGCGTCAACCAATAACACTTTAACACGTTCTCAGTACAAGCCCGTCACTCACTGGGAGTTTGCACCTATGTTGTATAGCGCACTGTTTAGTACCACGCCCCGCCTGTCTCGCCAACTCATCCCAGGTGCCAGGGCGCTGCTCATCATTGTCAGTATCAGTGCCTGCTCGAGTTCAAGCTACCACAGCCATGTTATCGTCGACACTAAAGGGGCTAATATGAATCGGTATTATCAAGACAGGGAAGAGTGCCAGCACTACACAGAGCAGGTGAGGACCGGCGAGCGGGTCGCCGTCGAGGCTGCAAAAGGCGGCGCTACAGGAGGCGCGGTCGGCGCGGTCATTGGCGGTAGCCATGGCGCCCAGGAAGGCCTGGGGGTTGGCGCGATCTTTGGGGCTGCACGCGGATTTGATCGATCGGAAAGAGAACTCCATCAGGTGATGCGCAATTGCCTGAGGGGGCGTGGTTACCGTGTCTTAAATTAGTCGCAACACACAGTCACTTACGGATGCGGCGACGTCGATATCCGCCATACCACATGCTGACGCCGGAGATGGCCAGCAGTATCAGAAACACCGCTACGATATCCATCAACCAGGGGCCAAGGCCGAAGAGGCGACCACTGTGCAAATCCAGCAATACTCGCTCCCAGGAAATGCCGTCGCCCATGTGTTGCCGCAGCAATCCTTGCCTGTCGGCATCGGGCAACGTACCGGCCATAGATTTTTCAAGTTGAATCTGTGACGTCGGATCAAGCACTTGCCAACTGAGCTGATCAATGTTGATCAAATACACTTCATTCTGGCTTTGCAGACAGAGCACTTTATTGCAACGTCCGAGCGCATCAACCGGTGAGGGCATGCCGTATGCAGACCCAATGCGTTCAACTACATCCCCATCTTCCGTTAGCAACACTAACTCATTTCCGCAGGCCACAACTATCAGGGCGCGATCGAGAACGGCACCTTTCAAGTTACCGCGACAATAGGCGGACTCTTTGTCATTGAGGTAGATATAGTCTGTTCCCAGGGAACTGATAAAACGATCACCAATTGGATAGCTAGTGACGGTGGGAGTCTGAATGCCATAGAGATTCAGAAGCCACAAACTGCGTACGGGTTTATGAAGCCAGGGGGTATCTGCCTCGTGGTTTAGCATTATCCCGGTCACGGACAGAAGTATAACAACGAGTGCTAAACCCAAGCCGATGCGGCGGTGCCAGCGCCATAGAACCAACCTCAATTTACTCAAGGCGCCGGTCTGCTTGCACTGCTGTTGAAATTTGTGAAGGGTGTATTGTGGTGAAATAACAGTGCTAGCGTAGCAACGTTCTTAACCGCCCGCACCGACAAGGTGGCACCTGTCACCCCGTCTATCGTGCCGTCCAGGGAGTACTTCCCGGGTGTTTTGATCAATCCTATATTTTCAAACTGCCGTGTGAAAAAGGGATAGCGAACCTCTCCCCCACGACTTTCGCGGTATTCCAAGATGGACACTTTAACGATTCGATTATTTTCTATGACAACCCCGATGGTAATCGGCAACTCTTTACCAATCTCTTCAAATATCCAGGCAGTCTTAGCGCCTTGCCCCCAATAACGCTGCCTCATGCCTCTAAATGAGTGGCCGAGAATGGATTCGGCCTGGTCTCTCATCGCACGATTCAACCAGAGGGTTTGAAGAACCTTTCCGGGCTCTTCAAAAACCTGAGCGCTAAATTTTTCCGGTGCCAGAAAAATGCCCTTCTGCGCAGATACCTGCGCAGACAGCACACTGATCACCAGAACAAAAATAAACTTCATAAAACAATCGACTGTAGTTTAGAAAGACCAACCCAATCCCAGGTTTAGACTATCGTTATCGGGGCCATCTTTATCAATGTTGTTTGAATAATCGGCCTTCAGAACAACCCGCTTATTCAGCCAGTAGTTGAGACCGTAATCCCAAACTTTACT
The DNA here is from genome assembly GCA_913020395.1 of uncultured Cellvibrionales bacterium. Lineage (GTDB taxonomy): Bacteria > Pseudomonadota > Gammaproteobacteria > Pseudomonadales > Cellvibrionaceae > CAJWCA01. The sequence continues at coordinate 16,607 of CAJWCA010000023.1, read as the reverse complement.
GTCTGCGCTATCGATGCCAGCGGCATTATTAAACTCGCTGTACCGAATGAACAAACCCAGTTTTTCAGATACTTTGTATGCCGGCTCAACATACCAACCGCTCTGTTGATCTCGACCGTTCAGCGCAAAGGTATCACCCTCAATATCCCAGTCAGCCCACAGTGCTCTCACACCGAAGGGGCCACGCTGATAAGCTGCGTGCGCCTCCAATAATAGAGCATCGGTATCGGTCACACCGGCGCCCTGAGTGATATCACTTTGGTACTGAACCGTTGCACCCAACTCGAGTCCGGCGATGCCAGTGTATTTGAGGCGAGCCGTATAGGCCAGATCTTCCGCAGTGGCCTTGGCTGATTTTTGCCGTCCACCACGTATTTTCCCGCCATCGTCTGCGGCCAAACCACTGTGAAGCGCCAGGTTATAACTCAGACCGGGTGACAATTCACCTCTCATCATTACCCCGGTCTCCCACCACGTTGCCGGAATAATATTTTTTTCCACCTGATTGCGCTCAGTGCCGTAAAAAGTGTCTGGCTCATGAGTCTCATTAATGATGCCAACGGGCACTAAGAACTGACCGAACAGCAGCGAGTGATTCTGGGTATAGTCCCATTCGATGTAGGCCTGCTCCAACTCGACCTCACCCGGCTTGCCGTCGCCTGACAGACCGTGCTCCAGCTCAAACTCGGAGAAAAAACGGAGGTCGTCGCTAAACTGATGCCCGATAAACAAAACATAACGGTGAGCGTCAATCTTATCATCGCCGTCGGTGAAGTGGTTGAAATGGTGCTCTCCGTAACCACCCAGCTGTGTCTTCTCTGCCCACTGAGCGGTTCCTGGTAATGACAATGCAACTCCGCCCTGCTCAATTACCTCTGCCGCTACTTCCACTTTATGGTCGGTTTCTGCCAGCTGAACTTTGGTTTCTACCAGTAGGGTATCGGTTTCGCCCAGTTGTTTTTTCAGCGACTCGATCTCCTCCTGCTGTTTTTGAACCAGTGCCCACATTTCTTCTAACGTGGGTGTTTCAGCGGCCTGCAGAGCAGATGAAGAGGCAAGAGAAATGGCCAGGGCCAGACAAGAGCGGGTAAACATGTAAGTAGTCTCCAGAGAGTAGTTGTTCAATGCCCGGCATCTTAATCTAAATGATAACGATTATCAACACGATTGTCATTTGGCTTGACTCAGGTCATGACAGGCACAAAAAAACCCGGACATGCCGGGCTTTTCAGAACAGGGAAGATCTACCGAAGGTTATTCAGGGTCTGATTCAGAACCCGCCGCCTCGTCAATCAATGTTTTCAATTCACCCTTGTCGTGCATTTCAGTGACGATGTCACAACCGCCAACCAGCTCACCTTTAACCCACAACTGAGGAAAGGTCGGCCAATTTGCATACTGCGGCAAGGTTGAACGAATCTCTGGGTTACTCAAAATATCGACGTAGGCAAAACGCTGGCCGCAGGCCATCAGTGCCTGTGAGGTCCTCATAGAAAATCCGCACTGGGGCGCATTGGGTGAGCCTTTCATATAAAGAATCACGGTGTTTTCTTCAATTTGCTGCTTGATCGTATCCAGAACTTCCATAACGCTTGTATCACCTTGAGAGTTTGCTTTGCTGCATTTTAACGCACACGCCTGTCCAGAGCTAGTACCTACAGGGCCCGTTCATTGCCAAGCGAGATAATTGCTTATAAGATTAGCCCCCCTCAGGCAGCCATCGCTGCCTGTTTTTATTTGTATTCACACACAGAATGAAGGACTAAACCATGACCACCTTGATGAACACTTACGGCCAAAGAGAGCTCACCCTGACCCGGGGCGCTGGCACGCGAGTGTGGGATCAGGAGGGCAATGAGTATCTGGACGCGATCTCAGGAATCGCCGTGTGTGGACTGGGCCACGCCCACCCGTCTGTCAGCGAGGCCATCGCCAAGCAGGCAGCCACGCTGCTTCATGTCTCCAATTTATACAACATACCGCAACAACAAGCACTGGCTGATGCGCTCTGTCAGTTTTCCGGAATGTCCCAAGTCTTCTTTTCTAACTCTGGTGCTGAAGCCAATGAAGCGGCACTGAAAATTGCCCGTAAATACGGCAATGATATGGGAATTGCATGCCCGACAGTGATTGTGATGGAAAACAGCTTTCACGGCAGAACACTCGCCACTCTCAGTGCCACAGGGAATTCCAAAGTACAGTCCGGCTTCTCGCCACTGGTTGAAGGGTTTATTCGCGCGCCCTATAACGACGTTGAAGCAGTGCGTAAAATTGCGCAATCACACGATAACGTCGTTGCGATTTTGGTTGAGCCCGTCCAGGGTGAGGGTGGTGTTCACGTACCAGACAAAAACTACCTGAACCAGCTGAGGGAAATTTGTGATCAGGAGCAGTGGCTTTTAATGCTCGACGAGATTCAAACCGGCAACGGTCGCACAGGTCAATTCTTTGCCTATCAGCACAACGGTATTTTGCCCGATGTGGTAACCACCGCCAAAGGGCTGGCCAACGGCGCTCCCATCGGCGCCTGCCTGACACAGGGCGCAGCTATCAATGTATTACAACCAGGCAACCACGGCTCAACCTTTGGCGGCAACCCATTAGCCTGTAGCGCAGGGCTGGCGGTGATGCAGGAACTAAAAGACCACAACCATATTGCCCGCGCAAAGCAGCTGGGCCAAACATTGCTGGAGGGCTTTCACAAGTCTCTGGACGAGTGCGAACACGTGGTGAACATACGCGGCTTTGGTTTAATGATAGGCATCGAGCTAGATAAAGACTGCGGACAGCTGGTAGCCCAAGCAAGGGAAAAAGGCCTGCTGATCAATGTGACCGCTCAAAACACCATCCGCTTACTGCCGCCTCTCATTCTCAGCGATGAAGAAGCGCAAACACTGATCGACTCAATCAGTGAGCTGGTTAAACAATTTTAAGGGGAGCCGACGGCTATGAGCACCAGACATTTTTTAACATTACTGGACCTGTCGAAACAGGAACTAACCGACCTGATAGACAGGGCAATTGAGCTAAAAACACTACACAAACAAGAACTCGAATCCTCGCCCTTTCCCAATCGTGTGCTGGGCATGGTGTTTGAAAAGTCATCCACCCGCACTCGCATTTCATTCGAAGCGGGTATGGCACACCTGGGTGGCAGTGCAATTTTCCTTTCACCGCGCGACACACAACTGGGGCGCGGCGAACCCATTGAAGATTCAGCGCGTGTGATATCTCGTATGGTCGACATCATCATGGTGCGCACCTTCGAACATGAAAAAATCGAAACATTTGCGAAGTACTCTAAAGTACCCGTTATCAACGCCTTGACCGACGACTACCACCCCTGTCAGTTACTGGCCGATGTACAAACCTTTGTTGAACATCGCGGCTCTATCGAGGGGAAGAGGGTCGCCTGGGTCGGGGATGGCAATAATATGTGCAACTCCTACATCAATGCAGCCCGGCAGTTCAATTTTGAGCTCAATATTGCCTGCCCCGAAGGGTTTGAGCCCATGGAAAGCCTGATGAACGACAACCGGGGCCGGATTAACATGACCCGAGATCCGGTGAGCGCCGTACGCGATGCCGATCTCGTGGTCACTGACACCTGGGCGTCAATGGGCCAGGAAGAAGAAAAACTGGCCAGAGAAAAAGCGTTTAGCGGCTTTCAAGTCAACCACGAATTAATGAGTTACGCTCAGAGCAAGGCCCTGTTTATGCATTGCTTGCCCGCCTATCGCGACCAGGAAGTGAGCGCCAAACTGTTGGACGCCGATGATGCTGTGGTATGGGACGAAGCGGAAAACAGACTGCACGCACAAAAAGCATTAATAGAATTCCTGTTGTTGAGCCGCTAAAGGCCGTTGGAACCCGGACATGACCGCACCTATCTCAATTAATGACATTCGCTGCGCCTACGATAAGCACACGGTGATCGACAATTTGTCATTCGTGATGAATTCTGGTGACATTTGCTGCCTTCTAGGGCCGTCGGGTTGCGGTAAAACCACGGTGTTACGCGCAATCGCCGGTTTCCAGGCGCTGCTCAAAGGTGAGATATCGGTACAGGGAAAGCTACTGTCCAGTCCGGACCATACAACTCCACCTGAAAAAAGAAAAGTGGGCATGGTTTTTCAGGATTATGCCTTGTTTCCGCACCTGTCTGTTTGCGACAACATTACCTTCGGGCTTCGCCACAGCGACGCCAGCCAGAAAGAACGCACCTGCGAGGAAATGCTGGCGCTGGTCAAGCTAAGTGGCCTGGGTCATCGCTTTCCCCATGAATTATCCGGAGGGCAGCAACAGCGTGTTGCACTGGCACGAGCGCTCGCACCTGAACCCGACTTATTATTGCTCGACGAACCCTTTTCCAGCCTGGATGTCGACTTGCGTCGAAGCCTGGCATTGGAGGTTCGCGCAATTTTAAAATCGAGGAATATCAGCGCCATCATGGTGACCCACGATCAGGAAGAAGCCTTTGCAGTTGCAGACCGTATAGGTGTAATTAACAACGGTAAAATTCAACAGTGGGACACCCCCTTCAACCTATATCACGAACCGGCAACCCGTTTTGTGGCCGACTTCATCGGGCAGGGTGTTTTTCTTGCCGGGCTTGCCGTATCCACCCACTGCGTGGCCACAGAGCTGGGCGAAATCAGTGGCAACCGCTGTTACGACTGGCCGCCTAACTCTCCCATTGAAGTACTGCTTAGGCCGGACGATGTCATCCATGACAATGACAGCCAAAACAGAGCAGAAATTGTTAATAAGATTTTTGCGGGCACCTCCACCCTGTACACATTGCGCCTCCCCACGGGTAGCCTGATCGAGTCGGCATTTCCCAGTCACCACGACTACAATATCGGCGAATCTGTAGGCATCCGAATTGAGGCTGATCACCTGATCGCTTTTTCAAAAGCCGGCGCCTGACAAACCACCAACACATTATCCCCCAGTCCCTGCCGCCGTTCTTCACTGTAAACAGACTGTTGATATTTGATTCAGTAAATACCGTGATATGCTGCGCGGCTTTAAATCCACTGTCTTACTGTGATGCTGATGATTAGCGATACTCTCACCACCCAATTTGAAATTAGACACTCGGCCTCCGCGATTTTGTTTGGTCTCTCGCTACTACTGGCCGCCACACCCGGCCAAGCCTCGGAACAGATTCAGTGGTCAGGTGATGTGAGAAGCGGATATTTCTCCAGCGAGAAGGAACAGAGAAACGGCAGTAAGGACAACAGCGAAGAGCTGCGCGCCCGCCTAAGATGGGGAGGCACGTTAACAGTGTCACCGGGGTGGCAACTGGGGGCTCGATTCGCAGGGCAGCTCAGCAACAATCAAGAGGATACCCACGCGGGACTATCCTTCTCCAGCACCTCTGCGGGGCTAAACAGGGGCGACGCAACCCTGGATCAACTGTACGCCCGTTACCAACAGCAGCACTGGGGTATCACGCTTGGTCGAATGCAAACTTCTTTTAAATTAGACGGTGTTGCGCCCAAGTCTCTGGATCGCAATGACAGCAACAACATGAACATCACGTATACCGACGGCGTTCATGCCTGGACAAGGGTGGCAGATGATTGGCGCCTCCATTCCATTGTCCAATACAATGCGTCGAAAGGCAGTGGCGGCATACGCAGAACACCCTTGCACTTTGAGGACGATGCTAGTCGCTTATCCGCCTTTTTTAGCCTTGAAAACAAAACCCCTGTCGGGCCACTGCAACAACGTGCGGTCTCGCTTAACTACCTGCCCCAAAGCCTTGAGAACAAAAACTCCCTGAAGGATTACTGGGCCCTCACCGCAAGTGCTGCCGCAGGCTGGCCTCTGCCCCGCTCCCGTCGCCTGCTCCTCGGACTACAGCTGGGTTATGCTCCGGAGACCCCCGACCATCTGCACGAAAAAGACACTGGCTTCGCATGGCAGGCAAGTCTCAATCTGTATGAAGTGATGCCCAATCAGAACATTGCACTGGTGGCTGGATCAGCTGCTGCAGGTTGGCTGTTGTCCCCGGGCATTCAGAGCAACCGGGAGATGCTTGAACTGCGCTATCAATGGAAGATAAACAGGCGGGCCAAGCTTGAGGCCAGAATCCGGCATCGCAGAGAGATTAACACGCCCCTTGAAAACCTTGACAGACAGCAAGATGCCGATTTTTACTTGCGCTTCACCCACAAGATGTAGTAGCCACCCTTCGGTGTAGACAACTATATCTTGTGAATTTCAATCAAATTTAATTAAACTATATAGAAAGCGCTACACATTAGAAAAAATTATATAACTCACTTTTTAAGAATTTTCACTGCCCTAACGTCTAAGTACCGGTCCCTCCTGATTAGTAGCTACTGACATATCCATTTACTCACATTTTATCCACAGTTAACCCCCAGATTTATGACCTTGCAAAAGAGGGTGAACCGCATTATCTTGTATCTGGTCTTCAGTGAACCCCAAGATGTAGGGTTTCACCAGCATCAGACACTACTAGAACAATTGAGCCTAAGCGCCTGAATTGCATGGGAAATACTTAAAAAGCAAGAAAATGCAGCTCATAGCCTGACAGCAGTAAACAAGTAAGACCCAAACAATAATAAAGAACACGAATAAAAAACAACAAAAACAACAGTACACACACTATTCGGACAAATTGGGGTGAAAAATAACATGCAGGCTAGTAACCGCACTTTAAACCTTCAATGGTTCCTTCATTTTTCGACCATAAATTCCCGACCGCGCAACTTGCGTAGTGTCACCTATTAAGACCGTCGTGTTTCAGGGCTCATCGGAGTTCTGAGCGAGAGAAATTTTAACTTTACAATTTTACAACGAAAAACAGTACGCGGAGACGTCAATGCAACAAACCACCAACGAAGTGAACCCAGACAGCGCAGCAATCACAGGCGCCAATGAAGCTTCTACCCCCGTGAGCTCAACCACCAGCGTGGCAGCCACAGCCCCGGGACAACTTCGCGTTATCAAACGCAATGGCACCGTCGTGCCCTACGACGCCAGCAAAATTGCCGTTGCGGTGACCAAGGCATTTCTCGCCGTCGAAGGCGGCACTGCAGCGGCCTCCAGCCGCATACACGAGACGGTTAAAAGCCTGACCGAACAAATCTCCAACACCTTCAGTCGTCGGATGCCCTCCGGCGGCACCGTTCACATAGAAGATATCCAAGATCAGGTCGAGCTCACGATGATGCGCTCGGGCGAACATAAAGTCGCGCGCGACTATGTTCTCTACCGGGAAGAGCACGCGCGCTTGAGAGCAGATCAGGTGGTCACAGATGTCGACCCAGACTATTCACCGATCCAGGTTATCAACGCCGATGGCACTAAAGGGCCGTTGGATATGGCTCGTGTCCGCACTATCGTTGAAGAGGCCTGTGCGGGTCTGAAAGACGTCGAACCCAAGTTAATCTTGGACGAAGCCATGCGCAATCTTTACGACGGCGTAGGCATTGATGATGTCAACACGTCTCTGGTTATCACTGCGCGTACACTCGTAGAAAAAGAACCCAATTACACCTACGCGACTGCCCGCCTATTGTTGGACAAGTTACGTGCAGAAGCGCTTACTTTCCTGCAGGTAGCAGAAACCGCTACCCATCATGAGATGGAAAATTATTATGCACTCGCGCTCTCGGCCTACATTAAAAAAGGCGTTGAACTTGAATTGCTAGCACCCAATCTTCTCGATTACGATTTGGACAAAATCGGTGCCGCACTCGACCACTCCAGAGATGAGCAATTTACCTACCTTTCCTTGCAAACACTCTATGACCGCTATTTCATTCACAGCAATGACACCCGTATCGAATTGCCGCAAATTTTCTTCATGCGTGTTGCCATGGGCTTGGCTTACGAGGAAGAAAACAGAGAAGAACGCGCTATTGAATTTTATCGCCTGCTGTCTTCGTTTGACTATATGTGTTCGACACCCACCCTGTTTAATGCGGGCACCTTACGACCACAACTGTCATCTTGTTACCTGACAACCATTCCCGATGACCTGCACGGTATTTATGGGGCCATTCAGGATAATGCCATGCTGTCCAAGTTTGCCGGCGGTCTTGGCAATGACTGGACCCCCGTTCGCAGCCTGGGCGCTTACATTAAAGGCACCAACGGTCGCTCTCAGGGTGTTGTTCCCTTCCTGAAAGTTGCAAATGACACTGCCGTTGCGGTTAACCAGGGCGGAAAGCGTAAAGGTGCCGTTTGTGCCTATCTTGAAACCTGGCACATGGATATCGAAGAGTTTCTGGACCTGAGAAAAAATACCGGAGACGACCGCCGTCGCACACACGATATGAATACGGCGAACTGGGTGCCGGATTTATTCATGAAACGTGTCTTTGACGAAAAAGAATGGACGCTGTTTTCACCCAATGACGTGCCAGACTTGCACGACTTGTTTGGCAAAGCGTTTGAAGAACGCTATGAAGAGTATGAGCGCCAAGCAGCGCTGGGACAAATCAAGGTATTCAAAACCGTTAAGGCGCTGGACTTATGGCGCAAGATGCTCGGTATGTTATTTGAAACAGGCCATCCCTGGATCACGTTCAAAGACAGCTGTAATCTGCGCAGCCCTCAACAGCACTGCGGCGTTGTACACTCCTCTAACTTGTGTACAGAAATTACACTGAACACCTCTGCTAACGATGAAATTGCCGTTTGTAACTTAGGTTCAGTCAACTTGGCGCAGCACATTGAAGATGGCGCGCTCAACCGTGAAAAGCTGGCCCGCACGATCAAAACAGCGGTTCGCATGCTCGATAATGTTATCGACATTAATTACTACTCGGTAGACAGCGCCCGCACCTCCAACATGCGCCACCGTCCAGTCGGTTTAGGTGTTATGGGATTCCAGGACGCACTGTATAAACAGAAACTGGCTTACGGTTCCGCCGAAGCGGTAGAGTTTGCCGACCGCTCGATGGAAGCCATCAGCTACCACGCGATTGACGCCTCCAGCGACCTTGCCCTGGAACGTGGTCGTTACTCTACTTTTGAAGGATCTCTGTGGAGTCAGGGCGTATTGCCAATCGACTCTATTGAAAATCTGGCGAGTAATCGCGGCGAAAAATATATTAAAATGGACCGCTCTCAAACTCTAGACTGGAAAAGTATCCGTCACAAAGTTCAGAGCCAAGGCATGCGCAATTCAAATGTCATGGCCATTGCGCCAACGGCTACCATTGCCAACATAACCGGTGTTAGCCAGTCCATTGAGCCGACCTACCAAAACTTATACGTTAAATCGAATTTGTCTGGTGAATTTACAGTGGTCAACCCCTACCTGGTTCACGACCTGAAAGATCGCGGTTTGTGGGACTCGGTCATGGCTAATGACCTGAAATATTACGAGGGTTCGGCTCAGAGCATTGATCGCATACCGGCCGACCTGAAAGCGCTGTACGCCACGGCCTTTGAAGTGGAGCCTCGCTGGATCGTTGAAGCGGCCAGCCGTCGTCAAAAGTGGATTGATCAAGCTCAAAGCCTGAACCTGTATATTGCAGGCGCCAACGGGAAAAAGCTGGATATCACCTATCGTATGGCTTGGTACAGCGGTTTAAAAACCACGTACTACTTGCGTGCACTGTCGGCGACCACCACTGAGAAATCCACCATTGAAACGGGTGCTCTCAATGCAGTCTCTGCGACACAAGAGAGCAGCGAACCCGCTACCGCAGCGCCGGTACCGCAGGCATGCTCGCTGGATGACCCAGATTGTGAAGCGTGCCAGTAAATTGATGACCGAATAAAAAAAAGCAAGACCATTAGAAAGCGAGACCGCTAAAAAGCAAGAGCCTAACCAGGGAGGTAACACTCCCTGGGAAAAGGCCTGCACAATTACTCATTTAAAGGACCCAAAGTATGCTGAGCTGGGACGACTACTCTGAAAACCCTACCACCGAACCGCAGCCGGTACCCTCAATGCAAGAACCAGAAATGGATCTTCGTGATATGGCACCGGTAGCGGCCCAACAGGCCGACACTTCGACTGCAGCGCCAGAAGCGCCTGCAGCGACCTTGCAAGAAACAACAAACGACAATGACGCCGTTGCACAAGCAAAAGCGGCCGTAGCTGCCATTGACCCGACTCCAGGTAAAGAAGAACTGGAACTTGGCGCCACACGTATCCAAGTAGACGACAAGGCAATGATTAACTGCCGTGCCGATCTCAACCAACTGGTACCCTTTAAATATGATTGGGCGTGGCAGAAATACCTGGATGGCTGTGCCAACCACTGGATGCCGCAAGAAGTCAATATGACCACCGATGTGGCCCTTTGGAAATCTGCCGAAGGCCTCACTGAAGATGAAAGACGCATTGTTATGCGTAGCCTGGGATATTTCTCTACGGCAGACAGCCTCGTTGCCAACAACCTGGTGCTTGCCTTGTACCGACTGATTACCAACCCAGAATGCCGTCAATATATTCTGCGTCAGGCATTCGAGGAAGCTATTCATACCCACGCTTACCAATATTGTATTGAGTCTTTGGGCATGGACGAAGGCGAAGTGTTCAATATGTACCGTGAACTGCCTTCAGTAGCCAACAAGGCATCCTGGAGCTTAAACCATACCAAGTCGCTGAGTGACCCTACCTTCAACACCGGTACCCATGAAACGGATCAGGAACTTCTGCGTAATTTGATTGCGTTTTATGTCGTGACTGAGGGCATTTTCTTTTATTGTGGTTTCAGCCAAATTCTGTCAATGGGTCGTCGCAATAAGATGACCGGTGTGGCGGAACAATTTCAATATATTTTGCGCGATGAATCGATGCACCTCAATTTTGGTATCGACATTATCAACCAAATTAAATTGGAGAATCCACAGCTGTGGAGCCCCGAGTTCCAGCAGGAAGTGACGCAAATGATTCTCGAGGGTACCGAACTGGAAATCCAATATGCACGCGATTCTATGCCACGCGGCGTTCTGGGTATGAACGCTGCCATGATGGAAGAGTATTTACACTTTATCGCCAACCGTCGTCTTGCCCAAATTGGCCTGACCGAACAGTTCGAAGGCGCACAAAACCCCTTCCCCTGGATGAGTGAAATAATGGACTTGCGCAAAGAAAAGAACTTCTTTGAAACCCGTGTTATTGAGTACCAAACGGGTGGCGCACTTAATTGGGATTAAACTCTATGAACCGTAGAGACTTGTGAATACATACGAAGGGGCTAATGCAGCCCCAGTGCGGGCCACCCACTCGACCCGCAGTCGGCAGGCGGCGCGGATCATCAAACATCTGCGCCAAGAGCTTGCTCACGAACACCCCCTACTCACCCTGCCAACAGGCTGGATGATAGATTGCCTGGTGTGCAACTGCCCACCTGAACTACTAAGCGGCAGAGATTGGAAAAACGTTGTAGCCCAACTGTTACGTTACATTATTGCCCAGGCCGACCCCGACCTTAACACCCTGATCCATTTTCACCAGCAAGACCCTCTTGTTCCGCTATTCCCAAACGATGAATTGTTTGATGATTATGACGTGCATCACTTCTGTAGCGCCCTGCTCGAACAAATTGAAAAAGAAGCCTGACGCATAAAAGCGAGCTTGGGCTATACTCTCTCTACACTACACCATTCTATACAAGGCAGTATTGAGTAAACACATGGCCAGAGTCCTAATCGTCGACGACATTGAAGACAATATAAGATTACTTGGGTACAACCTGGAAGACGACGGACACGACATTGAGTCGGCCGACAATGGCCATCTCGGTATAGAAAAAGCCCGAAGTTTTGCCCCCGACATTATTCTCCTCGACCTGATGATGCCCATCATCAGCGGCATTGACACCTTAAAGCTCCTAAAAGCGGATGAACAATTAAAGGATATTCCCGTCATTATGATTTCCGCCAATGACGGAGACGACTCGATTGTGCATGCACTGGACCTGGGCGCGCAGGATTACGTTACCAAACCCTTCATTTACCCGGTACTCGCAGCGCGTCTCCGCTCGGCGGTTAGACTTCGAGACAGCCAACTTGCCCTTGCCGCAGCCAACAGTGCACTCTCTCTTCTGGCGTCTCAAGACCCTCTGACTGACACCTATAATCACAGACACTTCTTTAACTTGGCCGGCGGTGAATTTGCCAAAAGCCGCCGCTACAAACGTCCGCTCTGTGCCATTATGATAGATGCTGATCATTTCAAGGCGATCAATGACAACTACGGCCATGCCGTGGGTGATCAGGCATTGATTGCATTGGCGGGCACTTGTCAAAAACTGATTCGAGCCTCTGATTTTGTCGGCCGCCTGGGGGGCGAAGAGTTTGCCATCTGCTGCCCTGATACCGACTTGGACGGCGCGCACCTTCTCGCAGAAAGGGTCAGGCAGGCCATTGCAGACCTGACCGTAGAGAACGAAGATGTGCAATTGAACTTCACCGTTAGCCTCGGAGTGACCGAGGCAAGGGACGAGGACAAGGCGTTTAGTTCACTGCTGGATCGGGCGGACAAATTGCTTTATCACGCCAAACAAAGCGGACGCAATCGCGTCACCTCCAGCAGCAAAAAATAAAACCTTTAAGACATGAGCGAGGGCGGTCACACTCAACGCCCATTAATATTAGTTGTAGGCGTAAAAACCTCGACCGGACTTTTTACCTAACCAACCTGCGGCTACATATTTTCTAAGTAAGGGAGAGGGGCGGTATTTGTCTTCACCCAGTTCTTTATGCAGTACTTCCATGATCGATAGACAGGTATCCAGACCAATAAAGTCGGCCAGTGCAAACGGCCCCATCGGATGATTCAAACCAAGATTCACAGCTTTATCGATATCCTCAACCGATGAAACACCTTCCTCCAGGGTGAAACAGGCCTCATTGAGAAAAGGCAATAACAAGCGATTCACCACAAAACCCGCTTTGTCCTCACAACTCACAACCTCTTTGCCCATCAGTTCAGCCAGGGTTTTTGTCGCTTCATAGGTTGCATCACTGCTCGCCAAACCTCGAATCACCTCTACCAGTTTCATTGCAGGCACAGGGTTAAAAAAGTGCATACCGATAAACTGCTCTGGCCTGGAGGTTGAGGCTGCCATCAGGGTAATGCTGATTGAGCTGGTATTAGAGGCCAGGATAGCGTCGGGTTTACAGATATCATCAAGCTGTTTAAATAAAGCCAGCTTTAACTCCAGATTTTCACTAGCGGCTTCTATTGCCATGTCCACAGAAGATAAGTCGGCAATCGTGGCCACAGGCTCAATTCTATCGAGCGTTTTGGCCACGGCATCGGCCTCCTTGCGCCCCCGTTCAACTTGCTTGCCGAGACTCCGGGCAATATTCGCCTTACCTTTTTCTGCACTGGCCAAATCCATATCTGCCAACTTCACAGTCAAGCCGGCCTCGGCTGCAAGTTGTGCGATACCCGCACCCATTTGCCCTGCACCCAATACGCCCAGTGACTCAATTTTGTTCATCTGTCTCTCCCAATAACATTTATTACAAAACACCCCGGGCCTCGCTCGAGCCCAACTTGCGCCAAGTTTACCCTAAAGAGTGCAATATCCACTATACTGAGCGGATTGATTCACTTGCATATCCCTTCGGGGTCGATACAATCCCGCTATTCTCCAATAGCCCACTCCATCGAGACATCACACACCACCATGAATATCCGCGAACTTCTCACAAACGCTGTTCACCAGGCCATGCTCAAAGCCGGCATTCCTGAAGACTGCAAAGCCAACGTTGCACTCAGTAAAAAAGCCGGTTTTGGCGACTATCAGGCCAATGGCGCAATGGGCGCCGCCAAAGTGATGAAGACCAACCCTCGCGAGCTGGCACAGCGAATTGTCGACAACCTTGAGCTCGATGGAATTGTTGATAAGGTCGATATTGCAGGGCCGGGTTTCATCAACCTGTATTTAAACGCCTCCTGGCTCGCCTCCCAGCTAGACAACAACTTGCTCGATAGCAGGTTGGGCATTAACAAAACTGAAAACAGCGAAACCGTTGTGATCGACTATTCTGCACCCAATCTGGCCAAGGAAATGCACGTGGGCCACTTGCGCTCCACGATCATCGGTGATGCCCTGGTACGATTGCTCGAGTTTCAAGGCCACACCGTCATTCGTCAAAATCACGTCGGTGATTGGGGCACACAATTTGGCATGCTGATTGCCGAATTGGAAGAACAAACCCAAGAAGGACCCGATGCTGAGCTCGCGCTGAAAGACCTGGAGGTTTTCTACAAACAATCCAAAAAGCACTTTGACAGCGACGAGTCCTTTGCCGCAAAAGCCCGTGAATACGTGGTAAAACTGCAGGGCGGCGACCCTGAAGTGTTGAAATTATGGGAGCGGTTTCGTGATATTTCCCTCCACCACAGTGAAGAGATTTATCAGACCTTGAACGTCACCCTCAGTCGAGATGATGTGCAGGGCGAGAGCGCTTACAACGACGATTTGGCCGTCTTGCTCAAAGAGTTACAACGGCAGAACATGGTGGTTGAAGACCAGGGTGCACAAGTTGTTTTTCTGGAAGAACTGGCCGATAAGGAAGGCAATCCCTCGCCGGTGATTATTCAAAAACAAGGTGGTGGGTTTCTCTACGCAACCAGCGATTTGGCCGCCATTCGCCACCGGGTCAATACATTAAACGCCAACCGTATTATGTACTTCATTGATGCAAGACAGTCTTTGCACATGCAACAAACCTACACGATTGCCCGTAAAGCCGGCTTCGCCGGAGAGGACGTCAGCCTGGAACACCACGCCTTTGGCACCATGATGGGCGCCGATGGCAAACCCTTCAAAACAAGGGCGGGCGACACGGTAAAACTGGCAGATTTACTCGAGGAGGCCAAAGAGCGCGCCTCTGCCACTGTGGCTGAGAAAAACCCGCAGTTGAGCACAGAAGAAATTGCCGAAATCGGCAAACGTGTTGGCATTGGCGCGGTGAAATATGCCGACCTGAGCAAAACAAGAACTAACGATTATATTTTTAGCTGGGACTCTATGCTCAGCTTTGAAGGCAATACCGCGCCATATCTGCAATATGCCTATGCGCGCATTCAGAGTATTTTTACCAAAGCAGGCGTGAAAGGCGACGCGCTCGACGGAGAGGTCTTGCTGGCAATGCCACAGGAGAGAGCCCTGGGTTTAAAACTGCTCCAGTTCAGTGAAGTGCTGGATCAGGTCGCTCGTGAAGCTTATCCACACATGTTGTGTACTTACCTTTATGAGCTCGCCAGCCTTTACATGAGTTACTACGAAGCCTGCCCGATTCTCAAAGAAGGTGTTGAAGCCGACACTCGGGACAGCCGGCTTCGCCTGTGCCAGTCCGTCGCCTGCACGCTTCAAACGGGTCTCGACCTATTAGGAATAGAAGTCCTGGAACGCATGTAAGCACCCTGGGATCTAACGAAACGGCTTGTGCATTGTTCAGTTGCAAATAAATCTCATTTGCATCAAAATCCTCCCATTAAAGGAGAATTAAAACCAATGCACAGACCGCTCTTAGTTTTTATTTACAGCCTGCTTTTCTGCTCCGCATTACAGGCAGCGCCCGGCAATAAACACGCCGTGCTCGACCACTACAGCACAATTGCCCATGCAACCTTTCAAGACTCTCGCATACAGGCAGAGGCACTAAAAGGCGCCATTGAGGCACTCTTGCAGCAACCCGACGAACACCATTTGACCCAGGCAAAACTCGCCTGGATTCAAGCCCGAATCCCCTATCAGCAAAGTGAAGTCTTTCGCTTCAGCCATAGCGTCGTTGATGAACTGGAGGGGCAATTAAATGCCTGGCCACTCGACGAAGGGTTGATTGACTACGTTGATGAAGACTATGAAGCTGAGCTTGGAAACATGGGCGCAGACGTCAATATCATTGCCAACCCCACTTTGGATTTCGGCGGCATGCTTATTGATACCCGCACTCTTTCGCCCTCTGTGCTTGCAGAACTGAACGAGCTGGGTGGCTCCGAAGCGAATGTTGCCAGTGGTTATCACGCCATCGAGTTTCTACTGTGGGGGCAGGACTTAAACGGCACTCAGCCCGGCGCGGGCAATCGCCCGGCCAGCGATTATGAGCCGGGTCAAAACTGCACAAACTCACATTGCACACGCCGGCGCCAATATCTGCTCGCCGCGGCTGAATTATTGATTCAAGACCTGCAGCATCTAGAAAATGAATGGTCACCCAAGCAGGCGAATAACTACAGAGCCGAGTTCCTGCGCGGCGATACCCACCAAGGAATAACCCGGGTTTTGTACAGCATGGGGAGCCTGGCTCTTGGAGAGCTTGCGGGTGAGCGCATGAAAGTGGCTTTAGAAGCCAATTCTACGGAAGACGAACACGACTGCTTCAGCGACAATACCCACAACTCGCACTACTACAACGCTCTTGGCATCTACAACATTTATAAGGGCAGTTATTTACGTAGCAACGGAGAAACCATTCAGGGCCCCTCGCTGCAATCTCTGATAGAGGGCATCGACCCTGCACTAGAGAAACAAATAAACCATAGTTTTCAAAATACTCAGTCGGCGATGCAAAAACTCGTTGACCGAGCAGAAGGCTCAGGGCAATTCTCTCAACAGCCTCCCATGAAATTTGACCAGATG
>CAJWCA010000022.1 GCA_913020395.1 uncultured Cellvibrionales bacterium | reverse complement strand
CGGCAGACCGCCTTGCTCATGCATCGGGATCATACCGCCGAGGCTGGCACCGGCCATGGTGGAACCGTGATAGGCATTTTTGCGGCTAATCACAACACTTTTTTGTGGTTCGCCTTTGCATTTCCAGTAGTGGCGTACCAGCCTCAGAACGGTGTCGTTCGATTCGGAGCCCGAACCGGTAAAAAAGACATTGTTCATGTGTGCGGGTGCCAGTTCGGCCAATTTTTCTGCCAATTTAATTGCAGGGGGGTTAGAGCACTGGAAGAAACTGTTGTAATAAGGCAATTCCAGCATTTGCTCGTAAGCGGCTTGGGCGAGTTCTTTTCTGCCATAACCCACGGCAACACACCAGAGGCCAGCCATGCCGTCCAACATTTTGTGACCTTCGGAATCCCAGATGTAAACACCTTCTGCCTTGGTGATAACACGAGTGCCTTTATTGTTCAGGTCGCCCTGATCCGTGAAAGGGTGCAGGTGGTGGTCGCGGTCAATGTTTTGCAAATCTGCGGTGTTAACTTCGACGGTTTGATTCATGTTAGTACTCCTGAAACACATTCTTTAACAAAATAAATTTAGTGGTGGTTAATCGTTTGTGACTTATACATTGAGCAAGAGGAACTCGCGCTCCCAAGAACTTATTACACGGTTGAAAGCTTCAAACTCTTCTTCTTTCACCGCGCTGTATGCCTTAATAAACACGTCGCCAAAAATCTCTTCGAGTTCAGGGCAGCTGTTTAACAAAGACAGTGCGTGTTCTAGATTGCGGGCAATATCGATGTCGCCAGTGGCTGCATCGCCGGGGTTGGGAGTAGAGGGCTCGATGCCGTGTTTCATGCCCAGGTAACCACAACCTAGAGTCGCCGCAAAGGCGAGGTAGGGGTTGGCATCTACACCGGGGAAGCGATTTTCAACGCGTTTAGCCTGGGCTGAACTGTCGGGCACTCGGATGCCTGCGGTGCGGTTGTCGTAACCCCACTCCAGGTTCACCGGTGCAGACATGTCTTTGGCAAATCGACGGTAAGAATTCACATTGGGTGCGTAGAAGCTGATTGCCGCCGGAGTAAATTTTTGCAGTCCGCCAATGTAGTGACGAAAGCGATCGTTCTCTTCACCCTTG
Source organism: uncultured Cellvibrionales bacterium (assembly GCA_913020395.1). GTDB lineage: Bacteria > Pseudomonadota > Gammaproteobacteria > Pseudomonadales > Cellvibrionaceae > CAJWCA01. Next base: position 24,364 of record CAJWCA010000022.1, on the reverse strand, counting down.
TCGTTCACAAAAATATTCTTGCCAGTTTCTTTATCGATGATGCTCTGGTGAATGTGCATGGCACTGCCGGGTTCAATTTCCATGGGCTTGGCCATGAAAGTCGCGTAGATTCCCTGGCGGTACGCAGTTTCTCGCACGGTGCGCTTGAAGGTAAACACCTGATCGGCCAAGCTCAGGGCATCGCCGTGAAGAAAGTTGATTTCCATCTGTGCCGCACCCGACTCGTGAATCAGGGTATCAACGTCGAGCCCCTGGTCTTCACAAAAGTCATACATTTCTTCTATGAAGGGCTCAAATTCGTTGAGCGCGTCAATGCTGTAAGATTGACGGGCGGTTTCCGGCCGGCCAGAACGGCCCTTGGGGGGCTGTAATACGCAGTTGGGATCAATGTTCTGTTGTACCAGATAAAATTCCACCTCTGGCGCAACCACGGGTTGCCAGCCTTCATCTTCATACAGTTTTAAAACCCGCTTGAGAATATTGCGGGTTGAAAGCGGGTGGGGTGACCCGTCTCTTGTGTGGCAATCATGAATAATCTGAGCCGTGGGGTCTTCGGCCCAGGGAACACTTTTCATGGTGCTGGCGTCGGGCACCAGAAACATGTCGGCATCCAGAGGGCTGACCAGGCTATCGTGGGCGTCGGTGTATTCGCCCGTCACTGTTTGAATTAAAATACTTTCTGGCAGGCGGCTGTCTTCTTTCACAAATTTATCCGCCGGAATGAACTTGCCCCGGGCATTGCCGGTAATGTCGGGAATCAAACATTCAACTTCTGTAATCTGTTTTTCTTTTAGCCAGTCGCTAATATCTTGCATACATCACCTGATTGAGTGCTTATCGTTTTGTCTTAAATCTTAGTGTCTTAAATCTATTGTTGTACGGCTTATTCCTGCCCGCTATTCACTCTGTCTAAACAGGCCTGCTTAAACGCAGTCAGTAGAGATAAGTAGAACGGGTTTTCTGTTACCTTCCATTCAGGGTGCCATTGCACCGCGAGCACAAAGCGATCGTCACGGTCACTCTGGTAAGCTTCAATCAGACCATCCGGTGCGGTGGCCTCTACTTTTAAGCCATTGCCCAGGGTGTCTACACCTTGCTGGTGCACAGAGTTCACGTCGGCAGTGTCTCCTCCAACCAGGCTGGCGAGCAGGCCGCCCGAAACCAAATTGATCGAATGCGCGGGGGCATACTGTTCTTCTACCGGTACGGTTGAGTCTTCGCGGTGGTCGAGCATGCCCGGCAGCTCCTGTACGGTTTCGTGCAAGGTTCCGCCGTGGGCCACGTTGACCTCCTGAAAACCCCGGCAAATGGCAAAGATGGGAATGTCGGCCTCAATGGCTCGACTGATCAGCGGCAGGGTGGTTGCGTCGCGCTGGGGGTCGTGCACCGGGGTGGCGTTCTTTTTGCCCCCATAGTGATGGGGTTCCACGTTGCTATAGGAGCCAGTGAGTAATATGCCGTCTACCATCGATAGATATTCACCCAATAGTTCGCTACCCAGTGCGGGGATTAAGATGGGTGTGGCGCCCATGCCTTCTGTGATGGCACGTAAGTACTTGTCACCAATCGAATGGAAGTAGTGGGGGTCCAGCATCTTGCAGTCTGCAACGATACCGATTTTGAGTTTTTTAGCTTGCATAGCGACCTGATCGTAGTGTTATTCAGATTAAAAATAGCCTTGATGAAGGTGATTTTAGTCTAGCCTTAATTCAATGCTTTGCTGTCGAGGGTTGATTATTACAGAGTACCGAATTATTATTCAAGCAAAACCGAATAATAATTCAGTCTATTTGATGTTTTTTGAGCGGGATATTGGCTGCAGGCCAGCAATTTCGCGATTTGAAGGCAAACTGACTCAATACACCGTTTTATTCTCTCTGGGATAACGAGACCGTCATGAAAGATAGTATAGCAAGTACGACAACAGGTATTAGCGAGACAAAAGGGCAGATTACTGACATCGAAAGTGCGTCTCGGTGGCTACAGGAAAAAGGCATTTTGGAAGTAGAGTGCCTGGTGCCCGACATGGCGGGCATCCCGCGTGGCAAAATTGTTCCTGCGGGTAAGTTTATCAAGACCTGCCAAAGCAACTCATTGAGAATCGCCGAATCTCTCTATGCTCAGGACGTTAAAGGGCTGACGATTGAATCCAGTGTGATTTCTGAGCTGGAACCCGATGTTGTACTCACCCCGGATTTGAGAACCCTGCGACTGATCCCCTGGCGCGACAAGGCCACGGCCTGCGTTATTTGTGATGCCTCTGAGAAGGATGGCAGTGCCCATGTGCTGGCGCCACGACAGGTGTTAAAAAACGTGATTGGCGCGTTCACAGAAAAAGGCCTCAAAGCCATCGTCGCGCCAGAATTCGAGTTTTACCTGAGTCAGCCCCATACCGACCCAAACAAAAACCTGGAGCGTCCCAGGGTTCGCACGGGTGCAGCAGAATCGGGCTCCCAGACCTATGGCATGGATATATTGAGAGATTACAGTGAAGTGATTGACGATATTTATGCCTATTGCGCCGTTCAGGGCATTGCCATTGATGCCCTCACTCACGAAGCTGGTCCCGGCCAGTTCGAAATTAATATTGAACACGGGGAAGTCCTGGACCTGGCGGATCAGGTCTTTATGTTCAAAAGAGCGGCCCGAGAAGCCTGTATCAAACACGGCCTGTCTATTACCTTTATGGCAAAACCCGTCGCGGGGGAGCCGGGCAACGCCATGCACGTGCACCAGAGCGTATTGGAGATTGAGAGTGGCAAAAACATCTTCTCTAATGAGGATGGCTCCGACAGTGAAGCCTTGATGCAATATATAGCTGGTTTACAAGAATTCATTCCCAATACCATGCCCTTTTTTGCGCCTTACGTGAATTCATTCCGTCGCTTTGTGCGCAAGCAATTTGCCCCAATCAATACTCACTGGGGGCACGAAAACCGAACTGTTGGTTTGCGTATTCCAGAGTCTGACACCTTTAATCGTCGGGTAGAAAACCGAGTGATCGGCGCCGATGCCAACCCCTACTTGGCACTGGCGGCCTCACTGGGTGCCGGTTTGCTGGGGCTAAACAAACAACTGAGCCCTCAGCCGGAAATGCTTGAGAGTGCCTACGACACCGAAACCCAGTTATTGCCTGAACATTTGTTGATTGCCCTGGCTCAAATGGAGGCTTGTTCTGATGTTGGAGTGGTTTTTGGCGAACGTTTTGTGAAGCTGTTTAGTGAAATTAAACGGGCCGAATATCAGGAGCACCAAAACATCATTACTGCCTGGGAACGTGAAAACCTATTAACAGTCGTTTAACGGCAACTATTTTATTTCGAGTGAATGACTATGAGTGTTATCGAATCCGGACTGGCCATTAGCCAGCACACAGACTCCTATTATGCGGCGACTGCCAATAACAGCAAAGACCGCCCAGCCCTTGAAGGTGAACACCGAACTGACGTGTGTGTTATCGGCGGGGGTTATACCGGACTTTCTGCGGCTTACCACCTTGCCCAAAAGGGTTATAAAGTCATCTTGCTGGAAGCTGAAAAAGTAGCCTGGGGCGCATCGGGGCGAAATGGCGGTCATGTTGGCACCGGCCAGCGAAAGGGGCAAGACGAACTGGAAAAAATGCTTGGCATGGAACGCGCCAAAATGTTGTGGGATTACTCCCTGGAAGCGGTCAAAACCGTTGAAGACCTTATCGTGGATAACAACATTGACTGCGATCTAAAACGCGGCAATCTGCATGTTGCCTCCAAACCTTCCCACGTCGAGTGGATGAAGGAAGATATACAGCACATGCGAGATCAATACGGCTATGAAAAATTGCATTTTGTCGAGAAGGAAGAAGTGAATCAAATGCTCGGCAGCTCACAATATCACGCCGGACAACTGGACGAAGGGTGTCTGCATTTACACCCCTTAAATTATGCACAAGGTCTGGCCGACGCCGCAGAGGCCGCCGGCGTGACAATTTATGAAAACTCGCGAGTTAAGTCTTATGACGATGGCGAACCCTGTAAAATAGTCACAGAAAAAGGAACCGTCACGGCCGATTTTTTGGTTCTTGGCTGTAACGGTTATTTGGGCAAGCTAGAGTCAAAAATGGCGGGTAAAATAATGCCCATCAATAATTTTGTATTGGCTACCGAACCTTTGGGTGAGGATCTGGCCCGAGAAATTATTCGGGACGATGTATCGATCTCGGACACCTTATTTGTGATTAATTATTGGAAGTTATCCGGAGACAATCGCCTGATTTTTGGCGGCGGTGAAAACTACACCAGTAATTTTCCCAACGACTTAAAACAGTTTGTGCGTAAATATATGTTGCGGGTTTATCCACAGCTGCAGAATACAACAATCGACTACGCCTGGGGGGGCACCTTGGCGATTACGCTCAACAGAATGCCGCATTTTGGCCGGTTACAGCCCAACCAATTTTACGCACAGGGTTACTCGGGCCACGGCGTGCCCACCGCAACCATGGCAGGTAAGTTGTTGGCGGAGGCCGTGAGTGGCACCGCAGAGCGTTTTGATGTGATGGCAAAAGTGCCTACCTATGGTTTTCCCGGGGGAACACTCCTGCGCTGGCCAGGTTTGGTGGCGGGCATGCTGTATTATGGTTTGATGGACAAGTTATAGTCTCAGCCGCTTCACATCCGCAGCATTGGCGTTTGTTCACAGAAAAGCACCCAGCGGGTGCTTTATCCCAACTATTGTTTGATGTTTTCTCTTCAATACACAAGCTAAGGCGTTGAACTACAAGAAGAAATTGACTTCCATTGTCATCCGGCGCATTCTTAGCCCTGTAAATGAATATCCTCATTTTGACCGAAGAAGGACGACCGAGTGGCCACAGAACGGCAGGAAAAGCGCAAAAACTCCCTTGCTCCCAGACGCAGGCCTGTACAGGAAAGGGCGCGACAGCGCACTCAGCAAATTCTGGATATTACAGCCAAGTTGCTGGAGGAGGTGGGTTTTGATGATTTGACCACCATTCTGATTGCAAAAGAATTGAATATCTCGGTGGGCTCCCTCTACCATTATTTCCCCAACAAACACGCCATTTTATATGCTCTCGGTGCCAGCTGGCTTGAAGAGATGACGATGGCGCTGGAAGATGTCGAGCGCCTGAATCTCGAAGCAATGTCTCTGGATACCTTTGTCAATAAAGCCGTTGGCAGGATGTTACAGGTCTATCAAAAGCAGTACTCAATTCTGCCACTTGCGCAGGCGCTGTGGGTGATTCCGGAATTACGAGAGCTGGACCTGCAGCACGATGAATTAATTATCACCAAAATGGCTGCGATGTTTGCCCGATTGGGTATGAAACAAACCCATCAGGAAATGACTCGGCTGGGTAATTTTTACCTGGAAATTACCCACTCCCTGTTGCTGGTGGTTGTTAACCAAAAAGGGCAGCGCAGTAAGCGCACCTTGGATGATCTCAAGCGATTGGTATTTGAATTGCTGATAAAATATATGGATGACGGCGAATAAACAATGGATGTAACGAGCGATAACAAATTAGTCATCGCGATTTCCTCTAGGGCGCTTTTTAATCTGGATGAGAGCCATGAGATCTATACGCAGCAGGGTTTGAAAGCGTATTCCCAGTACCAGATAGACCATGAAGACCAGGTGTTGGAACCCGGTGATGCCTTTAACGTGGTGCAAAAGCTCTTAAAACTAAACTCTCATTTTGATGGTGGGCCGCGGGTTGAGGTGATTTTACTTTCCCGAAATAGTGCCGACACCGGTTTGCGAGTCTTTAATTCCATTGAGCATTACGGGCTCAATATCACCCGGGCAGCATTTTGTGGAGGGGAAAGCCCTTATCGCTATATTCAAGCGTTTGCCTGCCATTTGTTTTTATCCACCAGTGCCAGTGATGTGCGTCACGCACTGGAGCAGGGGATTGCCGCCGCAACGATTGTGTCCTCCAACCGGGATGCCAGCGACAGCCAGGAGCTGCGTTTCGCATTTGATGGCGACGCAGTTTTGTTTTCCGACGAGGCGGAACGTGTCTATAAATCCCAGGGTTTAACGGCTTTTGCTGAAAGTGAAAAAGCGGCTGCCAGGCGACCATTAAGTGGCGGGCCCTTCAAACATTTTTTGTCCGCGCTTCACTCTTTGCAATCGGAATTTGCCGGTGCTGACTGTCCCATAAGAACGGCTCTGGTTACTGCACGCTCCGCTCCGGCTCACGAAAGGGTGATCCGAACCTTGAGAGCCTGGAATATTAGGCTGGATGAATCACTTTTTTTAGGTGGCTTGGAGAAAGGGCGTTTTCTGAAGTCTTATGGTGCCGATGTCTTTTTTGATGACCAGGTTCAGCACTGTGACTCGGCATCGGAACATGTTGCCACAGGCCATGTGCCCCATGGCATTGCGAATCAATTAAAAGAAGACAAACTTTAAACCCAGGCCAAGCAGTAAAGACGCCAGCACCGGCTGCAGTACCTTGTGAGGTAGTTTAGCGCCGATTTTCGCGCCAAAATGCACCGCTGGCAGAGACCCCACCAGCAGGCAGGCCAGCAGCTCCACATCGACATTGCCCAAAAATACCAGATGCCCAATGCCAGCGACGAGAGTCAGCGGGACTGCGTGTGCGATATCGGTACCCACCACACGCAGGGCAGGCAGGTGTGGGTAAAGCAGTAAAAGTAGTGCGGCGCAAAAGGCCCCGGCGCCAACAGAGGACAGAGTGACAAACACACCGAGTACAACGCCTGCAATCACAGTAATGGCGTGCTGGTGCCTGTGGGCAAACTGGCTTTCCTTGGTGACTGCCAGCTTTTTCTTAAACAGCAAAACAGCCGATGTCAGAATCAGCATGATTCCCAGGCTGCTGGTGAGGATGGGCCCGTAGTTGTTCACAGAGGTGAAGGCAAAACGCAGAATAAGGCTGGTGGCTATTGCCGCAGGAATGCTACCCACCGCAAGGCGCTTAACCAATACCCAATCAATGGTTTGTTGGCGGTGATGGGCGATGACACCGCCGGTTTTAGTAAAAGCGGCATATAACAGGTCGGTACCGATGGCGACATTAAAGGGAATGCCCATCAGAATGAGCATTGGGGTCATCAAAGAGCCACCACCGACCCCTGTGATGCCTATCGCCAGGCCGACTGCGGCCCCTGTAATAATAAACGCAATTATTTCCATGAATATAGGCTATGGTTATAGAAATACGGGTTAGACAGCTATAAAAAGTAATTTAGGGTGGCAAATATATCGATTTGTGCCTATTCTGGAAAAGAATATTTTTTTATATTTTTATAACTCTTTACGATGATCGCCAAATGGAGGGCCTATGAAGCTTCAGCAGTTAAGGTATATTTGGGAGGTGGCTCACCACGATCTGAATGTCTCCGCGACCGCACAGAGTCTTTATACTTCACAACCCGGAATCAGCAAGCAGATTCGTCTACTTGAGGATGAATTGGGTGTAGAAGTTTTCTCCCGCAGTGGTAAACACCTGACTCGCATAACACCCGCAGGCGAAGCGATCCTGAAAACCGCCGGCGAGATCTTACGAAAAGTTGAAAGCATCAAGCAGGTTGCCCAAGAATTCAGCAACGAAAAGAAAGGCAGCCTGTCGCTGGCCACGACCCATACCCAGGCGCGATATGCTCTGCCAAAAGTCATTGAGTCGTTTATTGATCAGTATCCGGACGTGTCTTTGCACATGCATCAGGGCACGCCCATGCAAATTTCTGAGATGGCAGCGGACGGCACAGTCGACTTTGCCATCGCCACCGAGGCGCTGGAGTTGTTCAGTGACTTGATCATGATGCCTTGTTATCGCTGGAATCGTTGCATTGTTGTGCCAAAGGGTCACCCCCTGACGCAGGTGGGGGAATTGACACTGGAGGCGGTGGCCAAACACCCCATCGTGACCTATGTCTTTGGGTTTACCGGGCGCTCCAAGCTTGATGAGGCCTTTATCGAGAGGGGGCTGGCACCCAAGGTTGTTTTCACCGCTGCCGATGCAGATGTGATCAAAACCTATGTGCGACTGGGGCTCGGCATTGGCATCATTGCATCGATGGCCCACACCCCGGAACTGGATGACGACCTTGTGGCATTAGATGCCAGCCACCTGTTCGAATCCAGTATTACCAAGATTGGTTTCAGGCGAGGCACCTTCCTGCGCGGATTTATGTATGACTTTATTCAACAATTTGCCCCTCATTTGACTCGGGAGCTTGTGGCAGAGGCCTATAATCGCCACTCTAAAGCCGACCTGGATGAGCTATTCAGTCACATTGACCTCCCTGTTTATTAATTATACAGGGAGTCAGACGATTAAAACTTGACCTCGTTAACGTTAAAGTATGTAGTAAAGTGGTAAACTGGACACTTAGATCCAGAGACTATGGAATGAGTTATGTTGAGTACGTCTGAAATACTGACCACGCTGGGTGCCAGTACAACGGTTGTGGCAGCCTCGGTAGTGGGGACTTTGTATTTCTCCAATGATTTGCCAAGTGTCGGCTCACTGTCTGAAGGTGATCTGGGGCCCGAACAGAAACGGGTTGCCTATGATATCAGCGACTCATTTTTCCCCTGCCGCGATCGCATAAAAAAAGCCTTACCCTATAAAGTCCGCAACGTCAGTGTCGATTCACTGTCCAGCCGCTATGAGACGGAAAGCAATACCTACCTGGTCTTTATTGATCTCGAGGTAATGGATCGGCCAGGCACCTTCCTCAGTCAATACAGCTACACGGCAAACATCAGCTGTCGTGTGTCGGCGGCCAATAATGAGGTGACGTCCTTCCGTGTTCGTAAAACTTAGCTACACTCATTCGGCACGCGATTGATACTCGCTCTCACTCTAACTCCTGTTTACGAACCCTTTTATGCACCCTAAAGAATTATTGTATGTGGCCATTGGCGCGGTTGTCTTAACCAACGTGTCGATTATTGGTACTTTGTTTGCCACTGGGCAGCTGGGCGGCACTGAGCCCGAACCCCCAAGCCTTGAAGAGCAGGCGGAAAAAAGCGAAACGGCCTCTCCTGCTGTCGCGCCTGCGTCGGTGTCCCGAGTGAATTACCTGCACACACTCGCAGATGCAATGTATCTCTGTGAGGCGCGCCTGTTGGAAGAAAACAGCGGCAGCCTAAAGAGCTTCAGCTACGATCATCAGGCCAGCCGATACATGGAAGGGCGGGATATCTTCTTTGTTTTTATAGAGCTTGAAACCGTGGGCACTCAGGATGAGCCTGCGCAACTAGGGGATATTTATTGTGAGGTTTCCCCCGAGAGCAAATCTATCGTGAGTTACCAGATGGTCATGCGAGAAGAGATGTAATCAAACACGTGCGATTGGTTTTACCACATCGAAAAACGCTTCAAATGTCGCGTCGATATCCTGCTCCGTTCGTTTTCGTTTAATCACATCAAAGAGCTGGCCCGCTTCAGGATAGTGTCTGCGCAGATAAACCAACCAGCTTTTAACGCGATTGCCGAGATATTTGCTGGGGTAGACAGATTTAGTGTCTAAGTAGAATTGGTATAACAGGCGGCAGGCTTGCGGCCAGTTCATCGCTTGATAATGCTCTCCGGACAAAGCGGCTTTGATTTGTAAACCCAGGTCGGGGCAAGCCAATAATCCTCTTCCAATCATGACATCTTCACAACTGGATTGATCGCGGCACTGGAAGTAGTCGTCGACGGTCCAAATCTCACCATTTGCGATCACGGGTATAGGGATCTGTTCGTTTATTCTACCGATGTAGTCCCAATAGGCCGGAGGTTTATAGCCGTCAACTTTGGAGCGGGCATGGACGGTGAGTTCATTGGCGCCGGCTTCAAAAATGGCTTGTGCATTGTCGAGATAGGCGGAGCGATCTTCAAAACCCAACCGAATTTTTGCCGAAACCGGCACGTTGGCCGGTGTGGCCTGGCGAACAGCTCGAACGATTTGAAAAACCCGTTCGGGGTCCCTGAGCAGGCTGGCACCACCATCATTGTTATTCACCATTTTTGCGGGGCAGCCGAAGTTCAAATCAATGGCACGGCCGCCATAGCGGGCCAGTTTGGAGGCGTTCAGTGCCATAGGGATAGGGTTGCCACCCAGCAGCTGGATTCGAACGGGCACGCCTACCTGGGTGCGGCACTGATTTTCTATTTCAGGGCAATACCGATAGAACACTTTAGGGGGTAGGGGTGTGCTGGTGACTCGAACGAATTCGGTCACACAGGTATCAATCCCGCCAACGGCGCTCATAAGCTCTCGAAGGGGGTGATCTACAATCCCCTCCATTGGGGCGAGGAAAATCCGCATAGATTGAGTTAATGCCTGTCATTGAGTAGGGCGGGAGCGAGCGGCGTGTCGCTCAACGAAGGATCTGCAAAAGGCCCATTTTTGCGGCGGCCATTCTACCTTGTCCTGCTGTTGGCGCATAGAGTGGGATGAACTTGTACCTCGGGCTTATTCCCTGCTACTTTTAAGCCTGCTGGTCGTTTTTATTGGCAGGCTTTAGCGAGGGTCCAGAGGGGCTGCGGCACAGATAGCAAGATGCCTGATGTTCAGTTTGATCACTTAGGGTCTTTCTAATTTGTCGATATGACCAGCTTGCTACCCTAGATGCTCGATAAAAACGGATTTTGAATAGCTATTTTTCTAAAAATCCCGCTACAAAACACTAAAAAAACCCTCTATATCCTAAGGTTATACTACAGAAAGTGTTCATAACTAATTGATTTATAACTTAAATAATTATGTAGTAGTAAAAAGCGGTTTTTGTAGTAAAGCATAAAATTTGCCTACAACAGTCTTTTTAGCTACATTGGCCATCCCCCACGTCGGGGGTAGTCATTAAACCGAGAGGAGGCTGGCACTCAATGCAAGATATATTGATGCAGCAGGGCATAGACCTAATGCTGTTTGGTATGGGCTCAGTTTGTGTGTTTCTGACAATTCTGGTGATTGCCACCAGTATGATGTCTTCAATTATTCAACGATATTTTCCGGAACCCGAAGCGCCAATGGCACCCGCAACTGCGACTGCGCCTGCTGGTGTGAACGATCCGAGATTGATTGCTGTTATTCAGGCGGCCATCGACAAACATCGCAATAAATAAAAAACAATAGCGGCGTTTGGTATAACCCACTGCAGATACTCTACTTTACAAGGGCAGATTTATGAGCGAGGCGAAAACTCCTTTAGGCATTACCGATGTGGTATTGCGCGATGCACACCAATCACTTTTTGCAACCCGCATGCGAATTGACGACATGTTGCCGATTGCAGAAAAACTGGACCAGGTCGGTTTCTGGTCTCTGGAAACCTGGGGCGGGGCAACGTTTGATGCCTGCATTCGTTACTTGGGTGAAGATCCCTGGGAGCGCATCCGGGAACTCAAAAAAGCGATGCCAAACACGCCTATGCAAATGCTGTTTCGCGGACAAAACATTCTGGGCTATCGCCACTACGCCGATGAGGTGGTTGAAAAATTTGTTGAGCGTGCTGCACACAACGGTGTAGACGTGTTCCGCGTATTTGATGCGATGAACGATATGCGTAATATCGATACCGCGTTGAAGGCCGTTAAGCAGGTGGGCAAACATGCCCAGGGCACTATTTCCTACACCTTGAGCCCGGTTCACAATGTTGATATGTGGGTAGAGCAGGGCAAGCGCATTGAAGACATGGGTGCAGATTCTATTGCCATTAAAGATATGGCAGGTTTGCTTCGTCCCTACGATGGTTTTGAATTAGTCTCTCGACTGAAAGCGACCTGTGATATTCCTATTCATATGCAGTGTCACGCAACCACCGGGCTGTCCAGCGCGACTGCGTTAAAATGTGTTGAGGCCGGTATCGACAATATTGATACTGCCATCTCCTCCATGTCGATGACCTATGGTCACAGTCCTACAGAATCCTTGGTGGCTATGCTTCAGGGCACCGACCGCGACACTGGGCTGGATCTCTTGTTGCTGGAAGAAATCGCCAGCTACTTCCGTGAAGTGCGGAAAAAATACGCTAAATTTGAAGGCTCACTACGCGGTGTTGATGGTCGTATCTTAACGGCCCAGGTACCGGGTGGCATGTTAACCAACATGGAGAGTCAGCTAAAAGATCAGGGCGCCGAAGATAAATTTGCTGAAGTGTTAGAAGAAATCCCGCGCGTTCGTGAAGATTTAGGTTTTATTCCTCTGGTAACACCCACCTCACAAATTGTGGGCACCCAGGCGGTGTTAAACGTCTTGACCGGCGAGCGTTACAAGTCTATCTCCAAGGAAACGCAGGGTGTGTTGAAGGGCGAATACGGTGCAACACCGGCCCCCGTCAACGCTGAGCTTCAAACCCGGGTTCTCGACGGAGCCGAAGTGATTACTTGTCGCCCTGCGGATCTTATTAAGCCTGAGCTCGACAATCTGACCGAAGAGCTAAGGTCAACGGCCAAAGAAAAGGGCATTGAGTTGGCGGCGGGTGACAATGAAATTGACGATGTATTGACTTACGCCTTGTTCCCCCAGATTGGTCTGAAGTTCCTTCAAAATCGCAACAATCCAGACGCGTTTGAGCCAGTGCCTACTGGCAAAGAAGGCAGTGTTGTGACCACCGAATCCGGAGAAGAGCTTTACACGGTGAGTGTGGAAGGCGTGAGCTATTCGGTCACGGTATCCAATGGTGGCGACGTAAGCGGCATTGCGCCAGTGGGCTCTGGCGCCCCTGCGGCGGCGGGAGCGGCTAGTGTACCGGCGGGTGGAGACCCTGTGCCTGCCCCGCTGGCTGGTAACATATTCAAAGTACTGGTGAAACCCGGGCAGCAAGTTGCCGAAGGCGAAACCATTATCATTCTGGAAGCCATGAAAATGGAGACCGAAGTGAGTGCTGCGAAGGCGGGTGCGGTGAGCGCCGTCAATGTCAAAGAGGGCGACTCAGTCGCCGTTGGCGATGTTTTGTTGACGATAGCCTGAGTGGAGAGCTGACTTATGGAAAATTTTATCGGGCTCTGGCACGACTCGGGTATCTACCAAATCAGCGGCGGTCAATTCGCCATGATTGTGGTAGGCCTGTTGTTATTGCTTCTGGCCATTAAAAAAGGGTTTGAACCGCTGTTGCTGGTGCCGATTGGTGTGGGTGGAGTGCTAGCCAATATCCCCGGCGCTAATCTCGCGGTATCGGCGGCTGAGGCCGCGATTATGAGTAGTGATGTCAATGTTGTTGCGGCGATGGCGCAGGCATTGGGTCTGGAGAGTTGGGAGAGTCTGGCGGAGTTAAAGTCAGCCTATGCCAGCGCGCCGGCTGCGGATCACTTGCTGGCGGTTCAGGTGGCATCTGACAGCGGTTTTAGTGATGGCATGTTGTACAGCTTTTACAATGTTGCGATTGCTTCAGGTGTGGCCCCACTCGTTATCTTTATGGGTGTAGGCGCCATGACCGACTTTGGTCCCTTGCTGGCTAATCCGAAAACGCTGTTCCTCGGTGCCGCTGCCCAGTTTGGCATTTTTGCCACGGTTCTGGGTGCGGTGGGTATGAGCGCGCTGGGCTGGATGGATTTCAGCATTGCGGATGCCGCGGCCATTGGCATTATTGGTGGTGCGGACGGTCCTACGGCCATTTACGTTTCCAGTATGTTGGCACCTGAATTGTTGGGCGCTATTGCGGTGGCGGCGTATTCCTACATGGCTCTGGTACCTATGATCCAGCCGCCTATCATGAAAGCGTTGACCAATGAGGAAGAACGAAAAATCGTAATGACTCAGTTGCGTACCGTTTCAACCCGGGAGAAAATTGTTTTCCCTCTGGTATTGCTGATTCTGGTCGCTTTGGTTCTGCCTTCGGCCGCTCCGTTATTGGGTATGTTCTGTTTTGGTAACCTGATGCGGGAATCAGGCGTGGTCGATCGTTTGAGTGACACCGCCCAGAATGCCTTGATTAACATCACTACCATCTTCCTGGGTTTGTCGGTCGGTTCGAAATTGGCTGCCGATAAGTTTCTGGATCCCAAAACCTTGGGTATTCTGGCCCTGGGTATCGTGGCCTTTGGTATTGGCACGGCAATGGGTGTTTTGATGGCAAAACTGATGAACAAATTCAGTAAACATCCGATTAACCCACTGATTGGTTCAGCGGGTGTTTCGGCGGTGCCGATGGCTGCACGAGTTTCTAACAAGGTCGGCCTGGAAGCCAATCCACAGAACTTCCTGCTGATGCACGCCATGGGGCCTAATGTGGCGGGTGTTATCGGCTCGGCGGTTGCAGCGGGTGTGATGATCTCCATGGTACAGGGAATGCAGTAGGCATCCTCCTAGCGCCTCTGGCGCACGTTTAGTTAAAGCCCGGCGCGTGTCAACAAGCCGGGCTTTTTCGTTTCTGCAGGCCCACCCTTGATTAGCGGCTTTATCAGGCCCTGCTACACTTAATAAAAAATGCACTTCAAAGCATTTGATTAGGTCTGACTGGGTGTCAGCGTGAAAAGAAACGAATCTATCAAACACTCCCAGCGCGTTGTGCTGGCGGGTGCTGCTCTGCTATTGGCAGCGTCATTGACGGCGCTGGCAGCGGCCTACTTTACTATGAATTCCTATCAGAGCATTTTGAAGCGCCAGATTGTTCTGGAGCGCTCTGTCAAAGACATGAATTTCACTTTCAAAGTGCAGGTGCAGGAGTGGAAAAATGTATTGATCAGAGGGCAGTCCCCTGAAGACTTGTCCCGCTATTGGTCTCTGTTTACCGACGCAGAGGCAAGTGTTAGAGAGCAGGCGAGCAATATCCAGTCAGTCAATGATAACCCTCAGCTCGCGTTGACGCTGGACCATTTTATTCATGAGCACGAGGCGCTTGGTGAACAGTACCGAAATGCCAAAACCTTGTATCTTAATCGGCAGTTTGACGGATTGGCCGCAGACAAACTTGTCAGGGGGCTTGATCGGGCGCCCAGCAATTTATTGACCCGACTGGCAAACCTGGTGAGTCAAGGTGCGCAGGATGCTGCGGCCGTTCTCCAGTATCAGAGTCGCTGGGTTATTGTTTTGGCATCTGCAGCCTTAATTTTGACATTTCTATTGGTCGCCAGTGGCGTGGGCGCACTGGTGCGACGTTCAGTGGACACTGAAGTGCGTGCTCGAACCAAAAGTGATTTTCTCGCTAAAATGAGCCACGAAATTCGCACGCCAATGAATGGTGTGTTGGGCATGTCTGAGCTTTTGTCTTCAACCAATTTAAGTGCGCTTCAGCGCCGTTACAACGATGCGGTCCTCTCTTCCGGAAATGCCTTGATTAGCCTTATCAATGACCTGCTGGATTTTTCCAAAATCGAAGCGGGGAGATTCGAGCTTGATAAGCACCCCTATGATCTGCGTCAGCTCATAGAGGAGGTGTATTTCGTGTTTTCTTACAACGCGAAGAAAAAAGGTTTGGCTTTGTTGTTTGATGTTAAATCGGAGTTGCCCCAAAAGCTCTGGGGGGATAAGGGGCGTTTAAGACAGGTATTGCTTAACCTCATCAGTAACGCGGTGAAGTTTACTGAGCGTGGATGGGTCAAACTGGATGTGTCACTGAGCAATGCCGAGGGTGCCGAGGAAAAGCTGAACATCGAAATTAGTGATACGGGCATAGGAATGAGTCAGTCTAGCTGTGAAAGTATTTTTGAACCTTTTAGCCAGGCAGAAGGAGGCATTAATACCAAGTTTGGCGGAACAGGTTTGGGCCTTGCGATTGCCAAAGAAATTGTCAGGCATATGGACGGGGAGCTGAAAGTCAGCAGCGAAGAGGGGAAAGGTTCTCAATTTAATATCACTTTACCGCTTAATGTTCAACAGGCCGGGCCCCAGAAAAGTATTGCAGAACTCCGGGGTAAACGCCTGTTACTGGTTGATGATTCCGTCGCATACGCTGAAGTTTATCAAGCGTGGGCCGAGCGCTGGGGGATGCAGGTGACTGCCTTTGTAAACCCTAAAGACGTCATGTCCGCTCTGGAAAAAACACAGTCTTTTGATCTGGTTTGTGTCGACTTCAATATGCCCTCTGTGGATGGCGTGTATTTGTCATCGCAGATCAGGGCTCTGCCAGGATATGAACAAGTACCTATTCTGTTGATGACTGCAACGGGGGATCTCCCTGGCAAGGAAGAGCTGGAGGCTGCGGGTATCACACACGCACGAGAAAAACCGGCCTTGCCTGAGAGGCTGAAACCTGTGTTTGAGGACTTATTGGCGGGCCGAGACTTCACGGAGTCTGAACAGGCGCTCAAGGTCAGGCGCAACAATTTGTCGATGAATGTTCTGGTAGCAGACGACAATGCGGTCAACTGCATGGTTGTGAAGGGTATGTTGCTGCAATTAGGGCATTTGGTGACTGTCGTTGAGGATGGTCAGCAGGCACTCGATAGTTATCATCATGCCGCCGAATCCTATGACTTGATCATGATGGACTGCGAAATGCCCCTGCTCGATGGATTTGAGGCAACACAACAAATCAGAGCGCTGGAGAGGGCGGATGACAAACGGCCAAGAGTAAAAATCTATGCCTTGACCGCCCATGCCGGCAATCTGGAAAAACAGCGCTGTATTGCCGCCGGAATGGACGAAGTATTGACCAAGCCGGTTTCTCAGGATGTATTAAGGCAGGCTTTAGAGCTGGGTTTCTAGCTCTCCGCCATTCCACGATCTTCTGCTTTCAGGCGCAGCGGCTATGCCTTTGCGGGCAGTTGGCGAGCGTTTTCACAAGTAAAAATAATAACCTAGCAAAACACTGGGGTATATACTTGACTAAAACGCTAGGGTTTTTCATAATGCAGGCCCAAATGCTGATCGCCGAATCAAACTGACTGGAAAGCAAGCATGAGACTGACGACTAAAGGCCGCTATGCCGTGACCGCGATGCTGGATCTGGCACTTCACAGCGACAAAGGTCCCACTAGCCTGGCAGGCATCTCCAAACGCCAGGAAATATCTCTTTCCTATCTCGAGCAGCTGTTCTCGAAGTTGCGTCAACGAGAGCTGGTCAAGAGTGTGAGAGGGCCCGGGGGTGGTTATAAGCTTAGCCGGGACGGTGCTGAGATCTATGTGGCCGAAATTATTGATGCGGTCAATGAATCCATCGACGCGACCTCCTGTGGTGGCGCGGGTTCCTGCCAGCATGGCGAAGTATGCCTGACCCACTATCTCTGGTCAGACCTCAGCGATCAAATTCACGATTTCCTCAGTGGCATCAGTTTGGCCAGTTTAGTACAGAGAAGTGATGTGCAGACGGTTAAAATGCGCCAGGACGGACGGGAGCTTGAGAGCCAGGCTGCCGAAACGGATGATAGTTTTAAAAATAGCCCTGCAGGGCTCGATGTTATTCAGGCCTCGAGCCTGTAAAGAAGGACAGATACGGACACATTATGAAATTACCAATCTATCTCGATTATTCCGCAACCACACCTGTGGACCCCAGAGTAGCCAAAAAAATGGTTGATTGCCTGACCATGGATGGCAATTTTGGCAACCCGGCCTCCCGTTCACATTTTTACGGGTGGAAAGCCGAGGAAGCGGTGGAGAATGCTCGCCAACAGGTGGCTGATCTGATCAATGCGGATCCGCGCGAAATTGTTTGGACCAGTGGTGCAACCGAATCTGACAATCTCGCCATTAAAGGCATCGCGCATTTTAATCAGCGTAAAGGCAAACACATCATCACCTCCAAAATTGAACATAAAGCGGTGCTGGATACCTGCCGTCAGTTGGAGCGGGAAGGTTTTGAGGTCACTTATCTCGACCCAGCGAGCAATGGTATTGTGAGCCCGGAACAGGTGGCCGATGCGATTAGAGAGGAGACCACGCTGGTTTCTCTTATGCACGTGAATAACGAAATTGGTGTTGTTAACGACATCGCGGCGATTGGCGAGATATGCCGGGCGAAGAAAGTATTCTTTCATGTAGATGCTGCCCAAAGTGCCGGTAAAATAGCTATCGATATGGAGTCCATGAAAGTGGATCTCATGTCCTTCTCCGCACACAAAATATATGGCCCCAAAGGTATTGGTGCACTTTATGTGCGCCGTAAACCCCGTGTGCGCCTGGAAGCCCAGGTACACGGCGGTGGTCATGAGCGCGGCATGCGTTCGGGCACCTTGGCCACCCACCAAATTGTGGGAATGGGTGAGGCGTTCGAAGTAGCGCGTACGGATATGGAAAAGGATCTAGCCCATGTTGTTGCCTTGCGCGACCGTTTGTTAGACGGCGTGAAGGACATGGAAGAGGTGCATGTAAATGGCGACCTGGAGCAGCGGTACCCCGGCAACCTGAATATTAGTTTTGCCTTTGTAGAAGGTGAATCTTTGATTATGTCTTTGAAAGACCTGGCAATATCTTCCGGTTCAGCCTGTACCTCTGCGAGTCTAGAGCCCTCTTATGTATTGCGGGCCCTGGGTTTGAATGACGAGATGGCACACAGCTCTTTGCGCTTTAGTTTTGGCCGTTTCACCAGCGAAGATGAAGTTGATTTTGCGATAGAAAAAATTCGAGCCGCAGTGACGAAGCTACGCGAGCTTTCGCCCCTTTGGGATATGTATAAAGACGGCGTTGACCTCAATTCAATTGAGTGGGCAGCTCACTAACTAGTTTTCAGGAGTAAATAAAATGGCTTATAGCGATCAGGTAATCGACCACTACGAAAATCCTCGTAACGTGGGCAAGATGGATGATAAATCAGAGAACGTTGGCACGGGCATGGTAGGCGCTCCAGCCTGCGGAGATGTCATGAGGCTGCAAATTCAAGTGAGCGACGAAGGTATTATCGAAGATGCCAAGTTCAAAACCTATGGTTGCGGATCTGCCATTGCCTCCAGTTCTTTGTTAACTGAATGGGTAAAAGGCAAGTCTCTCGACGAAGCGGCCGAGATTAAGAATACCGCAATCGCTGAAGAACTGGCACTGCCGCCGGTGAAAATTCACTGCTCTGTATTAGCAGAAGATGCAATTAAAGCGGCTGTGAAAGATATCCGAGAGAAGCGCGGCGACTAAGCGGACAACAGACGAGAATTATCATGGCAATTACAATGTCGGAGACGGCGCGCACCCACGTTGCAAATCACCTCGCCAATCGAGGCAAGGGTTTGGGTATTCGAGTGGGTGTAAAAACCACGGGCTGTTCCGGTTTGTCCTACGTGCTTGAGTTTGTTGATACGTACGAGAGTGACGACGAACTGTTCGATCAGGGCGATTTTAAATTGGTGGTGGACCCCAAGAGTCTGGCGTATCTCGACGGTACTGAAATGGATTTTGTCAAAGAAGGTTTAAACGAGGGTTTTGAGTTTAAAAACCCCAACGCCAAAAATGCCTGTGGTTGCGGCGAAAGCTTCCACGTGTAGTTGGCAACAGTATAATACCTGGGTTAGGCCGAAGCATTGCTTCGGCTTTTTTGTATTTTTGGGTGAGTTTGACCGTCAGCGCAGCAGACTATGGATATCAGTAAAAACTATTTTCAATTGTTTGGTTTTCCGGTGCAGTTTTCGATTGATGAGCCTGAATTGTCAAAGCGCTATCGGGAGCTTCAAAAGGATATTCACCCCGATCGTTTTGCGGGGAAGGGCGATCGTGAAAAACGCTTGGCTGAGCAGTTTTCCACCTATGTGAATGAAGCCTATCAGGGCCTCATGGTGCCTTTGGCTCGTGCCGAATACCTCTTGGTATTGGCGGGTGTAGAAATGGATCCTCAAAACGAGACCACCAATGACGGGCTGTTTTTGATGCAGCAAATGGAGCTCCGCGAAGCCTTGGCTGAGGTGCCTTCCCATGAAAACCCAGAGGCGGCCCTGGATGAGATGTCCGCCCAGGTAAAACAAAGTATAGAGCTGCTGTTGCAGGAATATGAAACAGCTTACAATGCAGGCCTGTTTGACCAGTGCAAAGCCAGTGTCACAAAACTCCATTTTGTGACCAAGCTGAGCCGCGAAATAGAAAAACTTGAAGCGCAAATACTCGATTACTAGTAGATTTATCTTATGGCACTCTTGCAAATATCTGAACCCGGTTTATCCCCAGCCCCCCATCAACGTAAACGGGCGGTGGGCATTGATTTGGGCACAACAAACTCACTGGTTGCAACTGTGCGCAGTGGCGACGCGTTAACCCTGCCCGATGAATCGGGCGAGGCAATGTTACCTTCGGTTGTGCGGTATCGGGCCGGAGATGCGCCCCAGGTAGGCCGTGACGCCAAGGCGATGGCGGCGGAAGACCCTTTGAACACCCTGTTGTCGGTTAAACGTTTTATGGGGCGCGGGCTCGGTGATATTAAAATGCTCGGCACGCAATTACCCTATGAATTTGGGCCAGAAGATGGCGGCATGCCCTTTATAAAAACCGTACAGGGGCTAAAAAGCCCAGTGGAGGTGTCTGCCGACATCCTTAGGACCTTGGCACAGCGAGGCAAAGAATCACTCGGTGGCGAACTCGACGGTGCCGTGATCACGGTTCCAGCCTATTTTGACGAAGCTCAAAGACAGGCCACTAAAGACGCCGCACGGCTGGCAGATATCAATGTATTACGCCTGTTAAACGAACCCACCGCAGCGGCAGTGGCCTATGGCCTGGACAAGGCGGAAGAGGGTGTCATTGCAATTTATGACCTGGGTGGCGGTACCTTTGATATCTCGGTGCTTCGCTTAAGTCGCGGTGTCTTTGAAGTGCTTGCCACGGGTGGAGATTCTGCGCTGGGCGGCGATGATTTTGATCACGCGATTGCCGAATGGATTATTGCCGAGGCGGATTTAAGTGAGCAGCTTAGCCCTTCGGAGCAGCGCACTTTGCTGGCGATATCTTGTCATGCCAAAGAACAACTCAGTGTAGAGACCTCGGTTGCGTTGAAATACGGCCAGTGGCAGGGTGAGCTAAACCGGCAGCAGCTGAATGAGCTGATGGACCCCTTAATTGAGCGAAGTATTCGAGCCTGTAAACGCGCTATCCGGGATGCAGGCGTGAGCCTGGATCAGATTCAAAACGTAGTGATGGTAGGGGGTTCTACACGCACCTTGCGTGTGCGGGAACGTGTCGAGGCATTTTTCTCACAAGCTCCGCTACTGACGATTGATCCAGACCGTGTCGTTGCGATTGGTGCGGCTTTGCAAGCCGATATCCTCGCGGGCAACAAACCAGACAGTGATCTATTGTTGCTCGACGTTATTCCGCTTTCTCTTGGCCTGGAAACGATGGGCGGCTTGGTAGAGAAAGTGATTGCCCGAAATACCACCATTCCCGTCGCAAAGGCGCAGGAATTCACGACCTTTAAAGACGGTCAGACTGCCATGGCAATTCATGTGTTGCAGGGCGAACGAGAGTTGGTTGACGACTGTCGTTCACTGTCGCGTTTTGAGTTGCGAGGCATTCCTGCCATGGTGGCTGGCGCGGCACATATTCGCGTGACCTTCCAGGTTGATGCCGATGGTTTGTTAACGGTCTCGGCACAGGAGAAGTCCACCGGCATCGAAAGTGGGGTAACCGTAAAACCCTCCTATGGCCTCGACGACGGTACTATCACGCGAATGCTCAAAGATTCCTACGCCTTCGCCAAAGAGGATATGAGTTCTCGCTCTTTGCGTGAGCAGCAAGTTGAGGCGGAACGTGTTATTGAGGCCCTGGTTGCCGCATTGGCGGCCGATGGCGAAGCGCTTTTGAGCGCTGCGGAGTTCTCCACGCTTCAGGCAGCAGTTGATAGCTTGCGACAATGTCACAATGTTGGCACCGCCGATGAAATCACAGCTGAGATAGAAAGAGTGGGGCAGTTAAGTGAACATTTTGCAGCCCTGAGAATGGATGTGAATATCAAGAAGGCGCTTGCTGGCCACAATCTTGATGAACTGGATAAGTAATTACAGGAACAACGATGCCCCAAATTAAATTTTTACCTCACGAAACGATCTGCCCGGAAGGTGCCGTGATCGAGGCGGAAACTGGCGAAAGTATTTGCAAGGCGGCCTTGCGTAATGGTCTGGATATTGAACATGCCTGCGAAATGAGCTGTGCCTGTACCACTTGCCATGTTGTTGTCCGGGAGGGTTTTGACGCCCTGGAAGAACCCGACGAACTGGAAGACGATTACCTCGACAAAGCTTGGGGCTTGGAACCTGATTCCCGCTTGAGCTGTCAGGCACTGGTGACAGACGAAGATTTGGTGGTAGAGATTCCTAAGTACACCATTAATATGGTCTCTGAAAATCACTGAGTCAGGCCCGTAAGGACTAGCTGTTATGACCTTGATCTGGACTGATGTACTTGATATCGCGATTGAGCTTTATGATTCGAAACCGGATGTAGATCCACGGTATGTGAATTTTGTAGATTTACGTAATTGGGTTCTCGCTCTGGAAAACTTTGACGATGATCCAGACCGTTGTGGTGAAAAAATTCTGGAGGCTATTCAAGCCGCCTGGATTGAAGAGGCGGAAGACTAGGCCGTTCGCCTGAAAAAATGAGATTGCCGTTCTGCGCGTTTGTAAGCTTGTTCGGTCAAAAAACCATAAAGGAGTGTTGGTATGCTGAAACTGGAAATGATTTGCACGGGTGAAGAAGTCTTGTCCGGACAAATTGTCGATACCAACGCCGCCTGGTTTGCCAATGCCTTGATGGAGAAGGGCATTGAGATGTCACACCGAGTGACGGTTGGCGACCGGCTCGAGGATCTCGTTGCTGTTTTTCAGGAGCGTAGTCAAACTGCAGATGTGATTGTGGTGAATGGCGGTCTTGGCCCAACCACCGATGACATGTCGGCAGAAGCGATGGCGCTGGCAAAGGGAGAATCCCTGGTCGAAAATACAGAGTGGCGCGAGCGTTTGGAAGGTTGGATGCAGCGTTATGGTCGCATGATGTCAGCCAATAACCTGAAGCAGGCGATGTTGCCAGCATCTGCAGTTATGGTTGATAACCCCTATGGCACTGCGTGTGGTTTTCGGGTCAAGTTAAATCGTGCCTGGTTGTTCTTTACCCCCGGTGTACCCCACGAATTTAAAAAAATGACTTACGAACAATTCTTGCCGTTTATTGCAGAGGAGTTTGGTCAGTCTGAAGTGGTTGGTCTTAAAAAATTGCTCACACTTGGTCATGGTGAATCACGTTTGGGCGATCAGTTGGAACGCCTGAATTTACCCGACGGTGTCACGATTGGGTATCGCTCTTCCTTGCCCTATAACGAAATTAAAGTGTTTGCCAGAGGTGAAAGTGCTAACGCGGCCTTGGGCGAAGTGGTAGATCTTGTTAAACACACACTGGGCGACGCAGTGGTGTCGGAAGGGCACCCTAATTTGGCCGCGGAAATACACAGCCTCATGGAAAACTCCGGCCAGAGCCTGAGCCTGGCCGAGTCCTGCACCGGCGGTTTGCTTGCCAGTCAGCTTGTCGATTTTCCGGGTAGCTCTCGCTATTTACAGCAGGCTCTGGTGACTTATTGCAATGAGTCCAAGATGAAACTGCTTGATGTGTCTGCGAATACCTTGGATTCCTATGGTGCGGTTTCACTTGAGACGGTGCGTGAAATGGCCCAGGGCGTTAAAAACTTGTTGGGCAGCGATTACGCACTTTCCACCAGTGGTATTGCTGGGCCAGACGGCGGAAGCGACGAAAAACCGGTGGGCACCGTGGCGATTGGTTTGGCCACGCCCTTGGGTGAGTGGTGCCAGATGATTCAGTTGCCACAGCGACTGTCGCGGACCATGATTCGTTCTTTGAGCTGTGCGGTGGCCTATGACATGTTGCGACGCGCGTTGCGGGGCGAAGACCCTATTGTGGAGTACCCCTCCGTTCGAAGAACCCAAGTTTGGGTTCGCTAGCCATACTTAATGTAGTTTCTAGCTTTTTTGGCTCATGTGCCGGCACTATTGGCTAATATGCCAATTTTTCCATTTTTTTGTCTTGTTATATTAGCGGGGAAGTTTTTGACTAATATTCAGGACACAAAAAATGAAAACTCAAGCCGGTAACTCCCGCTGTGAGGCAACACAGCCAGTGCCAAATCCACTCTCCTTTAAGTCAGTTAAATCGTCGACCTCTCCCAAGCGTGGGCGGGATCTCCGGGCAGTGAGTTACCTGCTCACAACACGCGATAAAAGCGATAAAGTTGAGCAGCCAGAAATTAACGACGACGATCAGAATAACGTCTATTGGAAAGGGTACAACTAGACTGCTTTTGTGATTGCAGTGGGGCGGAGTCTTTACTCAGGCTTTGCCCATACAGCTGATTAGCGATCAGCCGGGCTGGTTTACGCCCAACTCCTCGTCCAATTCCTGCCAAATTTCTTCCACCCAACGCTTGATAGTCAGCGCTTCATCCCATCGATCCGATAATTCATAACCTTTGGCGTCGGTGATGGCATAGCTGGGTGGTCCGAGCTCACAGAGAAAAACGCAGGTCGCGTCGGCTGAGTTGCGTT
>CAJWCA010000021.1 GCA_913020395.1 uncultured Cellvibrionales bacterium | reverse complement strand
CGGTGTTGTCATGGGGATGAAGGCAATGTTAGCCATATTGATTCCAAAGGCACAGGTAAGGGTGTTCTGCTTGTTCATCGTATTCATTAAGGTGATATCTGTCCCTGCTGTAATCATAGTTCTAATGTATGTGGTAGGCGACGTGATTGCCTTGCAGAGTATGGATAATAGCAGTGGAGTAAACTATGTTAGCCATGTCGTGGGGGCGGCTACTGGAGCTGCTTACGCGCTAGCAATACTGGCTATTAAGCCGCGTTTCATACAGGTGTTAGCCGACAGGATGAATGCTAGTGCTCAATTGACGTTCAGTCATAAGCAGAGGTCATTTGATAGTCTGAAATGATTTATATATTAATGGAGAGGTCGAATGAAGAGTGTTACCGAATTATGGACTTCCCAGACTTTACTAGACACCGAATAGCGTTAAAATCTAACTCTATGAGAGGTGTTTATGAAGGGAAAGCGATACACGGACGAGTTCAAACAGGAAGCGGTCAAACAGGTCTCTGAGCGAGGCTATTCGGTAGCTGATGTTGCGCAAAGACTTGGTACAACCACCCACAGCCTTTATGCCTGGATGAAGAAGTACGGCGAAGCGAGCCCCCGCCAAGCCGACAAGACGGACCTCGAAGCTGAGAATGCGCGACTCAAGGCTGATTTACGGCGAATGACTGAGGAGCGAGATATTCTAAAAAAGGCCGCCGCGTACTTTGCCAGAGACCACGAGTAAAGTACGCCTTCATTCGGGATCATCGCCATGAATTTTCTATTCAAGCCATGTGCCGCATTTTTAAAGTACATCGAAGTGGCTTTTATGCGTGGCGGGATAAGCCACTGTCAAATCACGCGGTTGAAGATCAGCGATTGCTAAAACGAATCAAGGAATTCTATATTACCAGCGGCGGCACCTACGGTAGCCCTTGGATTCATCGTGATCTTCTTGATGCGGGTGAAGTGTGCAGTGTTCATCGTGTTGCCCGGATTATGCGAGAAAATAAGCTCAAAGCTCAGATAGGCTATAAACGCCGTTATATCAAAGGTGGTAAGTTAGGCCGTATCGCTGACAATGTTTTGAATAGAGAATTTAGCCCATGTAGACCGAATCAGGCCTGGGTAAGTGACATCACTTACGTCCGCACGCACGAAGGTTTTTTGTATGTTGCTACCGTCCTTGATTTATTCTCGCGCCGCATAATTGGCTGGTCGATGGACAAGAATATTGATCGGCACTTAGTCATTCGTGCGCTGATGATGGCGGTGTGGCAACGACAACCGAAGGCCACAGTGTTGGTTCATAGCGACCAAGGTAGCCAATATGGAAGCGCTGATTATCTCTCGTTTTTAAAAGCTAACAATTTGAAGCCCTCTATGAGTCGCCGAGGGAATTGTCATGACAACGCCGTAGCTGAGAGCTTCTTTGCGACATTCAAAAAGCGGGTGACACAACGCAAGATATACTCAACCCGCGATGATGCCAAGACAGAGATATTTAATTTTATCGAGATGTTTTACAATCCGGTAAAACGACATAGTCACACCGGAGGCGTTTCTCCAGTGCAGTTTGAAAAAGACTATTTTTCTAGGCTAGAAAGTGTCCAGTAAAGCCTGGGAAGTCCAAACTTATTTTGAAATTAACCCGATCCAGTCGCTACCGATCCAAGTACCGTTAAGCACCTTGTCACATATGCACAGGTATTTTGAGTTGGTAGAGGTTGAGTTTGGACAAATAAGATGAATGTGGCTGGGGAAAAATTTGAAATTAGGGGCTCTGGTGAACCCCTAACAAGTAGATACTAGCTAGCCTTCTTGCGGCGAGTATAACCAAGCCCTGCAATGCCTAAAGCTAGTAATGCTAGAGATGATGGCTCTGGTACCGATACGGAAGGCTCGGTAAATGTTGTGGAAGATGTTTGTGTCCATCTAGCGTAGACAGAAAGTTCATCGGTTAAGTCATTCCCTACGCCGAAGTTGGAGCTACTACCTGAAACGTTGTTAAAAGCTGCGAAGTTATTTGCACCAATCGCAGTAACGTTAAACTGACTAGCGGTATATTCTGTATACATTACGCAGGCTAGGTTATTTGAGCAGCCCACCCCCAACGAAGGGTCACTATCGTGGCTTGCAGTCAACTGGTCCAGCAGGGCTTGTGATGCTGCAGTGGCATCGACCAAGGTGGTGAAAGCAAAGGCTGTAGTGCCGTCACATGTTGAATACCATGTTGTACAATCTTCATCGCTGAAGACGACGTCATATTGTTCAGTCCCAACTGTTATTCCAGAATAGCCAGTAACCTCTCCACCAATATTGGTAATTACCCCGGCGTTTGCCAGCAGGGAAAACGCAGCTGCCAATATACAAACACAGAAACGAGCCAATTTAGTTTTAATGCAAGACTTGATATCCATAGTAATTCCTTAGTTGTTGATCGCCATAAATTTATTAAATTCAAAATTTAAAGTATTTTCACAGTCCTAAGTCTTTTTCGTTCTATGGGGTATTCCCGTTTATTATATCCCCAGAAAGGCAATTTACGCGCCAATTTCAAAAACTGCTTAATATTCAGGTGGTTGAATTTTGTGCAGAAACAAACGTCGATTTTTTGTTGTGAGATTGTAAATTTTATCGACAGAAATATTTATAAAAGCAGAGGTTTTTTAAAACTTATAGCACTAGCGTTTATCAAAAGTTGATTTTTAAGTTATTGGAAAATTTAAAATTTAGATGGTTTTTGCTTTTTCGGGTTTTCATTAGCGAATTCTCATAAGTTATTCCTTTTAGAATTCTGCATCTAGTTCAAAAAATTATATGTTAAACGTTGATCTCGACATCAATGGATCTTTGTACTGTTGGTGAGGTGAGGTGAGGCATCTAGAGGTGCAATTATAATTCACGCAAGTGCAATATTGCTTTGAAAGCTACAGAAAAAGACAGAGTTTTGTAAAAAGTAGTTTTACTTTAAAGGTGATTTTAAGTGATCAATGCTTATTGCACATAATCCTGTAGAGGAATACGCACCCAGAATTCACTCCCTTGTCCCAATTCGCTAACCACCTCAATGCTGCCGCCTTGCATGTTTACCAGGCGTTGAACAATAAACAAACCAATACCAGTGCCACTAGACGTCCGTGCGACAGATGTGTCTACCTGGGAAAACTGGTGAAAGATTTTTTCGTGATTCTCATGACTAATGCCGATTCCCGTGTCGACGATACAAATCTCCAAGCACCGACCCGGGTGTTTGTCCTCAGTGATTCCGGCCCTGATATCAATCGTTCCAGACTCCGTGTATTTAATTGCATTACCCAAGAGGTTTACGAATATCTTTTCTAATTTTTTCTGATCGGTTATTACTTCAAGGTTGGAATCAATGTCAACTCGAACATCATTCCTGCGCTCCAGAGCCTGATTGGACAGCTGGTTCACAACCTTCGAACACACGCTGTCCACATTTACTGGAGTGGGGTGCAAGGCTATATCCGAGGACTTTAGTTTTGCGAGGTCAAGTATATCTTCAACCATGGTCAGCAAGTGCTGCCCATTATCGTGAATCGCAGCCAGTGCTTTTGATTCACGCTCAGAGGCCTGTGCTTCCATTCTTCGCTCTAGAAGATTGGAAAAACCAATGATGGAATTTAGCGGGGTCTTCAATTCATGGGACATAATGGCATAAAATTCTTCCTTAGCCTGGGTGGCCACCATCACTTGGTGTTCCGCCATTAAGGCGATAACTTTCGCCTCCAGTCCTTCAACCAATATGGCCAGGGTGTCTCGCAGGCTCCCGCGCCGTTCATCATCGTCGGTCATGTTGGTCACTAGAAGGGAAACGTGTTCGAAGCTCAGCAAAATCCTGGAGCCGGATTCAACAATGCGACCGCCGTCGCGGTTGCTAAGAATGAATTCATTATCGAGTTCTTTTTGTTCGGGAGTGTTGCTGACAAACAGATTGCCTGAGTCTGTAAGTAACAATACGCTGGAGTCAAACCCTTGCTGCTCAAGTTGTTCGATCAGGGCTTCAGCGAGTTCATCAAAATCGGCGATAGTAAAGCTTTGTCGTAGAAAGCCAACAATCAAACCTAAGTCACTGCTGTTTTGCATCACGGTATGTATCATGGATTGGCTCATTTGGAGCTCTTGTTCCAAGGCTTCTACCGTATTCTTATCGCTCATCAAATTGGTCCATCAATTCATACCCGAAAACGAAGTATAGTCAGAAATACTTACTTTGCTATTTAACGATGGGCAGTGTGGATGGCAGCATCCACATATCAGGGGCGCAGCTAGTCAGAGCGAGCTTAAACATATTCCATTATGACGATTAACTCTAAGTGTTGGCGCTACCTTTGCTGTGGATCAATGAAATTGAGTAGAGTCTATGTTTTCATCAAAAGACCTATTGTTGCACAGCGGGTATTCAAAGATGGATATTCATATTGTTGAGGACAATACGAGTCAGCGAGTTTTATATTCAAAGGTTGCGCATTTAGCCGAGCTTAGCTCGGCCTCATTTAGCTGCCCCCAAGAATACCTCAGCAGTATGAGTCGAGAGGGTTATTGCAAACCAAAGGTCATTTTGAGCGATCTTGAAATGCCTGGAATGAACGGTTATGAGTTGATGCGTGCCGTTAGGAAGGTGAACCCCGAACAGCGGTTTATTATTATATCTGGAACCCCAGCTCTGGAAGGTGCCGAGCAGAGCGCTTGTTTGTATTTTTGCAAACCGGTAGCAGTTGCAGATTTACAGTCTTCGTTTGCCGCATTACTTCAGTGTGAAAATTCCGGTCCTTTTGCAAAGTGTATCTGTGGCAAATCTTGCATCCTGGACGATCGAGCTAAATTTGGTATCCGAGGCTGGCACTGCCCTCGGATGGGTCATTAATTTTCCAGTATTCCAGAATCGGAAAATCACGGCAGTACAGAATAAATAAACCCTGACTTATTGAGTGGATAAAGAGCTGAAATCTCTTAGCCCAAATGTCTCTCGCGCCTGCGAAGGAGATTGGATCTTTGCTCCCATGCCCTCCAGAATTGTTCTCGCTCGTTCAACCAGTTGCGCATTACTTGCCTTTACGCCGCGATCTAAATAAAGATTATCTTCCAAACCAACCCGTACATTCCCGCCGAGCAAAGCTGCCTGGGCCACCATAGGCATCTCCAGAGAGCCCGTGGCAAATCCGCTCCAATTTACATCGAGGGGTAAGTTGTCCACCATAGTTTGAAAATTCCGGGTAGTACCCTGTGCGCCATAGGCGATATTCAAACAGATTTGAAACAGTGGTGTGCCCTCTAACAAACCTTCTTCCAGAAGTTGTTTGGCGAGCCAGATATGACCCAGGTCAAACACCTCCAGTTCTGGCTTGACCCCAATTTTTTTCAGGCGAGCTGCACCGAGTCTTAACATGTCGGGCGTGGAAACGTAGACATAGTTCGCATTGGAGAAGTTAAATGAGCCGCAGTCGAGGGAGCAAATTTCCGGCAGCAGTTCTTCAACGTGGGCTTGTCGTTCAACTTGCCCGACACAATCCGTGCCGTTTTGAAAATCCAGCGGCGCCTCATCGGGCCCCAAAAACAGATCGCCACCCATTCCCGTTGTCAGGTTAATCACTACGTCTGTCTCACTACTGCGCACTCTGTCCACCACTTCCCGGTAGAGATTGAGGTCTCGGCTGGCACTCCCGGTTTTGGGGTCGCGCACATGTAGGTGTACTATCGCTGCACCGGCCTTTGCGGCATCAATCGCAGACTCTGCAATCTCTTTGGGGGTAACCGGTACGTGTGGTGATTTTTTTGAAGTGTCTGCACCGCCAGTGACTGCACAGGTGATAATAATGTCTCTATTCATAGTGAGGTGTATATAGCTTTCTCAAGCTGGCCTTTTATTGGGAGAAGGGAGAAGGGAGTGCTTCAAGCCTACACGACAACGCTCGAAATGTCATTGTGGCTTCAGATATGGCCGTGATGCTAACTAATCCTTTATATTACTACTTGAGCGAGCTATCTTTCCTTTTAGAGAAAGATTCTAAGGGTTAGGAGAGGCGATAATGCTGGTTATGGAGTATGAAGGCAGTGTATAAAACTGAGTTGAGGAGTGCAGTCAGCTAAATGGAGAAGTGTAGATCGCTACTGCTTTGTTTGTTGAGTGTAATGTGTTGCGGCCTCGCAAGCGCGGCGCCCTCATCCGTGTTTGCCACGAGTTCTATCAAACCGTGGGGTTACCTCAATGACCAGGGCGATATGGATGGGCTTTTGGTTGAGTTTACCGAAGCGCTTCACAAAAATTCAGATATCAAATACGAAAATAATATTCGCCCTTATCCCCGAGTAATCCATTCCTTAAAGGCGGGGCGCATTAATTTTGCTGTACTGATCGACAGCCCCGAATTAGGTCCCAAATTGATCAAGGTCAGTCATTTGTTAATGGCAGATGTTGTACTGGTTGGAGGGAAAAACAGCGCTAGAATTGACTCTCTTGAAGCCTTGAGCGGAGAGCGCGTGGGTTACATTCGGGGGTCAAAGTATGGGGCGGCCTTTGACACTGCTTATAATTTTTCTAAATACCCGGTTAACTCAATGAACCAGGGGCTTGCCATGTTACTGGCTGGTCATTTGGATGCGCTGGCAAGCTTAGACCACACGCTTTACTTTACCATGGCCGAAATGTCAGTTGAGCCTAGTGAGCTGCGTTTTTTGATGAAATTAGGCGAGGTCTCTGCGAGTTTGTACATGTCTGCGCTCTCCCCAAGGGACAAGATCTTTCAGCGCTATGTCAATGAGATTGAACGTATGAGGAAAGACGGCGCGCTGAGTCGCATTTTCAGGCTACCTGAGATTGATTTTACCTCTAGTCAGGCTTCTCCTCCCGTTCAATGATGCGCTTACTCTCCTGATGCCCTACTTTCGCAACATGTCCGTAGTTGCGACGTTTGGGTTTGTGATAGTGATATTCACTGCACAGCCCCTGTTCGGCTGCTTTTCTTTGGCAGTTGTGCCCGCCAGAATTATCGGTTTTACCTTCGTGTGAACTCGCATTGACGCTCAAACCGAGAGAAATGATGGCAAGCAGAACAGTGATTTTCATGGAAAGCCTTTTAGTTTTTATAGGAATAGACCTGAAGCACGCAGTATGAGTGCGCTTCATGATGTTGGCAATGATTCGGGGGCTCTGGAGCGATAATGGCCTAAAAGCCCAAGCGCTTAGACTTTAAGGCAATTAAACGAAGTATATTGGCAGGGCTGTGGCCACCTGAGGTTTGATGGAAAGGTGTCTGCGGGCTATGGTGATACTAGGAACGCCCATTATTAGCCCCCTTGGGGCCCCCGGATCATCCCATGAAGACACTCATTACACTGGCGCTGTTAGTGCTGGCCAGCAGCACCGTTGCGGAGAAGAGCACAAGCTATTTCTGTGTTGAGCGTGAGGCCGGAGGGTTAAAATACAGCGCGGGCGCCTGGCTGGGAACCGGTTTCAATACATCGGACAAGTGGCATGTGAAGAAAATTAAAGATAAGACCTGGGAGGTTATCAAGTTCGGTCAGGGGGAAACGTTTTTCTCCTGTAAAATGGACGAGTTTAAACAAGACCAATTGGCCTGTTTGGGGGTATATGGCAGTTTCAGGCTGGACTTTGAATCCTTGCGTTTTGTCGCCACCAATGACTTTGGCTTTGATGTTTCTATCAAGAAGCCCGGATCCCTTAGTGTGGGAACGGGAATCTGTAGTAAAAACTAATATTTCTTCGGCTTGATGGTACCGTAAATTGACCATTATTTAGCCGTTGTTGAGCATTTTCAGTGCTCGTGCCCCTCCTTTTTGTCAAAACGTGTTTCAGGCCTGTCTTATTCGCAGCTCTGGGATATAATCACGCCCTCAAGCCCAGAATTGGCCGCCGGCCGGGGCAATAAAACAGAGGAATGCATGAGTTATCAGGTACTTGCCCGCAAATGGCGCCCTCGAACCTTCCGGGAAATGGTGGGGCAAGAGCACGTTCTACAGGCACTCATTAACGCCCTGGATCACGACCGTCTACACCATGCCTACCTGTTTACGGGCACACGCGGTGTTGGTAAAACGACGATTGCCCGTATTTTAGCCAAGTGTTTGAATTGTGAGGCGGGTGTCAGTTCGGAGCCCTGTGGTCAATGTGCCTCATGTGTTGAAATTGCCGAGGGGCGATTTGTCGATTTGATTGAGGTGGATGCGGCCTCTCGTACCAAGGTAGAAGATACGCGCGAGCTATTGGAGAACGTGCAATATGCACCTACTCGAGGCCGCTACAAGGTTTACCTGATTGACGAAGTCCACATGCTTTCCGCACACAGTTTTAATGCCTTGCTGAAAACCTTGGAAGAACCGCCGCCCCACGTAAAGTTTTTGTTGGCGACAACAGACCCCCAGAAACTGCCGGTCACAATTCTGTCTCGCTGTCTTCAGTTCAATCTTAAAAATATGAATCCAGAGCGCATTGTTGAGCATCTGCAGTTTGTGCTGGAGCAGGAGTTGGTGCCTTTTGAGGACGCTGCCCTGTGGCATTTGGGGCGAGCCGCCGACGGCAGTATGCGCGACGCCATGAGCCTGACCGACCAAGCCATCGCCTTTGGTAGCGGCAAGGTCAATGAAGGTGAGGTGCGCACCATGTTGGGCACCATTGACCAGGTGTTTGTCTACGACATTGTCAAAGGACTCGCGGCGCTGAATGGCCAGATGGTACTTGCCGCCGTTTCTCGTTTGGCTGAGCAAGCACCCGATTATGCCGGTGCACTGGCTGAACTGTTGTCAATTTTACACCGAATTGCGATAGCGCAGGCGTTGCCAGCCGCGGTAGACAATAGTTTTGGTGATCGCGAACAAGTTCTTGAATTTGCTCAACAGATTCCTACGGAAGACTTGCAACTGTTTTACCAGACGGCCTTGCTGGGCCGTCGGGACCTGCCGCTGGCGCCGGATCCTCGCGGTGGTTTTGAAATGACATTATTGAGAATGTTGGCCTTTAAACCTCAAGGTGTGCTGGACGTGCCCAGCGCTGCGCTGAAATCTCCTGGCGCAGATAGTTCAGCACAGGTGTCGCCAACCGCACCAGCGCCGGCCGCTGAACCCGCATCGGTTCCCACCCCGCTTAATGCCGAGCCTGCTCCTGCAGTTCAGGCCCCTGTCGCTTCTGCGCCAGCTGAATCTTCCGGGGACAGTGCGCCTGTAAAAAAGTCTGAAGCCCAGGCCGGGGCCGAATCTGCCGCGCCGCCTTGGGCAACTGAAGAAACTGTCCAGACAGAAGCACCCGTAGTGCCAGAGAGCACTGCCGCAAATAAAGTTGAGCCCGAGGCAGAAACACAGAACGCTCCTGCAACCCCGACTGAAACGCCTTCAGAAACGACGGCTGCGATGGCGACCGCTGAATCCAGTTTGGAGGCGATTGCGGCCGAGGTAAACGCTCAGTCCACGCCTAAACCGGTGGCGCCACCTGCAAATCCGACTCCCTCAGCGCCCGCAGAGCCCGTGGTTCGAACCCGTGTGCCCGGAAAGTTTGAGGTTCTCAAAATTGCGCTGGAAGAGGCAAATACCGACACCTGGATGCATATCTATTTGGGGCTCGGTTGCGGCGGTGTTCTGCAGAGCACGGTGTCTAACTGTATATTGAAGCAGCGCGAAGGCAATCGGTTCGAATTTGTACTCGATGAACGCAATAGTACACTTTACGATGTTTCCCATCAGGCGCGACTGGGTGGTTTACTGGAGACCTATTTTCAGCAGAGTGTAGAGGTCAGCATTGTTGCAGGGACATTTAGCGAAGAAACGCCGGCTGGAACTTTGATGCGCTTAAAAGCGGAGCGTCAGGCAGAGGCCATTGATGCCATGAAAGGCGATTCAATTGTTCAGCAAATGATTGAAAAATTTTCGGCGGTTTTGCAAGAAGAAACCGTTACCCCCATAGATTGAATTATCAGTAAGCGTAGAGAGGTACAGCCATGAAAGGCCTAGGCGATTTAATGAAACAAGCCCAGGAAATGCAAGCCAACATGCAGAAAATGCAGGCAGACCTGGCCAATTCGGAAGTCACCGGAGAGTCGGGCGCAGGTTTGGTCAAGGTCACCATGACGGGCCGACACGATGTTAAAAATGTTGAAATAGACAGCGCCGTGATGAGCGAAGAAAAAGAAATGCTCGAAGACCTGTTGGCCGCAGCCGTGAACGATGCGGTGCGTAAAATCGAGATTCAGAATCGAGATCAACTCAGCAACCTTACCGGCGGAATGCAAATGCCGGAAGGTTTCAAAATGCCTTTTTAGGAATAGTTATACGTGTTTAGTCCCCTGATCGATGATTTGATGAGCTCGCTGTGCTGTCTTCCCGGTGTTGGCCCAAAATCAGCCCAGCGCATGGCCTTGCATTTGCTGGAAAGAGACCGCGAAGGCGCGGCCAAACTGGCAACACACTTGCACGCCGCTGTGGAAGGTGTGGGGCGTTGCCGGCGCTGTCGAACGCTGACCGAAGAGGATATTTGTGCTACCTGCAATAATTCACGTCGTGAAAATGATGTCTTGTGTGTTGTTGAGACGCCCGCTGATATTCTGGCGATTGAACAGGCCGGCACCTATCAGGGGAAGTATTTTGTATTAATGGGGCATTTGTCTCCCATTGACGGTATTGGCCCAGAGGATATCGGCATTGATGCGCTGATGACGTTGCTGGAGCTTGAGACGATCACAGAAATTATTTTGGCCACCAACCCTACCGTAGAGGGGGAGGCCACTGCTCACTTTATCGGTGAAAAAGCCAAAGCGCTCGGTGTGAAGGTGTCTCGTATTGCCCACGGTGTGCCCCTGGGTGGCGAGCTGGAATACATTGATGGCGGAACATTGGCCCTGGCCTTCGCCAGTCGACGGACGCTCTAATGACCATTATCAACAGTTTTGATTTTTCTGAGAAAACGACACGATCCCTCGAGGCGATAAACCTGAGCGCGGAGCCCATCTGGATCGACGACGATGCCAGTCTGGCAGATCTGTGCACACGCTGGTCACAGCAGGCGGCCATTGCGGTCGATACCGAGTTCATGCGCAGCCACACCTTTTACCCCCATGCGGGTTTGATTCAGGTGGGTGACGGGCGTGCCTGTTATTTGATTGACCCTCTTGCTATCAAAGATTTTGCGCCTTTTGCTACCTTGATGAGCGATGAGCGCGTGACCAAAATTCTGCATTCCAGTTCTGAAGATTTAGAGGTGTTCCGTTTTTTATTGGGTGTGATTCCCTCGCCGCTGTTCGATACTCAGGTCGCGGCCGCGTTTGCAGGGTTTGGTTTCTCGATAGGTTATGCCGGATTGGTAAATGCCACCCTGTCTATTGAATTAAGCAAAGGTGAAACTCGGTCTGACTGGATGCAGCGTCCCCTCAGTCAGTCTCAGTTGCACTACGCTGCCCTTGATGTGGCTTATATGCCAGTCATTTACGGCAAGCTCGTACAAATACTCCGGGATCACGGGCGACTCACCTGGGTGCAGGATGACTGCGCCGATCTGGTTCGCCAGGCAAAGGTTGGCAGCGATGGTTCAGATCATTGGACCAAAGTGAAGTCAGCCTGGAAATTAAGCCGGCAGGAGTTGGCGATTCTGAAGCAGCTGAGCGATTGGCGTGAACAAGAAGCCAGAGACCGGGATATTCCTCGCAATCGCATTATGAAAGATGCCACCCTTTTTGAGCTCGCCCAGCGTAAACCCGAGCGAACCCATCAATTATCCCGTTTTGAAGGCATGCCTCCACGCACCCAGCGCACTGATGGTGAAACGATTCTGGAAATTATTGAAATAGCGCGTGCCAGTGACGAAAGTTTGTTCCCCACAAGCTTGCCAGCTCCACTGGTGCCCGCACAAAACGCCTACATGAAAGTCTTTAAACACAGGATGAGGGAGATCGCAGAAACCCTTGACCTACCCCCCGAAGTCTTGGTTCGTAAAAAAGAATATGAAGCCTTTGTTCGCTCTGGCATGGCGGGCAAGTGGGAATTGCCGCAGCGTTTATTGGGGTGGCGTAAACAGGTAGTGGGCGAAGCGTTGCTGTCAGAAGCAGAGAATTTATAGCGGGATAAGCCCGAGTAGAAAGGTTTGAAGTATCATGAAAGTCATTTGTGACGTTTATAAAAGTGAAGTGGAAGCGGACATGTATTTGTATGTCAGCAAGGCCGACGGACTGAGCAGAGTGCCAGAGGCTCTGTTGGATCGCTTTGGAAAACCAAAACAAGCTATTACACTGGTATTGCAGGCGGGTAGAAAGCTGGCTCGTACGACGGCGGAGAAGGTGATGTCCGAGTTGGAAGAAAAAGGTTTTTACCTGCAGATGCCCCTGCCAAAAGACAGTTATATGAGTGAGATCCATGCCAAGAATTCCAAAATGTAGATGGCTTCCATGAACACAAGCGAACGGTTCTGGGAACATAAATCCCTGTCGGAAATGAACAAAGAAGAGTGGGAAAGTCTGTGTGACGGCTGTGCTAAATGCTGCCTGCACAAACTGGAAGACGAAGACGACGGAGAGGTTTATTACACCAAAGTGGTCTGTCGCTACATGGATATGGATACCTGCCGATGTACTGAGTATGAAGATCGCAATACCTTGGTGCCTGAATGTGTTTGGCTTCAGCCTGAGGACGTGGCGGAATTTCACTGGTTGCCGCTGACCTGTGCCTATCGATTAATTGCGGAAGGACAGCCACTTCAGTGGTGGCACCCCCTGGTCTCCGGGGACCCCAATACAGTGCACGAATCCGGGATATCGGTGAAAGGCCGTGTACTGTCGGAAAATCATGTACACCCGGACGGTATGGAAGAACATATCGTTAAGTGGGTGGAATAAGCCCTGAGTGGCTTGAATAGGGAGTGAAGAACAAAAGCAATGTCTAGTTCAGATTACGTAACGGCCTGGTTACTTTATTTGCTTGCCAGTGCGGGTTTAACCTATGCCGTGGTGTTGGCTGCAAAACACTATTCACTGAAAGAGTCGGGGCGCCTGCTGGCCCTGGTGGTCGCGGTTTTTCTCCTGACCCCCTATTATGCGGGGCTGGAGCAAACATTTTTGGCCCCAGCCTGGGTCATGGTGATCATGGAAGCCATTGAAAAAGGCGAACATACCGCCTGGCGTGCGGGTATGCCGCTGCTGATCAGTCTGTTGGTGGCTGTGGTTGCGGCAACCGGGTTTGAGTTTTGGCAGCGCCGCAGGGCCGGCGGGGCTGTTGCGATGTCCGCTGAAAATGCTATAAATGACCCCGAAAGTGGCGTTCAACCGCCAGATACGCTAAGTTCGAGCGATCATTAAACGAAAAAACACAAACAAAGAACAACAAGTAAGACAATAAGACAATAAATAAAGGGCAGGGAAATGGACAACTACATTGTTATTTTGGCGGGGGTAATGATGATTGCCGGCGTATTTGGCGGTCTGATTAATTTCTACCAAATGAATCAGGATGACAATGACTTCGCGGAACTGCCTCGCTACATCGTTATCGGCATTGGTGCGGGCTTTTTAGTGCCCCTGGTGCTGCACTTGTTGAAAAGCGATTTGATTCTGGAAATTCAGGGTGACCCCTTCCGCCTGCTGATTTACACCGGCATCTGCCTGTTTGCTTCTATTGCCTCTCGAATTGTCATTACCAGTGTGTCCGATCGCCTGATGAACGAAGCGGCCTTCACCCGCTCTCAATTGGCCAATTTACAACACGAGTTGCGCCAGTTGCAGGAAGAGTTATTGCCCCTGATCGAGACAGAAACTGAGCAAGATCACGGGGGAGAGGATGCGAGTGCTGCGCTCGAAAACGAGGAAGCACTGGATGTCAGCTCAAGTAAGGTTTTGAAAGCGCTCAGCTGTGGCCGGCACATCTTCCGTTCAAAGGAGGGTTTGTGCCGAGAGGCAGAGTGTGATGAAAACACAATGCTGCAAACCTTAAACGTCCTGGTTGGGCGTAATTTGGCTGGGAAAATAAATGGTAGCAAAGGAGTGCGTTGGTATTTAACACAGCGCGGACGACTGGCAACAGACCAGATACTGTAATATTGACCAAACACTGGGAAGGGTAACAATACGCCTATGAAAATAGTGCCTGGTATCTACAGCAAGATTCAGCGACAAGCGATTTTTCTTTTCATGGTGTTGGGGCTTGGCCTGGCACCTTCAGCACTGTCTCAGCAGGCGGCGATAGATGAAGCCGCGATAGAAAATCTGCCACCGGATATTCGTCTGTTAATTGATATCTCCGGCAGCATGAAGCGCAACGACCCCAATAACCTGCGTCGACCCGCGCTGGAGCTTTTGGTACAGCTGTTGCCCGAAGACAGCAAGGCCGGCGTCTGGACCTTTGGCAAAAACATCAATATGTTGATTCCCCACCGGCCGGTCACCGACAGCTGGCGGGTGAATGCGCGGGCTCAGATCAATAAAGTAAATTCCGTTGGCCTTTACACCAATATAGGAGAGGCACTGGAAAAATCGGCCTACGATCTGGATCGTGCTAACCCCGCCTATAAAACCAGCATCATTCTGCTCACTGACGGCCTGGTCGATATCTCTAAAGACCCTGCGGTCAATGAAAAAGAATGGCAACGAATTGCCAATAAAATTCTGCCCGACTATCAAAACGCCAACTATAAGATTCACACCATTGCTCTGTCAGATAACGCAGACACAGAGTTGATGAATAAATTGGCGCTGGCAACCGATGGCATGGTGGCCGTGGCCAATACGGCCGATGAGCTGATGAAAATCTTTTTGCAGGTCTTTGATCAGGCGGCACCTGCCGAACAATTGCCGCTGGAGTCGAATCGTTTTGTTGTGGATTCCAGTGTCGAGGAATTCACGGCTCTGATTTTTCGTCAGCCAGGCAGTGCAGAAACCGTCTTGCGCAGCCCTGATAAAAGCGAATACAGCCTGGTAAAAGAAGATGCTGACGTAAACTGGTATCGCACAGATAATTACGACTTGATTACCGTTCAGCGCCCTTTAGAAGGAGAGTGGATCGTAAAAGCCGACGTTGCACCCGACAGCCGGGTAACCATTGTCAGCGATATGAATTTGCTGGTTAAACCCTTAAAAAGCAATCTGTTTGTTGAAGAGTCCCTGCCTCTATCGATGCTTCTGAGGGAAGAGGGCAAAACCATTACTCGCGGGGAATTCCTGGGTTTATTGGATATCGGAGCCACCGTCACTCGAACTGAAGACGGTGAAAGTTGGCATCAGAGTTTATCGGAAGGTTTACCACCGGGCGACGGCATTTATAACACCAGCCTGGATATGTTTCAGGAAGAGGGGCACTACGAACTTAAGTTGCTGGTTGATGGCAAAAGTTTTGTCCGGGAATTCAATCACAGTCTGGCTGTGCGAAAAGCCTTTGATGTCAGCCTGGACAAGGATTTTGTGGATGGCAGTGCCCGCTACACTGTGAGCGTGAGTGCCTTTGACCAGAGTCTCAATTTCAGTAAAACGCGTGTGGTCGCGCGGGTTAAAAACCCTCTGGGTCGCAGTACCATTCAGCCCTTTACGCGCACTCCACAAGACAACTGGCAGCTCGAGCTAATGCCTGACGTGGAAGGGGTTTATAAACTTAATATTCGTATCAGTGCGGTCGACAAACAAGGAGATCGATACGAGGATCTTCCGGATATCCTGACCTTTAGTTATCCCGATGGCGACGATCCATTTGCTGCCTCCGCTGAACCCGTCATCGAAACGCCCGAACCGGAACCCGAACAGGAACCCCTTAAAGAGGAACCTGAAGCTGAACCGGTTGAGCAAGAGCCCGAGGAAGAAGAACCTGCGGCA
The DNA here is from genome assembly GCA_913020395.1 of uncultured Cellvibrionales bacterium. Lineage (GTDB taxonomy): Bacteria > Pseudomonadota > Gammaproteobacteria > Pseudomonadales > Cellvibrionaceae > CAJWCA01. The sequence goes on along the minus strand of CAJWCA010000021.1, from coordinate 10,675 downwards.
GAGCCTGAAGCCGAAGACAGTAGCTGGGTTCTGTACACCGGACTTGGTGTGGGCAACCTGGTCATTATTCTGCTGGCCTTCTTCGCTTACCGCACGATCATGGGCGGTAAAAAAGGCGATAGTCTAACCGACCTCGAAAAGTCGATGGACGACGCGATGGCGGACCTTGAAGAAGAGGACGCACCCGCAGCACCGGCAGCCGAGGCGGAGCTTGAACCCGCAATGGAAGAGGTCACCGAGATCATTGCGCCGGATTTAGCGCAAGAGCCTAAGCTTGAAATCGAGGAAGATGATTCGCTTGCCAACGACCTGATGAGTGAAAACCTGGATTTGTCCCAGGAGTCGGTGGTTGAAAATGAACTGGACGGCCTCGTGGATGAAGCACCCCCTGAGCCTGCTGAGGAACCCGTGCTTGAAATGCCTGACGACGATGATGACGATGATGTCGGCGCATTTTCACTGGATGATTTTGCCCCGGATAGTTTTGACGAAGATGAAGAAGAGGACAAATAAGCGGCCTCTGTGTCTCTGATGGACCTGCTATTCCAGCAACTTGACCCGCTGCAATTGCCTTTGGTCAATCGGTTTTATAAAGAGTGTCGCTACCCCGCCAAGGCCGGACGGGGAGAGAAGGTCTTCGTATTGAAGGCGGGCACCTCCATTGTGGCGGCGGTTCGCCTGAGTCCAAAAGCAGACAATACCCTTTTTCTACGCAGTATGTGTGTTGCGCCTGACAGTCGCCGCCTGGGGTACGGTGCTCGCTTATTGCAAGGGATAGAGCCTGTTTTAGCCCAGCAATCCAGTTACTGCTTTCCCTTTGAGCACCTACTGTCCTTCTATGAGCGAGCGCACTATCAGGTGCAAACCCCAGAGTCCGTCCCGTCGTTCATTCGTGACCCCTTCGAGAACTATCGCCGCCAAGGCAGGAACATCATCATTATGACTCGTGGGTCAATGCCTTAAAACAAAGTGATCTATGGCATTTGACCCGTCAGTCTCTGCATTTAAACAAGCGTATGATACACTCTTGCCCCTCGTAAAAAGCTTGTGATCCCGGAGTAAGACATGAAGTTCGAAGGTACTGAAAGATACGTTGCAACAGATGAACTGCGTATGGCCGTGAATGCGGCAGTTACCCTGCAGAGGCCCCTGTTAATCAAGGGTGAGCCCGGCACGGGAAAAACCATGCTGGCAGAGGAAGTGGCCAAAAGCATGGGCAAACGGTTGATTCAGTGGCACATCAAGTCCACAACCAAGGCACAACAGGGCCTGTATGAATATGATGCCGTATCCCGTCTGCGGGACTCTCAGTTGGGCGACGACCGTGTTCATGACATCAAGAACTACATTAAAAAAGGCAAGCTTTGGGAAGCCTTTGAATCGGATGAGCAGGTTGTATTGTTGATCGACGAAATCGACAAAGCCGACATTGAATTTCCGAATGACTTACTGGTTGAAATCGACAAAATGGAATTTTTTGTCTACGAAACCGGAGAGACAATAAAAGCGAAACACCGCCCCATTATTCTCATTACCAGCAACAACGAAAAAGAGCTGCCAGACGCCTTTTTGCGTCGTTGTTTCTTCCACTACATTAACTTCCCCGATCGTGAAACCATGATCAAAATCGTTGATGTGCATTACCCCGGTCTGAAACAGAGCCTGGTCGGTGAAGCGCTGGACATCTTTTTTGATGTGCGCAAAGTGCCGGGCCTGAAGAAGAAACCTTCAACGTCTGAATTGATCGACTGGCTCAAGCTGCTGCTGGCCGACGATATTCCTGAAGAGATTCTCCAAAATCGCGATGCCACCAAAGCTATTCCACCGCTCTATGGTGCGCTGCTTAAAAATGAGCAAGATGTTCACATGTTGGAACGCCTGGCCTTTATGGTGCGGCGCGAGGCCCGCTAGGGAGGTATGAACCATGCTGGTTAATTTCTTCTACGGCTTGCGAAATGCTTCCGTGCCCGTCACGATCAAAGAGCTGTTGGTGCTGCTTGAGGCCCTGCAGGCTCATTTGGCGTTTGGCAGTATCGACGATTTTTACGTGCTCTCCAGAACCCTGCTAATCAAAGATGAAAAACACTTTGATAAATTTGACCGGGCTTTTGGCGCCTATTTCAAAGGGCTTGAAAATGTTGAAGACATCATCGATGCCCTGATTCCCGACGACTGGATGCGTGCTGAATTTATGAAGCAGCTGACAGAGGAGGAAAAGGCGAAAATTGAATCCCTTGGCGGGCTCGACAAACTGATCGAAGAGTTTAAAAAACGATTGGAAGAGCAGCAAAAACGCCACCAGGGTGGCAACAAATGGATTGGCACCGGTGGCACGTCTCCCTTTGGCAATAGTGGCTACAACCCTGAAGGCATTCGGGTTGGGGGTGAAAGCAAGAATAAACGCGCCACTAAGGTCTGGGAAAAACGCCAATACAAAAATTTGGACGATACCGTAGAGCTGGGCACACGCAACATCAAAATGGCCCTGCGCAAACTGCGCAAGTTTGCCCGTCAGGGTGCCGAAGACGAACTGGATCTGGACGATACCATCCGTTCAACAGCGCGCAACGCCGGTTTGCTGGATATTAAAATGGTACCAGAGCGTCACAACGCGGTGAAAGTGTTGCTGTTTTTTGATGTGGGCGGATCGATGGACCCCTACGTCAAAATCTGTGAAGAGATTTTTTCGGCTTGCCGCACAGAGTTCAAGCACCTTGAGTATTTCTATTTCCATAATTTTATCTATGAAAATTTGTGGAAAGATAATTACCGCCGTACCCACGACACAACACTTCTATTGGATATTCTGCACAAATACACTGCGGACTATAAAGTGATATTTGTGGGTGATGCCTCCATGGCCCCCTACGAGATCAGTAGTCAATACGGCAGTGTTGAACACATGAATGAAGAGCCGGGTTACAAGTGGATGCAGCGCGTCACGGATACCTTTGACAAAGTTGTCTGGCTCAACCCCACGGCTGAGAAATACTGGCATTACACCCAGACCATTGAAGCCACTGAAAAACTGGTAGATGGGCACATGTACCCCTTGAGCCTGGATGGCCTGGACCGGGCGATCAAGTATTTAAGCAAATAGGCGCGATGCGGCGTAGAAGTTCGGTATAATGTCGGGCTTTTACTGCCGGAATGACACAGCCCCATGAGTGATACCACCCCATTGCCCGATAGCAAAGCCCTTCGGGCTGCCCTGGACGCACAGCTCGACCAGGTAATGTCCGGTGATGTTCACAAGTTTCGCAGGCGCCTGAATGACCTGCTAAAACTGCACAAGGCCGGCAAAGCATTTTCCAAACCCCTAAAAAAACTGGAGTCAGATCTGGCGCGGTCCGCGGCACGTGTTGAATCCCGCCGGGCGGCAGTACCCGAGATAGAGTTCCCCGAATCGCTGCCCATTGCCGACAAACACAGCGATATTGCAAAAGCCATTGATCAGCATCAGGTGGTGGTGCTTGCCGGTGAAACCGGTTCCGGTAAAACCACCCAGATCCCCAAAATCTGCCTGAGCCTGGGCCGCGGAGTGAAGGGTTTAATTGGGCATACTCAACCCCGGCGAATTGCTGCCAGAACCGTGGCGAGTCGCATTGCTGAAGAGTTAAATCGGCCCCTGGGAGACTCGGTGGGTTACCAGGTTCGCTTCACCGACCACTCCAACGACAATACCCACATCAAATTGATGACCGATGGTATTTTACTGGCTGAAATTCAGAATGATCCCTATTTAAACCGCTACGATACTCTGATTATTGACGAGGCCCACGAACGCAGTTTAAACATTGATTTCCTGCTGGGCTACCTGAAGACTTTGTTGCCCAAGCGGCCCGATCTAAAACTCATCATCACATCGGCGACCATCGACCTGGATCGTTTTTCCAAACATTTTGACAACGCCCCGATCATAGAAGTATCCGGGCGGACTTACCCCGTAGAACTACACTATCGCCCAATGGCGGAAGGTCAGGAAGATATCAATGATGCCATCGTGGATGCGGTGCTTGAAATTGATCAAATGGAGCGGGCCAACGCCGCAGTGGGCGGCGACATATTGGTATTTTTGAGTGGCGAGCGAGAGATCCGCGAGGTCGCTCAGGCACTGCGCGCAGCTAATCTGCCACATTTTGAAGTCTTGCCCCTGTATGCTCGCCTCGGTTTGGCAGAGCAGAATAAAGTGTTCCAGGCCCATAGAGGGCGCAGGGTTGTTCTGGCCACCAATGTGGCTGAAACCTCAATTACGGTACCGGGAATACGTTATGTAATTGACCCGGGCACAGCTCGAATCAGTCGCTACAGCTACCGCACCAAAGTACAGCGACTGCCCATCGAGGCCATTTCCCAGGCGAGTGCCAACCAGAGAATGGGGCGCTGTGGCCGAGTGAGTGACGGGGTGTGCATCAGGTTGTATGACGAAGAAGATTTCTTGCGTCGCCCGGAGTTCACCGATGCCGAGATTCTGCGCACTAATCTGGGCGCCGTTATTTTGCAGATGTTGCAATTGCGCATTGGCGATATTCGACGTTTTCCTTTTGTTGATGGCCCCGATAGCCGATTGATTAATGATGGCTACAAATTGCTTGAAGAGCTGCAAGCCGTTAACAAGTCCGGCCGCTTAACGAATCTGGGCAAGCAACTTTGCCGCTTACCGGTTGACCCTCGTCTGGGCCGCATCGTACTGGCTGCCAGTTCTCAGAATTGTTTGCGGGAAATACTGATTATTGTCAGTGCCATGTCGGTGCAAGACCCAAGAGAACGCCCGGCCGATAAACAACAGGCCGCCGATGTAAAACACAAACCCTTTAAAGACGAAAATTCGGACTTTTTGGCCTGGGTGAATCTCTGGGACCACGTTGAAGAGCAGCGACAGGAACTCAGCCAAAACCAGTTTAAGAAACAGTGCAAAAAAGACTTTTTATCCTGGATTCGATTGCGGGAATGGCGAGATATTCACCGCCAACTTCATTTGGCGCTTAAACCTTTGGGCCTGGTTGAAAATAATCAGGCGGCGGCCTACGAGCCAGTACATCGAGCGCTGGTTACCGGCCTGTTAGACTATCTAGGGTTTCGTGGCGACGACAAAGAATACACAGGGTCTCGCAATCGAAAATTTCACCTCTTCCCCGGTTCGTCCCAATTTAAAAAAGCACCCAAGTGGGTGCTGGTCGGGCAGCTGTTGGAAACCTCTCGTTTGTTTGGGCACAGTGTTGCCAAAATTGACCCGCTGTGGGCATTGAGTGCGGCTGAACACCTCGTTAAACGCCACCATTCCGAGCCACATTATGCGCCGCGAACCGGCCAGGTGATGGCCTGGGAAAAAATATCGTTATACGGTTTAGTGTTGGTTGAAAGGCAGCGAGTAAACTATAGCAATATTGATCCGAAGACCTGTCGTGAGGTGTTTATTCGGGCGGCATTGGTGGAAGGGGCCTATAAACCCAAGGGCAAACAGTTGCCCGCATTTTACAAACACAATCAAGAGTTGATTGAGAGCCTTCAAGCGCTTGAAGCAAAATCCAGACGCCGGGATATCATGGCTGACGAACAGGCGCTTTACACCTTTTATGACGAGCGTCTACCCGAGGCAATCACCAAGTTGGCCGACTTTGAACACTGGCGTAAGCAGAGTGAAGAGAAACAGGCGGATTTGTTGTTCATGACCCGTGAACATTTAATGCAGCACGATGCCAGTGCCATCACCGAGGCACAGTTTCCGAGTGAACTCGAGGTGTCGGGCATGGTGTTGCCACTGCATTATCATTTTGAGCCGGGCCATAAAGATGATGGCGTTAGTGTGCAGATGCCCGTTAATATTTTGCATCAGATATCAGGGGCTCGCCTGGAATGGCTGGTGCCGGGAATGCTTCGGGATAAATGCATTAGTTTGGTGAAGGGCTTACCCAAACAGTGGCGAAAGAACTTTGTGCCTGTGCCAGAATTTGTAGACAAAGCGCTTGCAGGGATGAAACCTGACAATGTTTCTCTGAGTGAATCCCTGGCACACCAACTTAAACGCCACACTGCGGTTGATGTGCATGGCAAGTGCTGGTCTCAAATTGCACTCGACGACTATTACAAAATTAATATTCAGGTTCTGGATGAAGGCGGTCGCCAAATTGATTCCGGGCGAGATCTCAATATTTTGAGAGAGCGTTATCGGGATCAAGTGCAGCAGAGCATCCAAACGGCGGGCAGCGATCTTGAGCGCAGTGGCATCACTGAGTGGAATTTTGGTGGCTTTGAGCAGACCGCGCAACTGGATCGTGGTGGCATCAGCGTGCGTGCTTTTCCCGCTCTGTTGGATGAGGGTGATAGCATCGCGCTGCGTTTGCTGGACAATGCTGCCGAGGCAAATTTTGTGAGCCGCCGGGGGCTTGCACGACTGGCTTATTTGCGATTGGCAAAAACCACAAGGTATCTGCGAAAGGAAGTATTAAAAGGCAAGGACATCGGTTTGTCTGTGGCCGGCATTGGCAATCGGGACACTGTTGCAGAAGACCTTATACTGGCGGCCATCTGCCAGCTCTGCGGTTTTGCTGAAACAATGCCTCGCACACAACAGGCATTTGAATCCTGTGTCGATGCGATTGAGGGAGAGCTCACCGGTCAAGCCCGAGAGCTCGAAAAACTGCTGCTGTCTACATTGGCAAGCCTTGTCCAGATTAAGAAACTGCTGAAAGTGAATAAAAGTGTATTCACATTGGCCTTTGCCATTGGCGATATTAATCAACAGCTGGAAGATCTGGTTTATCCCGGTTTTTTGTTCCTCACGCCTGTGCAATGGCTGCGTCAGTACCCGCGATATTTCAAAGCCATTCAAATCCGCTTGGAAAAAGCGCCGCTTCAGGTGCAGAAAGATAAAGTGCACATGGCAGAACTTGCACCGCACCGGGAAAGGCTGGAAAGCCTGCTTGAACGCGAGGGCTCACTCGCCTGGAATAATCCAGAAAGGGTGCATTACCGCTGGATACTGGAAGAGTTCAGAGTCAGCTTGTTTGCACAGAGTGTTAAAACCTTAATGCCGGTCTCTAGTAAACGTCTCAATAAGCAGTGGACACTGGCCGAAGAGGCCTGATCTCGCTACACTGAACACTAGGTTTTTGAACGTTGCCTTCAGGAAGAACATGCAAACGATTTGCTGGAATCAAACTCACCTCAACTACGAATTTCACTGTGTCAAAGCCACCGGCGGCATCCAGCTTGGATTGCATCGCCTATACCGCCAGCGCGGTAGTCATGAGAGGGGAAAAGAAGCTGTAACTGGTACCCCCGTACTAATGCTGGCGGACTTCATGGAAGACCAGAGTATTTTTTTCCCGGATATGGAGCACTCTAAGCCAGACACCCGCTTGGGGCTGGCACCGATGTTGGCGTCTGAAGGGTACGATGTTTTCATGTTGGACCTGCGTGGAAAGGGCCGCAGTTGGCCTGCCCTGAGTGGTGAGCAGAACTGGGGTTTACATCAGGCGATTATGGAAGATATTCCCAGTCACTTGACTGCCGTTGCGCGCTTGCGTCCGGGTTGCCCGCAGATCTGGATAGGCAAGGGGCTGGGCAGTGTATTGTTGACTTGTGCCTATGCAAGAATTGATGTTTTGCCTGCGCAAGTGCTGGGCATCGCGCATTTGGGGGCCGGGCGGCAATCGCTTCTGGCGAACATGGGCAAGGCAATTCGGGATCAGGTTTGGCGTCTATCACAGCAGCTATCGGGCCTGTTGTTTGGCCAAGTGAAAGGCGCTCTATTGGGGCCGGCTCAGGAAAGCCGTCAACTGGCGAAAGAGTGGCGGAACTGGCGTATGAACCCTGAGTGGCGAGACCCTTACGACGGCTTTAACTTTCGCCTGGCGCTCAAACAAAAAACACTGCCTTCCTGTCTGTATATGAACGTCAAAAGCAGTTCGGGGGCCGGTGACTTGATGGATTGTAAACACTGGTTAGAAGAATTGGGTGAGCACGATGCCATAGTCATGGCGATTAGCCGGGCCAGCGGGAATTTACACAATTACAGTGGACGAGAGTTGCTCACTCATAAAGATGCAATAGACGACCATTTGTTGAATTTGCACCACTGGCTGGTGCATATTTGCCGGGGTTCTCCCGAGTCAGAAAAAAAATTGGCCTAGGCCAGATTTTCTCGAAACTAATTATCCCCCCTTCGGTCATAGTTAGCACATCGCAGCAGGGCAGTGGGTTTGTCGGGCCGCGATGGCATTGAAGACATGGCTTTCAATGGCGCTATAAACGCGGTACTTTACATGGGCGATAATCAATCGCCACAAAAATCATAATATTGTTCTTGGAGAAAGACCTATGAGTAAGAAAATACTGAGCCCTTTAGCCGCTGCGGTTGGTGTAGCGTTTGTTGCGACCGCGGGCATGAGCACCCTGGCAAGCGCCAGTGAAAACCCCTTTGCAGCCCAGCCACTAGAGTCTGGTTACAATTTGGCCGGCGCGGAAGCTGAAGGCAAAAAAGCCGGTAAAGAAGGCAAGTGCGGCGAAGGTAAGTGCGGCGAAGGCAAAAAAGCCGGTAAAGAAGGCAAATGCGGCGAAGGTAAGTGCGGCGAAGGCAAAAAAGCCGGCAAAGAAGGTAAGTGCGGCGAAGGCAAATGTGGCGAAGGCAAAAAAGCCGCTAAAGAAGGCAAGTGTGGCGAAGGCAAGTGCGGAGGCATGGCCTAAGTCATGAGTCGACCGGTCTCCGCTGAAGGAGAGTACACTTCTTTGGCGGGGGCAGGTTTGGGTCTGCGGCGGAGTCTGTTAGATTCCCTCGCAGATCTGTCTACTGCAGACGTTAATTTCATGGAAGTTGCGCCTGAAAACTGGATTGGTGTAGGCGGGCGTTTTGGCAAAAAATTCCGCAGTTATACCGAACGTTTCCCGTTTACTTTACACGGACTATCGTTGTCCATTGGTTCGCCTTCCCCGCTCGACCTTGAATTTGTCAAAGCTGTTAAACGGTTTATGACCGAACATAATATCGCGCTTTATTCAGAGCACCTGACCTATTGCAGTGACAATGGTCACCTCTATGATTTGCTGCCCATTCCCTTTACCGAAGAAGCCGTAAAATATACTGCGGCAAGAATTCGACAAGTGCAGGATATTCTGGGTTGTCGAATTGCAATGGAAAATGCCTCTTATTACTGCGCCCCAGAGCAGGATATGTCAGAAATTGACTTTATAAACGCGGTTGTCTCTGAGGCCGACTGCAACCTTCTGCTCGACGTTAATAACATTTATGTGAACAGCATTAATCATCGTTACGATCCCGTCGCGTTCCTGCGAGCCCTGCCGGGAGAACGTACAACTTATATTCATATTGCCGGCCATTTTGACGAAGCGGAAGATCTGAGAGTGGATACTCACGGTTCAGATGTCATCCCCCCGGTTTGGCAATTACTGCAAGAGGCCTACGATTGTTTTGGTGTATTGCCCACTCTGTTGGAGCGTGATTTCAATATTCCCGCTGTCCCGGAGTTACTAGAAGAGGTGAATCAGATCAAGTCGATTCAGGCGAGTGCCCAAAAGGCAGCGTCGGGCGAAGAGGTATTGGTTCGTGAATGATCCGACACCCGTGTTTCAGGTTTCCCAGCACACCCTGGTCGCGCATTTGCGCAACCCCAACAAAAACCGAGCACCCGAAGGTATCGAAGACCGCCGGTTAAACATTTATCGCGAATTAATTTACAACAATATTGAAAACTTTATCGCCAGTGGTTTTCCTGTGCTCAAGGACGTTATGTCTGAAGCAAACTGGCATGCCATGGTGCGTGATTTTATTGAATGTCACGAAAGCCATAGCCCTTATTTTCTGGAAATTAGTCAGGAATTCCTGAAATATCTTGCATTCTCTTACCCGTCTCGACCAGCTTGAATTACAACAGGCCGTTATCCTTCTGCATCCAGTACGTCGTCTTTAGGTTTAAACCCGTCTTCTTCTTCATTGCGATGGGTCAACCCAATTTGTAACAAAATGGGGGCGGCCACAAATATGGAAGAATAAGTACCAACCACAACACCAAAGATCATGGCCGTTGCAAAGCCGCGAATAACTTCACCGCCGAAAATATACAAGGCTATCAGCGCAAGCAAAGTAGTCAGCGATGTCATAACTGTTCGCGACAAAGTCTCGTTAATGGACAGATCAAGTAGATCCTTCACATCTAACTTTTTATAACGGCGGAAATTCTCACGAATTCGATCAGACACAACAATAGTGTCATTCAGCGAATAACCCACCACCGCTAAAATAGCCGCTAGCACCGTAAGGTCAAACTCAAATCTGGCCATTGAGAAAATACCCAGAGTAATAATGACATCATGAGCAAGCGCTAAAACCGCACCCACCGAAAATTTCAATTGAAACCGCACAGCTACATAAAGCATAACCACGGCCAATGCAGCGAGCATACCGAGACCGCCGTCCTCACGTAGTTCCTCACCAATTTGCGGGCCTACAAAGTCAACACGGCGCAGATCAATCTCTTGACCATCGGTTTTCAGAACCTCAACCATTTGTTCAGCAAGCTTTTGATCGGGCTCGCCCTGCAAACGGATCAAGACATCGGTTTCTGAACCAAAATGCACGACGACAGGGTTTTTAAAGCCGGCATTTTCCAACTTTTGACGAAGCGCACTGACATCTGCAGGGCTGTCATAACCAACC
>CAJWCA010000020.1 GCA_913020395.1 uncultured Cellvibrionales bacterium | reverse complement strand
ACTCCAGTAGGCCCCAGAAATAAAAATGACCCGTTGGGTCTATTGGGGTCAGAGAGCCCCGCTCGCGAACGGCGCACAGCATTTGAGACGGCCTCGACGGCCTCGCCTTGACCGATCACATTTTTATGCAGGGCTTTTTCCATATGCAGTAGTTTTTCGCGTTCGCCCTCTAACATTTTGCTGACGGGAATGCCGGTCCACTTGGACACGACCTCGGCGATCTCCTCGTCGGTCACCTTATTACGCAACAAGGTCATCTCCATCATTTCGACCTGGCTGGCCATGTCCAGCTGCTTTTCCATTTCGGGAATAACGCCATATTGCAACTCAGACATTCGACCTAGGTCTCCCGCTCGCCGAGCCGACTCCATATCGAGGCGAGCCTGCTCCAAATTGCTCTTTATCTCATGAGTCCCATGCAATGCTGCCTTTTCAGTGAGCCAAATTTCCTCTAGATCAGCAAAGTCGCGGCTAGCACTGTCAATGTCACCGTCTATTTTCTCCAGACGTTTTAAACTCAGGTCATCATCTTCTTTTTTAAGTGCCTCCCGCTCTATTTTTAACTGAATCAAACGACGTTCAAGACGATCCATTTGTTCAGGTTTGGAATCAATTTCCATACGGATGCGGCTAGCCGCCTCATCAATTAAATCGATGGCTTTATCAGGCAGTTGTCGATCTGTGATATAACGCTGTGAGAGCTTAGCGGCGGCGATGATTGCAGAGTCAGTAATATCAACGCCGTGGTGCACTTCGTATTTTTCTTTTAAGCCTCGCAAGATCGCGACGGTGTCTTCCTCATTAGGTTCCTCTACCAGCACTTTTTGAAAACGACGCTCCAGGGCGGCATCTTTCTCTATAAATTGCCGGTATTCATTGAGCGTTGTTGCGCCCACACAATGCAACTCTCCTCGTGCCAGGGCAGGCTTGAGCATATTGCCCGCATCCAAGGCGCCTTCAGCTTTACCTGCGCCTACCATTGTATGCAGTTCGTCGACAAACAAGATGATTCTGCCTTCCTGTTTACTCAACTCGTTTAATACGTTTTTTAAACGCTCTTCAAATTCTCCCCTGAACTTTGCTCCGGCCAACAAAGACCCCAGGTCCAGTGAAAGCAAACTTTTATTTTTCAGGCCTTCAGGAACCTCCCCGTTGACAATGCGCTGAGCCAAGCCTTCAACAATCGCCGTTTTGCCGACGCCGGGTTCACCAATTAATACGGGGTTATTTTTTGTCCTGCGCTGCAAAACCTGGATAGTGCGACGTATTTCATCATCTCGTCCAATGACCGGATCCAATTTCCCCGCCTCAGCCCGGGCCGTCAAATCTATAGTGTATTTGTCCAGAGCCTGTCGGTTACCCTCCGCGTCAGGGTCGTCAACGGTTTCGCCCGCCCGCACTTTGCTGATCGTATCGTCTAGTCTTTGTTTATCCCCAAATTGACGCAGCAGTCCGCCGAACTTACTGCTCTCTTCATCCATTGCAGCCAGCAGAAGTACTTCACTGGAGATAAATTTATCGCCATATTGCTGAGCGCGTTTATCGGCAAGATTGAGCAGGCGCCCCATTTCCAAGGACATATTCACATCACCCGTCGGCGTGTTGACACGCGCCAGACCGTCGAGTTGTTTGGCCAGTTCATTGCGCAATCCATTCACATCAAACCCGGCCTGCGATAGCAGTGGGCGCACCGTGCCATTTTGCTGGTCCAGCATTGCCAACAAAACATGTGTCGGCTCTAGTTGGTTGTGGTCTCGCCCCACCGCCAGAGACTGCGCATCTGAAAGTGCTAACTGGAGCTGATTGGTTAAGCGGTCTATACGCATGATTTGCCCTTGGTGGTCAATCTGTCACAGGTGAGAAAATGTATCATCTTAAAACGTGGGGTGATATTTAGAAAATTCAAAAAGGCCCTCAGCATAGTTGCAGGTTTACACCTCGGTGGCGGGGTCAATCCAGATCAAGCTCGCCATTCGACCCGTTTGCGATTGTCTACGATAAGAAAAATACCGATGTTTATCACCCTCCATATCACTATACGTACAGGCCGCTCCGCCATAAACAGATTCGATGCCCAAGCCGTGCAAAAATATTCTTGCCAGCGCATAAAGATCCGCATAAAAACGCATCGGGTTTCGACCCGCGACAAAACACCGGGCAACAGCCTCAGCCTGGTCGGGGGAATCTGCCGCATCGAAAAAAGCCTCCAGCACCTCAACCCCCACCTCAAAATGAGATTGACTAATCGCCGGCCCCAGATAAACCATAAGTTCATTAGCCGGGCAGGAAAATCGTTCTCGCGCCTTCGTCAAAATACCTGCCGCCAGCCCTCTCCACCCTGCATGCACCGCTGCTACTTGTGTTCCGTCACTACTGCAGAATAGTAGAGGCAAGCAATCTGCGGTCATAACACAACAGGCTAGGCCAGGTTCACGGGAATAACTGCCATCACCGGTTCTCACCCGCTCACCGGCCTGAGCCTCAACTATCTTAGTGCTGTGAATCTGCTCTAACCATTGAGGGCTACCGGGCAGCCCCAGAGCCTGCTGAAGACTCTCCCGGTTTTTTAAGACATGCTTAGGATTATCGCCAACGTGCAGGCCGAGGTTGTTGCTCTCATAAACACCTTCACTCCCCCCCCCTTCACAGCAGGTAATAATGCTTTTCACAGAGGCCGGTGCGGGCCAGTCTGGCACCAAAAGACTCATAGGCTCTCTGCTTTGCTGTCTGCAATCAGGTTATCGAGAAGCTTTTGCATATCATCCGGGCGGTCACGACTCCATTCAACGTACTCGCCCGAATTGGGATGAATAAGGCCCAGGCGAGCCGCATGGAGCGCCTGCCTCGAAAAACCTTTCAGGCATTCAAGTGTCGTCTCGCTAGCCCCTTTGGGTATCTTGAAACGCCCCCCATAGGTGACATCTCCCACCAAGGGAAATTGAATGTGGGCCATGTGCACCCTGATCTGGTGAGTTCTGCCCGTCTCGAGCTTTAAACGCACATGTGTATGCGCATTAAAACGTCCCAATACCCGATAATGGGTGATGGCCTCTTTGCCCCCAGTCTTAACTACCGCCATTTTTTTGCGCTGACTCGGATGGCGACCGATGGCTCCCACCACCTTACCCCCCCCGGTCATAATTCCCTGAACAAGTGCCTCGTATTCACGGCTGACCGAGCGCTCTTGTAGCTGGCCCACCAGATCGGTGTGGGCGATGAGGGTTTTTGCCACCACCATTAACCCTGTTGTGTCCTTGTCTAGCCGGTGGACGATGCCAGCCCTGGGAATATTGATTAGCTCAGGACAGTAGTGCAAAAGACCATTGAGTAAAGTACCCGTGTAATTGCCTGCTGCGGGATGCACAACCAGGTCGGCGGATTTGTTGATCACCAGTATATGATTGTCTTCATAGACAATATCAAGATCCATTGCCTCCGGCAGCCACTCGCCTTGCTCTTCCGCCTCAGCATTCAAGCTGAGCATCTCACCACCATAGAGCTTGTCACGAGTTTTACGGGGTTTCCCGTCAACTTTTAACGCTCCCTCCTTAATCCAGATCTGTAGTCGGGAGCGGCTGTAGTCTGCAAATAGCTCCGCCGCGACCTGATCCAAACGCCAACCACTCATGTTGTGTGGAACCTGGCACTCAAGCGTTATTTTCTCTGTCATTTAGCTCTTAAACCCTTCAATTTCATGATCGACGCTTTGGTCTCGCGTTTGTCTGTGGTTAAATGGATCTTTTGTTGCTTTAGCTGGTCCAAAGGGCCGCTAGTGTAAACAAGGCCATACCCATAAGCATAGAGCCCACAGCGCTTTAGTGAACAAAAAGAGTCAATATCCATGCAAGTTCGTGCATTTTTCCTCCTGGGCAGCCTATTACTGCTCACAGCCTGTGCCAGTAATGAAGACAAAACCCCTCAACTGACCACAGAACAAGCGTTTTATGAAGCCGCCCAAAAGCAGTTAAATACCAGCCAATGGGACATCGGCATCCAGAATTTACAGGCGCTGGAGGAGAACTTCCCGTTTGGCGCCTATGCCGAACAGGCGCAACTGGAGCTCATCTACGCGTATTATCGCAATTTTGAGCCGGAAGCGGCCACCGCTGCGGCAGACCGTTTCATTCGTTTGCATCCCCAGCACCGCAATGTTGACTATGCCTATTATATGAAAGGACTGGCGTCATTTACCGAAGGCCGCGGTCTGTTTGAGCGTTTTTTACCCACGGACCTTACCAGCCGAGATCCAGGGTCTGCCCGAGAGTCCTTCGCCCATTTCTCACAACTACTGGCACGCTACCCAAACAGCCCCTATGCGGCAGATGCCAAAAAGCGCATGATTTATTTGCGTAATCTTCTCGCGCGCCTGGAAATACACGTTGCCAATTATTATCTCAAGCGCGGTGCGTATCTAGGCGCAGCCAACCGAGGCCGCTACGTGGTCGAAAACTTCCAGCAGACGCCAGCCGTGCCTGACGCCCTGGCAGTCATGGTGCAAGGTTACCATTTATTAGAAATGCCAGAGCTCAGCAATGCCTCACTGGAGGTTATGCGAGCAAACTACCCGGAACATCCCGCACTTAATGCCAATGGAGAATTTAACTTCCAGTATAATGCCGCCGTTGAGAATGACTCCTGGGTAAGCAAAGCCACTTTCGGCCTGTTTGATAAACAAGAGCCCCCCGGATTTGATAGCCGTCGTGTGTATAACCCGGAATTTCGCGAAGACAACGAATCGATTGAGCAGGCAGCAGAGGAAGCGGGCAAGCGCTCATGGCTCAGCTGGATGACCTTTGGTTTGATCGATTAAGCTGGAGAAAACAGATCATGGACAGAGCGTCAATCCTCGCCGAAATGAAGGTGCTGCCAGAGATAGATCCCGCGGCAGAAGTTACCAGAAGAACCTCTTTCATTAAGGACACCCTGCGCAGCTCAGGTGCCAAGCACTTGGTTCTTGGCATTAGCGGAGGCATCGACTCGGCCACCTGTGGTCGACTGGCCCAGCTCGCGGTAGAAGAACTCAATGCCGAATTCGACAGTGAGGAATATCAGTTTGTGGCCGTCCGCCTGCCCTACGATACACAGGCAGACGAAGAAGACGCTCAATTATCTCTCCGCTTTATCAGGCCGACCCACTCTGTGAGCGTGGACATCAAAGCCGGTGCAGACGGCACCCATGAAGCCACTCTGAATGCACTCAGTGCAGCCTCAATTTCGCCCGGTAATAACAAGCAGATCGATTTTTCCAAGGGCAATGTTAAAGCACGCACCCGAATGGTAGCTCAGTACCACATCGCCGGGTTACTTGGCGGCTTGGTCTTGGGGACGGATCACTCTGCTGAGAATATAACCGGTTTTTTCACTAAGTGGGGAGATGGCGCTTGCGACCTAGCGCCACTTTTTGGCTTGAGCAAACGCCAAGTCAGAGCCATCGCGGGCCACATGGGTGCCCCACAGGCCATTATCGAAAAAGTGCCGACCGCGGACCTGGAGTGTGATACGCCTCAAAAGGCTGATGAATTAGCACTAGGGCTAAGCTACGACCAACTCGATGACTATCTGGAAGGAAAGGACGTCAGTGCAGAAGTGGCAGACAAAATCCTTAATATCTACAAAAAGACACAGCACAAGCGCCAGCCGATTCCTACAATTTACGATTAGTTGATGGACAAAATCCCCAGCGTCAACGACAGCCACTACGCCCTACTCAGGGTCTACGCCTACTATCGTACTTCGTTGAGCTCGCTGTTCTTGCTCATGTTTTCGCTGGGGCTAGCGCCCAACATACTGGGCACGGAGCACCCGGCCCTATTTTTTAATACCGTTGTGATCTACACGGCGATCAATATATTCACCCTGATACTCCTCTGGCGCAATCACTTCGCGCCCGGGCAAGAAAAAACGTTTTTACTGCTGTTTATTGATGTGATCTCCATCGTCATTTTGATGCATGCCAGTGGCGGTGGCGAATCGGGTCTGGGTTTTTTATTACTTGCCAGTGTTGCAATTGCGGGGATTCTTCTCAACAGTCAGATCGCGATATTGCTCGCCGCCATTGCAAGCCTGATGGTCATATCAGAAAGTATCTACAGCGCCTTGCAATCAACAATTTCAAGCAAGGGTTTGTTTTCAGCGGGCACACTCGGTTTATTACTCTTTCTCACTGCACTGGTTTTTCGCTATCTCACACGCAAACTCATCGACAGCCAAAAAGAGTCCGCCCTTCAAGCCCAGCACGCTGCTCACCTGGAAAAGCTGGCCCAACAGATTGTTGGTCGAATGAACACGGGTATAATCGTTGTAAATCATAAAAATGAAACACTATTGGCAAACTTGGCTACCCGGAAACTATTGGGGCTTACGGATTCGAGTGACAAAATCTCTCTCTCTTCTATTCCGGAAATTGAAGATCAGCTGGAAATTTGGAAAGCGTACCCACACAGCCGAAGCCCCTTCCTCAGATTGGCTGATGAGGGCCTTGAGGTTCGGATCAACTTTGCTCGATTGGATGAGCAGAATGATTCGGACATTTTGATATTCATCGAAGACAATCGGGAAATATCACAACAGGCTCAGCAGCTCAAACTGGCCTCGCTCGGCAGATTAACCGCCAGCATTGCCCACGAGGTGCGAAACCCCCTGGGTGCTATTAGCCATGCAGCCCAACTCCTGCGTGAATCGCCCGCGATCAATCAAGGCGATGAACGCCTGACAGAGATTATCACCACCCATTCCGTCAGAGTAAATCACATTATCGAAAATGTGTTGCAACTGTCCCGGCGGAAGGAGACCGAAGCTGAAACTCTGCCTCTGAATCGCTGGGTAGAAGACTTCACCGAAGACTACTGCCTTGCTCACGATGAAGACCCCATCGTTACGATTGAGGCCTTAGCCTCGTCAATTGTTACCAAGGTGGACCCCTGGCAACTACACCAAATTTTAAGCAATCTCTGCGATAACGGCCTGCGTTACAGTCAAGAACAAACAGGTGAACTACGCCTGACGCTGAAACTAGGTATTGAGCCCCACAGTCAACTGCCCTATATTGAAGTGATTGATGAGGGCCCGGGTATACATGAAGATCAACTCTCTCAGATCTTCGAGCCGTTTTACACAAATGATCCAAGCGGCTCTGGGCTGGGGCTCTATATCTGCCAGGAGCTGTGCCAAGCCAACGAAGCCCAACTGAGGTTTATTCGCACCGCAGATCAGAAGAGTTGTTTCAAGCTGACACTTGCTCACGAACAACGTGTATTTAGATAACGGGATCTATCTATGCCAACCAAAGCTTTGATCGTTGATGACGAACCTGATATTCGCGAGCTGCTCGATATCACGCTCAGCAGAATGGATGTTGATTGTGACAGTGCTGCCAACCTCAGTGAAGCGCGTAAACTTCTGGAATCCCGCAGCTACAGCTTGTGTTTAACCGACATGAAACTGCCCGACGGAAATGGCATCGAACTGGTCAAATACATTCAGCAACAAGCCCCCGACATGCCCGTCGCGGTTCTCACAGCACACGGCAACATGGATATCGCGATTACGTCCATGAAGGCAGGCGCGTTTGATTTTGTCTCCAAACCAATAGAACTTGAACGCCTACGAAGCTTGGTTAATACCGCGCTAAAGCTGGACAGGGGAAGCAATGCCAACAGCAGCGATCGCATTGATATCACAGGTGAATCTGACTGCATCAAAGCATTAAAGAAAAAGATTATTAAACTCAGTCGTTCACAGGCTCCAGTATATATCAGCGGTGAATCAGGCAGCGGTAAAGAACTAACCGCTCGCGCCATACATGAACAGGGCCCACTCAAAAGCGGTCCGTTTATCGCGGTTAACTGTGGCGCCATTCCCCGTGAACTCATGGAAAGTGAATTCTTCGGGCATAAAAAGGGCAGCTTTACCGGTGCCCATAAAGACAAGGCGGGCCTGTTTGAGTCGGCCAGTGGCGGCACATTATTTTTAGATGAAGTGGCCGACCTTCCACTGGAAATGCAGGTTAAACTACTGAGAGCCATTCAGGAAAAAGTGGTGCGCAGTATCGGCGCCCAACATGAAACCCCCGTTAACGTTAGAATACTCAGCGCGACACACAAAGACCTGAACAGCGAAGTGGCCGCTCACCGCTTCAGGCAAGATTTGTTTTATCGCATTAATGTTATTGAAGTTAAAGTGCCCTCTCTCAGAGACAGACCAGGGGATATTGCCCTGCTGGCCAAGCGCTTTCTAAACCAGATCGCACACGAAAATGGTGAGCAAACGGTTAAACTTACCGAAGGTGCCAGCAAAGCGTTGCTCAGCTACGCTTTCCCGGGAAATGTACGCGAACTGGAAAACATTCTCGAACGTGCCTATACATTGTGCGAAGAAAATATAATCCACCCGGATGATTTACAGATTGAACACCCGGTCGCCGAGCGCGCCCCCAAAGACGGCTATAAAAATGATCTAGCCGGAGAGTCGCTCGACAGTCACCTCGAAGAAATAGAGCGCAACATCATTATCAAGGCACTTGAAGAACACCGCTGGAACAGAACCGCGGCCGCTAAAACATTGGGGCTAAGCTTTCGCTCCCTGCGCTATCGATTAAAAAAATTGGGTCTCGATAATGATGAATAGGGCTTGACCCTCACCCCCACGCACAGACAGAATCGAGCATACAAACCGACCAAGGAGGGTCTGTTTATGTGCAAGCGATACCGAGGCACCACACTCGTCGAATTAATTGCCATTTTTTCTATAATCGCCATTCTAATCACAACAGCCGTTCCCGCCTTTACTCAGTTCCTACTTCGACACAAAGCCGGGAGCATGTCTCAAAAAATATTCAGCCGTCTCACAATGGCACGCGGCATTGCCATTAATCGCAGGCAATGGGTGACAGTCTGCGGCAGTCGCGGGGATGGCTCCTGCACTGGCCAAACAATGAAATTTCTTATTGTCTTTGAAGACAAAAACCAAAATCATCAGCTAGATCTGGATGAGACAATGCACCAACGTATAGAGTTGGGCACTGAACCTCGGCAACTCTCTCTTAAAGCCGGTTTCGGGAAGAGCCACATAGAAATTGATTCACATGGAAGGGCCAGACAAGCGGGGAGTTTCTACTATTGCCCAAAAAATAATGACTCGCGCTTCGCACAACGAATCACCATTAATATGGCAGGAAGGACCTATATCGCCATGGATGGAGACGGGGATGGTATTGTAGAAAAGAGTGATGGAAGTCCCATCACTTGCTAAGAAAAACGTAACCGAGTGTCAACACGCTCTACCAACACTGGCTGGTTGCATCATTGGAAGCACTATCCAATGCCGTGCGTTCGCCCAGCTGGGTCATTGAAAAAGATGCACAGTCATCGTCATTAGCCTGAGTTTTCCCCGCTACGGCCGTTGCCGTCAATGTAAAACAATTATATGCAACGGTTCCACCACCCACGCAGTTGCCGACACCCGAATTATTAGCCACCGTAACTGAATAATAACCTTCGGGTGAAATTAAACTCCCCCCGGTGCCGCCAATATTATCAACACTGTCACTGTAGCCACTAATCTGGAAATACCAACGCTCCTGGGCCGCTGCGGCGGCCGTAACGGCTGCCAAGGCATCGCCGCGACGGGATTTCTGTATTTGCCCCTGATATGACGGCACAGCAACAGCGGCGAGCAAGGCGACTATCGCCATCACAATAATAATCTCAATCAGGGTATAACCTAGTACTTTATTTCTCATTATTACTCCAAAGGTATTTCTCGCCAGGACACCCTGCCGGTCGGGGCAGGAGGCCCTTCAATTTCTTTAACAGACAAGCCACCTGTTGAGTCCTGACCAATGACTCGATTGTCGACCAGCACGACATCACGCACCAAACCATGACCAAACTCTACCGAGCGCAACGACTCCAGGTTGTCTGAAGTATTGAGGTAGTCGCTCCCCTCCTCCAGCGCAACAAATGCAGAAGCGGTGCCTGTTGAGTAATGCACTGCGTTTAATAAGGTTTGCCCCTCTGCGCTACACTCCGAGCCGCTGGGTGTATATTCAGTAAATACTACACTGACATCACTGATGGCCGACTTACCCAAATGCCTTGCCGCGCTGGAATCAAAATCAAGAAACCACCCGGCCTCTCCTTTCACCACGGACTGCAACTCGGAAAACGAACCCACATCGTCTCCGGAGTTTAAGGTCACAGGGCTGGTTGCGCCGTCACTCGCCGTTAACGACCCATCTTGAAAAATTCTAAGCCCGGTGGTATCGACCAGATCGCTTTTATTAACGGTGGCCCATGTCATAACACCGCTACTAGTAGGCTCTTTAATGCCATAGTAGGATTGCTGTACCGAGCTTAAGTTGTCATCGCCCACCCAGAAACGTCCCGTACCCACAAAGATCCAAGCATTACCATTTACATCAGCATAGGGCTCGGGTGGGGCCATAACAGGCTGATCCAGTCCGCCTGAATCGGTGAGCAGGTTGCTCATCGTCGCTGACGTCATACTAAAACTACTACCGGGCACAAAGCGCTTTAACATACCTTCCGGAGCCGCAATCGTATTTTCCATGGTACCAAAATAAACGGCATCATCACTGTAGTCGCCATCCCAATCAACACCTGAGAAATCTCCTACAAAACCTTGAGAGCTACCGCTAACAGGCATTGCCGCAACACCTGGAGCTCCACCCGGATCGGGGATGATAAGCTCGAGGTTATTCAAGTCAAAGGCATAAAGATTAGCGGCCTGATTACTGACGCCCGACTCCAGAGCAGCCAGCTTGCTGGTTGCGTCTGTCCCCGCAGGGCCTGAGCCTAACATTAAGTACCATTGATTAAGCGCTGGACTATCAAAACTACCCGA
The DNA here is from genome assembly GCA_913020395.1 of uncultured Cellvibrionales bacterium. GTDB lineage: Bacteria > Pseudomonadota > Gammaproteobacteria > Pseudomonadales > Cellvibrionaceae > CAJWCA01. Next base: position 16,147 of record CAJWCA010000020.1, on the reverse strand, counting down.
AGCACTGGCCTGCCGCGTCTTGATTACCTCGGGGCGCATGGTTGTGAACCCCATGTCTGAACTACTCACCTCGGCCAATAACTTTGGCGCCACCTCAGGATTCGTAATGTCAAAAATCACAAAAGCAGACCGGGTGGTAATATCATCACTGGTATCACCATCGGTATCACTGTCAGGGTCAAGAGTGATCTCGCCGCCACCCAAACGCATACCGACAACTAGTATCGTCCCCCAACCACCGGGGTGATCAGTATCGTCGCTGAAAATATTGACATCAAAACTCTGCGGGATGCCATCTACGTAGTAGACATGAGGATAACCAGGTTCTGTCAACCAACGCACATGAGGTAGAAGGTTATTGGGTACATAAGCCCAAAGCTCGGCACCGAGCGGGTGATTCGTTTCACCGGCGGCACCGTCGACAGAAAATGAACTGGTACTTTGATCGAAAAATCCGCCATTGAAAGCGTGTAACATTCCATCGTTGGCCCCGGCATAGATAACCTGTCGGCGGTCAGCGTATTGGCTTGCAAAGTCAGCATAAGTATCATCTCGATACCGTACATCATAGCGATCTGTGGTGCGTCCTACCGCAACCGGTGAAGAGTGGATGATATCCCCTAGCCGCCAGGTCTCTACGGTGCCATCCGCGTCATAATCAACCTGCCGTGAACGATAACCCGCAATGTCCTGCCCTCTGACAAAGTTGACAATATCTTCTGCAGAGTCACCGGTGCCGCTCTCCAAACCGAGCAATCTGAAATTATTTGCCGTCGCGCCCGAGGCGGAGGAAGCATTAGCAAATACTTGATCATCGAATGCAACCACTTCTGTACTATCAACTTTGCCGTCGCTGTTGGCATCGATACTACTGATAATGTAACGGCCGCCCGACGCATTGCTGGTGTAGCTACGTTGAGTGGTCACATTACTTAGTGCGGCCAATTGGTCTTTTGCATCCCACAGCGCAATCACATCATCAACATCGGTTGCGGCCAGGCCACTATGGGTACCGGTTTCTCCCCCGTCAAAGGTGACATAACGTTCAACATCAGACTTACCAACCGTCGAATCGTAGGCCAGCGTGATGATGTAATCTGCGTTGGTCACAGCGCCGTCACGGTCGGTGTCTTCGCGGAAATTACCAAATTCATCAACCAGCAGCGCTCGCACCAAACCCACCCACTGCACCTGCTTACCCGTGCTATCTGACTGTTTAGGTTTGTAAAGCGCCTGGTAAATTGCCCCCGCACCGGAATTTGCATTCGCTACAACGGCAGCAGCCGAACCCGCGCTAACTCGTTCCGCAATTTCATTAAAGGCACGATTTAAGCCTTCTTGAAGATTTGCAGGTTGACTGGATAGGGTATAGGCGTCGGGAGTGCCATCGCCATCTTCATCCCACTCTGTGGTACTGGCCCCTGCAGACCCATTCCCCGGATCAGCATCATTATTAAGATCATCAAAACCGCCGTATTTTGCCGCCAACCAGAATTGATTTTGATTACCAGATGGAGGGCTGGAGCTGTATTCTTGAGTATCAACGGTGAAGGTTTTAATTGTCTGTACACCGGCAAAATCGACAGGGCGAATGTCATTGGTATTTGCCCAGTAGGCGAGTCCGGCAATCCAGAAACCACTATCGTTCCTGCCTCTATCGTAATCACCCAAATTGGCATAAGAGCCTGACATGCCTTCCAGTGCACCAACGGTATTGGTGGTAGTTCTTGCATCAATGCCGTCGTGGACTGCGACACCTGGACTACCCAAAGTCACGCCGGGAAGGCTGTTATCCTCCCACGAAAACTGATCGCCAACAGCGATCGTGAAATTTGCCTGACACTCACTCGCAATTGGATCAATCCAACTTGTAACCACAGGAAAGTTGTCCTTTTCGTCGTCTGTCAGACTGGAAGAGTACGAACTTGTGGGTCCAAGATTTTTGAAATAACGAAGCCCTTCATAGTAGAGTTCACTGATGGGGTCGAATGACTTATATTGATTGGGGCCCAAGGCAAATGAATTAATATAATTCATCACGCCACTGTTATTAACACCACTTCCCAATGTTGCGCCGTCAGCATTAAATGTAAACAAACCTGAACTATCAATCTCTGCATTAGGGTTGGTTTCAAGCCCCCCACTCGCGGCAGGCCGTAATGTTCCTATGTATTTCGCATTACTACGTAGAACACAGCCATTTCGACCGTGATCATCATCTGCAGTATAAGTCATCAAAGCAAAACGCATATTTAGAGCGTGCTTTTGCATTTGCCCTTCTGGTTTGTACCACGTGTTTGTCCCGTCGGAATAGGAAACGCAATTACTCTCCAAGCTCACCGAGGTATCACACGCTTCAACAATGACATTATATTCTGCGAGAAAATTGTTGTTATGATCGTAGAAGCTAACCCGGTTACCATTATTGCCATTATTATTAACAATTCTTAAGCCGGTCGTACTGTGTGGAGTTAAATCTGAAGGAGAGTTAACAAAACTGGTTCCGCCATTGGTTATTCTATGAGAGCCACTTGTAGCAGAACTTATCGCCTTTTCCCGAAAACCCCAATCGCCATAGCGATGCGTTCTGGTCATTAGAGTCTTAGCGCTCGCGCCGCCAGTGTCCACCAAACGGGCTCCGCCGGTCATGACCATTCTGAACTCGTCCAGAGCAGTCATTGTGGCCCAATTCATGAAGTTGCCGCTAAATTCGCTCGCGCCGCTACACGTAAAATCCGCTGCTGCCATGCTACTGGGTCTGAAATGGTGTGGCGTTAAAGAGTTTTGCGCGCCCGTTGCCAGCTGTGTCGCTGTTGAATCGGCTCCACTCGTGTCATAGACATAACACTTCAGCGGGTCGAAATACCCCAGATAGGTCTCCGTATCAAAATAACAAACACCTCTGCTACTAACATGCCCCGGGCAATACGTCCCGCCGACATAGGTTTGTTGGCCGTCGGTATAGGCCTCCGCTTGCTGCGTTAATTCAACCGACAAATTGATCATCACAAAAGGATCACTGGAGTCGCCGAGTGTCGGCGGCACACCGGCAAAGTCCGCAGAAGTAACAGCCATTGCCAGCTGAACATTCACTCCCAAACACAAAGTGAGACAGGGCAACAAACAGCGTTTTAACAAACTATTCATATCATGCACCATTCAATCGATACGTTGACTGCAACATTACTTCTGCTTTCCCGCCATTGCTCACCGCGCGAGCGGTAATGCGGTAATATGCAGCGCCATTATTTTCTTCACCTGCACTGGCACTAAACGATGTGCCATCACCACGCTCGATATAACATAAAAATTCAACCAGGTATTTCGGGTCTGTACTCACATTGGGGATCGACAAGGTCAAGTGCTTCGCACCGCTAGCCCAGTTTGTATCGCCACTCCAGACGTGCCCTCGATCCTGCGTGGTGCTATCAACAGTGCAATCTATCTGATCATCGCCGGCAGTATAGGCGCCATCGAAACACAAACCGCCAGCACAGGTGTCATCAAAGCAAGATGATTGTCCCGAAGCACAATCTTGTAACTCACCTAAGCCGTAGACACCACCTTCTATCTGCTCTTCAACGTCAACTAGCACTTGCTCGGCAATTTCCAAGGCCTGCTGGCGCTCTCGCGTCACAGACGACATTTTAATCTGGGTGCCGCTGGTCTCCATCGCGGCAAGCCCCAGCAATGTCACAATCAATAACATCACCATGCTAATGATCAACACCGCGCCTTGCTGCCTTGATTGACGACAGTTCGTTGAATTCATGATTATTCCTCTATCAAGGGGCGTTCAGGCCGCTATTTCGGACGCGGGTAGTAAAACTAATTCTCTGTCTCAAATAACGGTCGTTATACGCTACGCCGTCAAGAGTTACACTGGTATTCTCGGAGTGAACTTCTCGATCAGATCGGAGGACCAAGGTTATCTTGACACTTTGCACCCGATCCCAGCCGATCCATGTCGGCGTTACAGCCACATCATTTACTATGCTATCTGCTTCGAGATAGCGGTTTGCCCCACCATCTCCAGCATCGTCTGCACCACTTCCTATGGTTGTATCCACCCCGTATTGCACCTGTAAACTCTCGACACCAGACACCAGTTCATTTGCTGCATCCAAATTGGTCTTGCGCCACAAAGCCTGGGTATCGCTGATATTACTCGGGGCAATATAGTAACGGCGCAATTCAAACCGATAAACTGACGCATCAGTTCCAAACGGCGTTCCGCTTGTCAGCGGATCATTGGTATTACCAGGGCTAGTACTTCCACCCGGGTTGTGGACGAGGTTATCCACACCGCTACCACCCGTGGTAGTGATGTTAGTGACTTGCGCTATAGCGGCTCGTTTGCAGTCGGTTACAAAAAAAATCTCTTCATCCTGCAGCGTTGCAGGTTGCTGAACTTTCAAAACAGCAGAGGGGTTGACCATTGCCCTGGCCAGTCGCATGCCCGCACCAAAAATTCCACTGAGCTCTAGTATGTCCGAGTTGGTATCGATGCCAGCGATCGACGTCCACTCACCGGCAAGTGCAGGCTCCCAAGCGGTACCGTTATGCTGAGAACCGCTGATTGCCCTCCCCAGTTTGTATTCGTCATTAGCCGGCGGTCTTAGCGTATTGACCAGAGGCATATTACTAATCCCACACCCTTCATACCCCGCCATCTTTATGTCACGAGCCAAGACATCTTTTATAAATCGGCCATTATTTTGCAAATAAGAAAGCTCCTCTTGCACGGAATAACTGCGCCTTCCATCGAGCAGTATCTGCGTCGCGCCAGCGAGAATAAACAGGCCGATGACAATAGAGACCAGAAGTTCTACCAAAGAAAAACCATTGTTCTTTTGAAGAGACGTTAAGCTACCCATCAAAAACTAACCTCTAAAAGAAACGATGTGGGTTGGGCGCCGACCTCGCCTCTTGAACCATCAAATTGAGTGTTCACAATATAGCGGTCACCTACACGAACGACGGACCCATCTCCCTGAGGCAACATTTCGGCCAAATTGTCCTTCCACTTCTTGAGGTCCCAGCGGGCTAACTGAGTACTGGTACAATTCGCTGTTTCACACTGATCCGCCGAAACACCATTAACCACATCCCCAATTGCCACCAAATAACCATTTGGGTTTGATGGGTTGGCACGCATTCTTTCAACAAGGTCATCTGCTAAGTACATCGCCTGTGAATAGTAATAGGCCAATTGATTTTCCTGAGACGCCTTGATTTGTAATTGGATCATGCCCAACATTCCTATCGCCAGAATGGTGAGTGCAACCATTACCTCTATCAGGCTTGACCCTCGTTGTGCTACAGGCGTTTCATTTAACTGCATGTTAAATTGCTCCCACTGACGTCTTCGTGTGTATAGTCGGAATCACCAGAACTATCTCTTGAGGCAGCAGATAGTCCCGACACCAGAATGACGACCGATCGCGCAAAGGAGACATCTCCATCCGGGCCGCACACCCTGATGGTGCTGGCATTACCATTGTCCAGATAACCCAGGGAATTAAAGGCAATCGAATTAACGTTACCAGACGTATCTTTAGAGTTGATGGCGTTAGTCCCTTCAATGTTCTGATAGGCCACCCGCTCCTCATCACCGTGGCGAACGTTGTCTCCCGCCACGCCTGCGCCATTACCGTCATCCACGAAGACAATCCAGCCCGAAGACCAGTCGCTGGAGCCATTGCAGGCGTTTCCATTACTGGAACCACAAATAACAACAGAGCGCCCGCGGGACAGTGATTCAGTTTTTGCCTGATTGACAGAGTTCTTCAAACGCCCCTGGACGGTTTCGATGCTGTTTTTCTTTACGGAATCGCGAAAATTGGGAATGGCAATGAAGATCAGAATAGAAGCAACGCTGATAACGACTAATAGTTCAATTAGAGTAAAACCGCTGTGCCGTTTACGCATGGGTTGTTGCCTCGTCCCTGATAGATGTTCAATAATTCGCCAAGATTATAAAGAAAAGTAATGAAAGCATCTAGCTCTTAAGCAATAGATTCAGGTTAAGAGGTGAAATAGATGAAAAGCAGCCTCGGAATTGTGAAGCAGGTCTCAAATCGCTTGTTGACTAGAAATGTAATAAAGGCTGGAATTTTATAACTTTCAGTTAAAAAAAGGGGGGAGGCAAAACTCAAATAGCACAGTAGCTCGGCACAAAATCGCCGATTTTACATTCATTTCCGATAAACGGGTGCCATCATGCCTCGCAATCTACGCACTCTGTTAACGTCAAGCACCACACCTATGCTGACGTGCGCAGCTCTTTTGGCAGAGAGAAACTAATATTTTCATCCTGGCCGGAAATCTCTAAAGGAGGTTGAGCCCCCAAGTTCTGGAGCTTTGAAACAACATCCTGCACCAAGACCTCCGGAGCTGAAGCCCCCGCGGTGATACCGATATCGGATTTGGATTGCAGCCAGGATTCTTGAATATCCCCAGCATCATCAATGAGATAGGCCTCAGCGCCGCAACGTTCAGCCAGCTCTTTCAAGCGATTTGAGTTGGAACTGGTAACCGAGCCCACAACCAATACCAGGCCACACTCCAGGGCGAGCTGCTTAACCGCGTCCTGACGATTAGTAGTGGCATAACAAATATCGTCTTTCCTAGGTCCAACAATTGCGGGGAAACGCACTCTTAGTGCATCGATAACCTTTTTAGTATCATCCATTGAGAGGGTTGTTTGTGTGACATAAGCCAGCATTTGCTCGTTTTCCACCTCAAGCTTACTGACATCGAGGTCATCCTCTACAAGGTAAATTGCGCCTCCGTTGCTCGCATCATATTGTCCCATCGTGCCTTCGACCTCAGGATGACCCTGATGACCGATCAATATGCATTCACGACCTTCACGGCTGTAACTGCTTACCTCCATATGCACTTTAGTGACGAGGGGGCACGTTGCATCAAACACCTTTAGCGAGCGCGCTTCCGCCTCTTTACGTACGGCCTGGGAGACGCCGTGAGCACTGAAGATAACGATCACGTCATCGGGAATTTCATCGAGCTCTTCGACGAAGATTGCGCCACGGTCGCGCAGGCTTTCAACGACAAATTTATTGTGCACAACCTCGTGCCGCACATAGATAGGCGCACCAAAAATATCCAGGGCCCGGTTTACAATATCAATTGCGCGGTCTACACCCGCACAAAAACCTCGAGGATTTGCTAATTTGATTTGCATATTGTTGCGCCTGAGCTCTAGGTCTAATGTAATTGCGAGGGCTGAACGTCAATAATTTCAACTTCAAACAATAACTCCCGCCCCGCCAAAGGGTGGTTGAAATCAACGGTAACCGTTTCATCATCAAAGGCTGCGATAACACCGGGTGTCTCTGTATTCTGTGCATCGGCAAACGCTATCATCAAACCTTCATTCAGTTCCATGTCAGCGAACTCGCTGCGCGGAATTTGCTGCACATTATTTGGATTCGGCTGCCCAAAACCCTGCTCGGGTTTTATTATAAAGGAATCACGCACACCGGCTTTCATGCCAAAAAGCGCCCGTTCAAATCCTGGCAACAAATTGCCGTCACCCACTTCAAATTCGGCAGGTTTTTTATCAAAAGTGGAATCAACCAACTGCCCATCATCCAGCTTGATTGAAAAATTTAGCGTTACGCGAGTGCTTTCGCCTATCATTAGTTCAGTCATAATCTACATCTCTGCCAACGTCATTCTACGTCGCGTCTTTATTGATAAACATATCCAGAATTAACAGGGCCGCGCCAACAGTAATGCCACAATCAGCAATGTTAAATGCCGGCCAGTAATAGTGTTCGTAGTGAAATACGATAAAATCGACCACATATCCCAGGGATACTCGGTCGTAAAGATTGCCTATCGCACCCCCTAGTACCAGCGCGAGCGCTAAAGCTTCCAGCTTTTTCTCAGCGGCTAAACGAGAAATCCACACTATAATTCCAAGGCTCACAACCAGCGCAACGATACCAAAAAACCAACGCTGCCAGCCGCCGGACTCGCTCAAAAAGCTAAAGGCCGCGCCAGTATTATGCAGCAGCGTAAAATTGAAAAAGGATGTAAAAACCAAGGGTGTATTATAGTCGAGCGTCATGCTCGCCCACTGCTTGCTAAGCTGATCCAGCACTGCAATGAGCAGTGCCAGGGCGTACCATTTTCCGTTCGTTTTAGTCAGCATATTCATTTCCGCTAGAGTGCCTTTACTTAGGCAAAAGAGCGCTCCTCACCGGCACCCGAAACGTTAGCCACGCAGCGTCCACACAGCTCCGGATGCTCTTTCTCAATGCCTATATCCGCCCGTTTATGCCAGCAGCGACCACATTTTTCATGCTCTGATTTACGCACACTCACACTCAAACCATCAACTTCAGTTGACTCTGCATCATTTGCATTCGCCAGACTATCAACCGTTGCAGCCGAACAAATCAAAACAAAACGCAACTCATCCTGCAGAGCGCTCAATTGCTCTCGCAACTCGCCATCACAATAAAGAACAACCTCAGCATCCAGCGAACCACCTATTTCACCTGCGCCGCGGCGAGCCTCAAGCACACGATTCACCGCATTCTTAACCGCCGAAATCACACTCCAGTAGTTGGCGTCCTTTTGCTCAGCCGCATCTAACTTTTCAAGGGAATACCAATGCGCAGTAAAGACAGGCGATGAGCGATCGCCTGGAATCAGCGGCCACAATTCATCGGCAGTAAAGCTGAGAACAGGCGCAATCCAACGCGTGAAGGCTTCAACTATATGGTACAGCGCGGTTTGTGCTGACCGTCTGGGCAATCCGTCGGCCTGAGTGGTGTACTGACGGTCTTTAATGATATCGAGATAGAAACCACCCAAATCCAGCACACAAAAGTTATGCACTTTTTGATAAACCTGATGCAGGTTATAGCTGTCATAGGCGGCAATAATCTCTTCCTGTAAATTAGCCGCGCGATCTACGGCCCAACGGTCCAGTGCCAACATATCTTCAGACGCAACCAAGTCTGTGGCCGGATCAAATCCGTTCAGGTTAGCCAGCAGAAAACGCGCGGTATTGCGAATCCGGCGATAGGAATCTGCCGTGCGCTTCAGAATTTCGTCCGACACGTTCATTTCAGTACTAAAGTCAGTGGCGGAAACCCACAAACGTAATACATCCGCGCCTAAATCGTTGGCAACCTTTTGAGGAGCCATGGTATTACCGAGAGATTTGGACATCTTGCGCCCATCGGCATCAACGGTAAAACCGTGGGTCAAAACCTGCTTGTAGGGTGGCGTGCCATTCATGGCCATCGCGGTTTTCAGCGAAGACTGGAACCAGCCTCGATGCTGATCTGATCCCTCGAGATAAAGATCCGCTGGGTAACGCAAATAATCCCGACGTTTTACAACCGCTTCGTGAGTGACACCGGAGTCAAACCACACATCCAGCGTATCGGTGACCTTACTATAATTTTCAGCGTCTTCACCCAACAGGTCTTCCGGCGCCAAATCAAACCAGGCATCCATCCCTTCAAGTTCAACTTTCTTTGCCACCGACTCAACCAACTGTTCGGTGTCTGGGTGAAGTTCCTGTGTTTCTTTATGGACAAACAACGCAATGGGCACACCCCAGGTACGCTGCCTGGAGATACACCAGTCGGGGCTGGAATCCAACATGCCATCTATGCGGGCCTCGCCCCAATCGGGAATCCACTTAACACCCCTGACTGCGTCTTTAACGCTGCCCAGCAAGTTATTTTTTGTCATGCTGACAAACCATTGCGGCGTCGCTCTGAATATCAGAGGTGTTTTGGTGCGCCAGCAATGCGGGTAGCTGTGGGTTATTTTATCTTCATGTAACAGAGCTCCACGCTCTTTCAGCACAGCGATAATTTTTTCGTCAACCTTGTAAACATGTTCACCCGCAAACAGTTCGACACTGTCGCGATAGATCCCGCTGTCGCTGATATAGTTGAGTGTTTCAATGCCGTAACGCTGCCCGACAACAAAGTCATCGGCGCCGTGATCGGGTGCCGTATGAACACAACCGGTACCCGCATCGGTGGTCACGTGATCACCTAAAATAACAGGTAATTGGCGATCGTAGAAAGGGTGCTGTAGCTGCAGGTTTTCAAGTACATTACCTTTGAATCGGCAAAGCACTTTGGCATCGTCTACACCAATTTTTGCCACTACGCCTTCGTAGAGGGCCTCCGCCATTAACAGGCGACGTTCACCCGCCTGCACCAGGACATAATCCAATTCTGCATTGATGCTGACAGCCTGACTCGAGGGCAAGGTCCAGGGGGTTGTTGTCCATATTACTACGCTGACATTACCCGTGCCATCCAGTGGGCCAATGGCTTCGGCCAAAGCATTTTGATCGACAACGGAATAACACACGTCTATCGAGAATGACGTTTTATCTTGATATTCTACTTCTGCCTCTGCCAATGCAGAGCCGCCAACAACACTCCAGTAGACCGGCTTAAATCCTTTGTGCAAGTGTCCGTTTTTAACGATTTTTCCCAACGAGCGAATGATGTCTGCCTCGAAGGTATAATCCATTGTCAAATAGGGATTGTCCCACTCTCCCAGAACACCCAGTCGAACAAAGTCTTTTTTCTGTCCTTCAACCTGACGCCCTGCATACTCGCGACATTTCTTTCGGAAACTTTTGACATCCAGTTTTGCACCGGCCTTTCCGTGCTTCTTTTCAACATTGTGTTCGATCGGCAAGCCGTGACAATCCCAACCCGGCACATAGGGTGCATCAAAACCACTCAAGGTTTTAGATTTAACAATAATGTCTTTAAGAATTTTATTGACCGCATGACCGATATGAATATCACCGTTGGCGTAAGGAGGGCCGTCGTGCAAAATAAACTGCTCGCAACCGGCGCGGGCGGCACGGATTTTCTCGTACAGTTTATCGGCTTGCCATGCCTTCAACATTCCCGGCTCGCGCTGAGCCAAGTTGGCTTTCATCGCAAAAGCAGTTTTTGGCAAATTCAATGTTGGCTTATAGTCTGTCATATCGGGTGCATTACATTAAAAGTTAAAAGTTAAAAGGATGATCAAAGGGTCGTGCATTCTGAAGGCCAAGCTTTTGGCCGCGGGCCTCCGGGCTCAAACCTGTTCGAAAAAGTGTTTTGCTTCAACGATGTCAGCTTGAATCTGTGTTTTTAACTGTTCCAGCGAATCGAATTTCTTTTCTTGCCTAAGCTTACGACAAAACTCCACCGCAATTGTCTGACCGTAAATGTTTTGGTTAAAGTCAAACAGGTGTACCTCTAAAATAGGTTTTCCGCCACCGTCCACCGTGGGCCGAACACCGACATTAGCAACACCATTGATGGCAGAACCATCATTTAAGTGAGCGCGCACAGCAAAGACGCCACTCAGGGGTGAGCGGTATCGTCGCAATAGCACATTAGCCGTAGGAGCCCCTAATTCACGCCCCAGTTGCTGACCAAAAACGACCCGCCCACTTATTGTATAGGGCGCGCCGAGCAATCGATTAGCGCTATCAAAGTGTCCGGCTTCCAACTCGGCCCTGACACGTGTGCTACTCACTCGCTCCCCATCCATTTCAAAGGTGTGGGTATCTCTCACCTCGAAACCCTGGGTTTTACCTGCAGCTTTGAGCAGGGCGTAATCTCCACTGCGATCACAGCCGAACCGGAAGTCATCGCCCACGACCAAGTAACGAATACCCAGCCCCTGCACCAACACCAGATCAATAAATTCAGTGCCACTTAAACTGCGCAGTGAAGTGTTAAATGGCAAACATAACACTCGATCGATACCGGCAGCCAAAAGGGCTGTTACTTTTTCACGAAATCGCATCAACCTTGCCGGCGCTTGATCTCCGGCAAAAAACTCATGGGGCTGAGGCTCAAATATGATCGCTACTGACGGCAGACCCAATTTTTGGGCCTGTTCATTGACCTGTTGAATGATCGCTTGATGGCCCAGATGGACACCATCAAAGGTGCCAATCGTGGCCACACTACCGCGATGCTCCGGGCGCAAATTATGCAGCCCCCTGATCAACCGTGTTGATACATTCTTCAACAGAGTATACCCCAGCCTTTTTTAGCTGACGATGGCGAGCAATTCAACATCAAATACCAAAGTGGTGTAGGGTCCGATCTTGCCACCCGCACCGCGCTCGCCATAGGCCAAGTTGAACGGTACAGCCAGACGCCATTTGGAGCCTATTGGCATCATTTGCAGGGCTTCGGTCCACCCGGCGATCACGCCATTAACGGGGAATTCAGCGGGCTCACCACGGTCGTAGGAGCTGTCAAACACAGAACCGTCAATCAATGTACCGTGATAGTGGGTGCGAACAGTTGAGGCGGCGGTCGGTTTTTCGCCTTCGCCTGCGGTTAACACTTCGTATTGCAGGCCAGAGGCAGTGACAGTCACTTCTTCTCGCTTGGCATTCTCTTCGAGAAAAGCGGTGCCTTCAGCAGAAAACTCTTTAGACTTTTCAGCTTCCTGGGCTTGCATGCGATCGCGGATCTCGGCAAAAGCCGCTTCCATGTCACTGTCGGCAATGGTGTTTGCGACACCGGTCAAGGCATCAACAACGCCCGCTGCAACAGCATTGGCATCTACGCCTTCAAAGGGGTTGCTCGCCAGCTGGTCGCCCATTTGGCGGCCAATTCCGTAGCTTACGCGTTGCTCTACGGTTGTATAGTTCTCAGACATGTTTATCTACTCTTAAAAAGGGGCAAATTCAAAAGGCGGGCAGTGTACCATAACTTCGCTCCAGTGCCCTAGAATCAAGGCACTCGATGGGGATCTAATCTGAGATCCTGTATTCGTTTGCCCAATACATCCACACTTCCCTTATAACGCTCATCACCGGTCGACGAAAATTCAAAGTGAAAACTGCGCCAAAGTCGCATATTGCCCAGGCTGTCCCGCCGCAGCCACAAACGTCTCAATACAACACTGTCATCCAGCAGCTGCACCCCCATGGACTCACAATGCTTCTTTGCCGCCGCCAGTACGAGCTCTTTCACTCGCTGGGCATTAAGCCAATAAAGGCAAACCAGCACCACACAGAAAAGCAGTATCAAATCAGGTAAACGAAACATACTAGAGCGCCACTCCGGTGAGAATTTCGAGCCAGTTGCGGGCAGAGCTTTCAGATTTCATACCCGCCTGGACCTCTTCGCTGAGTTCACAGGCCCCCATCGCAAGGTCCACAGCGGCACTGTGGTATATCGCCCTGGGCTGGCGGTCTTCGCCAGAATCGGCTGCACGTTGCAATAAGGCATCCGCCAAACGGTCTACATCGGTATCGCTCAGGCCATGTTTTGCCAGGACCTTTCCATAATTCATACATTCAACCTTAGGGCTATTGCTTCAAAAAAGAGCGTGACACACTCAATCCGGTTTTTGCAAATCCAGACAGGCCTGACGCTCTGCCGCCAAACACGCTGTGCCCAGGCGCCGTGCCAGTTCGATATTGCGCTCTGGAATGTTTTCCGGGGCATCAACGGCCGCCAGGGCACGCTCGAGGCTGGCCTCTCGAATCACATGTAACATCGGGTGTGGCGAACGGTTCGTATAGTTTGCAGGGTCACACTCAGGCTCTCCGGCAAAACAATAATTGGGGTGAAAACTTGCCAGTTGCAGCTCACCTTCCCAGCCGAGTGATTGCAAGCGTCTATTAGCTGCATCCAGGAAATCCAAATAGAGGTAAAAATCTTCAAAATCACTGGGCAGCACAAAAAGGGCGGTCTCTATATAGTCGTCAGAGCCGGATTCACTACCCAGCAAGGTTTCACACAGCGCTATAAGCTCTTCCAGAGTATCCCTATGACCACGGCTTTGCGCAACCCGGTAGCACACACGCCCAGCCTCTACCTCTCTTTGAGCGAAGGGACAGAAATTGTGTTTGATCACCACGCTCTCCACCCACTGTCGGGTCTGGGCGATCAGCTCTAGATCGTGCTCAGGCTCACTCACTCCCAGTCTTCGCCCATATGAGGCAACAATTTAACCCACTCAGGCCGATAGGGGATAAACACTTCCGCCATAGCCTCCAGACACTCTTCTAATTCCAGACCGATCAGGAATTTAGGGTCAAAGCTGTCGAGATCACACCAGATCATTGCCAGGGAGGCACTGACCTCAACTAACAAGTCGAAAGGCGCATTCTGCTCTAACAAGAACTCCTTTAAGGCATTTGCCACACCCTCGTCGGCACACTCTGCCAGTGAGGCCGCCGCCTCCAGCCGCGCGGTCAGGTCAAAGTCATCCGAGACTACCGTCTCCAGGTTTGTAGCGGTCCAATCATCCAAGCGGTTTTACTCCACACTGTTATTTGGGTCACGTTGCTAATAGGGGGCCATTATAGGCATGCTATCGGCAGATCAAAACGGTGAAGCTCAATTTTTTAGGTTACAATTCTGCCTTTGCGCCTCTTCAGGGGCATTCTGACAACATACAATCGATGATAACTATGCAAATAACCGATTATTTCTCTACTGAAGGCGAATTTATACACTTTACCCGCCAGCAAGCCAGCGACTTCGCCAAGAAGGTGGCTAATGACTACAACCCCATACACGACCCCGATGCCAAGCGCTTTTGTGTGCCGGGGGACCTGCTATTTGCGGTCGCCCTGAGCAAGGTCGGACTCAGTCAGAATATGCACGTTCAATTCACGGACATGGTGACCGACGGCATTATGCTGGACCTCCCTAAGGGCGGTACCGGCCACAGCAGTATCTGCGACGAAAAGGGGAAGCATTATCTTGACATTAAGTGCGAGGGTGACGTTACCCTCGACCAGGGTGTTATCGAAAGTCTCACCCGCCAATATGTCGAGTTTTCAGGCCAGACTTTTCCTCATATCCTTGTGCCTCTGTGGAAACAACACAATGTGATGATCAACCCCGCCCGACCCCTGGTCATTTACCAATCAATGTCCATTCAACTGGATACTCTCGACATCAAGCAACCGACCTTAGAGATTGCCGATGTCAGCCTCCAACCCAAGGGCAAGCGAGGCGACGTCTCGCTGGGCTTCCAGCTGATGGATGGCGGAGTGCGTATCGGCACCGGCGAAAAGCGCATGGTGCTCAGCGGGCTACGAGAATACGATCAGGACCAGGTGGATGGGGTCGTCGCTTTTTACAACGAGCGTAAAAACGCTTAACTCCTGCGCACCTTGATGCCCCGCAGGGCGCCTCTATGGCCCCTGCAACCCTAGTTTCCCCCGCCCCCGAATGCGGACCCAGGATTGGTGCACTGAGGCAACAGTCTGTTCTCATCAAAACTGCGGCGGCCAAGCCTTTTATTGTATATTTTAGCTTCGACTAAAAGCTCCAATAATAAGGATTAGAAGTATGTCGCTTTCAGATATCGAAATTGCACGTCGTGCCCAGCTCGAGAACATCACCCGCATTGGCGAGAAGCTCGATGTCCCGCTGAACTATCTGCTCAACTACGGCCACCACAAGGCGAAGATTGACTATGACTTTATCGACTCCCTTGAGGACCAGTCCGATGGGAAGTTGATTTTAGTGACTGCGATTTCACCCACTCCCGCCGGAGAAGGCAAAACCACCACCACGATTGGCCTGGGAGACGCACTCAACCGCGTTGGCAAAAAAGCCGTCATCTGCCTGAGAGAACCCAGTCTGGGGCCCTGTTTTGGCATGAAAGGCGGCGCAGCCGGTGGCGGTTATTCCCAGGTTGTGCCCATGGAAGATATTAATTTACATTTCACCGGCGACTTCCATGCGATTGGTGCCGCTCACAACCTTCTATCTGCCCTTTTGGACAATCACATCCACTGGGGAAATGAATTAAATATTGATCCTCGCCGAGTCACTTGGCGCCGGGTCATGGACATGAACGAACGCGCCCTTCGAAATATTAATATTGGCCTGGGCGGTCCTGCACATGGCATACCCAGAGAAAGCGGTTTCGACATCACCGTCGCCTCTGAGATCATGGCGATTTTCTGTTTGGCAGAAAGCCTGGATGATCTGCAAGAAAAGTTGGGCAACATTGTTGTGGCGTACACGCGAGACCAGAAAGCTATTCACGCGAAAGACCTGAGCGCCCACGGCGCCATGGCTGTTTTGTTAAAAGATGCGTTCAAACCCAATTTAGTACAAACACTGGAAAACAACCCGGCCTT
>CAJWCA010000019.1 GCA_913020395.1 uncultured Cellvibrionales bacterium | reverse complement strand
ATGACGGGGACCGCGGCGATTAATACCGCACCAATAGTCACTTTAAGCTTCAGGCGCATGTTTGTTCATGCCTCATTACGATTGGGTCGTATGTAGCTTAGTGATCCCTACTGTTGAGCTGTTATTGATGCTGGGTGCGAGAAAGGGGGTGTGGTGATTGTTTTCACCCTAAGAAGCGCCTCAATTCAATAGCGAGTTCCTTCGCCCTAAGACTAGCTCAATATAAAGCGGTGTCCAAGCGACGTAAGTGCACTTGCAATTCGACAATTCAGAGGCTATACCCAGAGAAATACCTTAGCTTTGTTCCATTTTGGTGCATTTTAACAGTTTCCAGTTAGGTATCTGTGTTCAGGGCCAGTGAAACAACGCAATATTCTAAGGAGTTCTCATGAAGATTCGATTGTGTTCAAGCTCCCTTGTTTTAGCCGCTCTGTTGTCATCGGGCACCGCTGTCGCAGATTTGTCTGCAAATGTGGGATTAATGTCCGATTATTTCTATCGGGGAATCATTCAAAATACCACGGCAACCGCAAATGGTGGTCTCGACTTTGAAAATAATGGCTTCTACCTCGGTACATGGGCAGCAGATGTTGAGGATGGTCTGGAAGTTGATTTGTATGGCGGATATAGCCATGAATTTGATCAAGGTTTGTCTCTGGGAGTGGGTTTTACGGGTTATTACTATACCGGCGATTTTGACGATACCTATGAAGAAATCAACCTCTCTGCGGCCTTCGGTATCGTCAGCATTGAATATAGCGTTGGCACCTATGATAACTTTGGTGGGCCAGAGCAGGATTATGACTTTGCGGCCCTAACGTTGGAGAAAAATGGTTTCTATGCAAAGGTGGCCAGCTTTGGTGATGACTTTTCCGGTGAATATTTCGAGCTGGGTTATGGCACTGAGATAGGTGGGTTCGATGTGGGTGTGTCACTGCTGGTCAACGACGAAGATCTTGACCTTGAAACGGGAGACGGCACCGAATCATTGATTTTCAGCATTAGCAAAACGTTTGAACTCTGAGCCCTGTCGGCAGGTGTATTTGCTGCAAACAAACTTTCTTGCTGGAGGGCTGGGGTTGCGATGATCTCAGCTCTTACACGTCAATAAAAAGAACCTTGATCACCATTGCAGAGATAAAGACCATCAGCAGCAGGGTGCTATAGAGAAAGATATTTAAAAAGTATTTTGCGATAGCTCCGCCCCAGCTTTGTTTGTAAACGCTTTTCTGCATTAGCAATAAATGCAGCCACAGCCAGAAATATCCGAGTTCCAGCAGCGATTCAAAAGGGCTCGCTAAGTTTGGATAATATTGTTCTTGGGTAACATGCTCCCCCAGGGTTGAAATAAGATTGAGTAAGCTCAGTGCAATAAAAACGAAACTCTGAGCGTAGAGCGCCACTACAAAATGTTCCGAATACATTCTGCCCTTGAATATATTGGTCACCTTTAGGACCAAGGCAAACAAGGGGATCATAAAAAACATAACGGTCGGCAGGGAGTCGGTGACCAGTGCCGTTATCTCCCGTGACGATAAACTCTGTATTTTCTCAATTTTTTTAGAGATTAATTCATTTTGTTCAGGGCTTAAAAAGTCAAGTTCAAATCCTTCCTCTTCGATCTTGTCGGCCGCGGAGATCAAATGTTTGGTATCTTCATCGGCTTCCAGGTCGGCTCGGATTTCCTGCTTAACCTCGTCATTGATCTCAAAGTTCTCATCGTCGTTAAAATTGATATTCATAAACCAGGGCAGCAACAGGAAAAAGACCACGCTGGCAAACAAATAAAGTCTCATCGGTGCGATATAACGTACCCGATGGCCACCGAGATATTCTGTGCAAACCTCACCCGGATGGATCAACAGTGGAATCAGGGTGCGGTTCACCTTCGAGTCATAGCTAAACACGGTATTGAGAAGAGTCATAAAAAACTCACTAAAGGCCAGCATTCTGGAGTTCTCATCCTGCCCACAGAGGTGGCAAAACTTGCCCTGCAGTAAGGTTTGGCAATTCTCACATTGCTTTGACTGTGTGGAGTCTTTATCGTTGACAATCGTCTTGTCGGAATTTACTGACATTAGCCTGATTTACTCGTGGTTTATCGTTATGACAGGACACTTAGGTTATCTAAGCTGTGCGGGGCCTGCAACTACGACTGTCCTTAACAGAGCTATTTTTCAAGGTTTGAACACACTGGAGAGCAAAGAGAGTGGAAAACGATCTGGACGAAATCCCCCTGGTTTTTAACGAACAGTCGCCTGAGTCTATGTGTCAGTCTTCAGAGGCCTTCTATCAAGCGATTAAAACCCGCAGGACGGTCAGAGACTTCAGCGCGCGTTCGTTTCCGCGTTCGGTCATTGAGAATGCGCTGTTGGCGGCGGGCACAGCGCCCAGTGGTGCAAATATGCAGCCTTGGCATTTTGTCGTTGTAGAGAACCCTGAGGTTAAAAAACAGTTGCGAGAGGCTGCCGAGCAGGAAGAGCGGGAGTTTTATGAACGTCGGGCCTCCGAGGAGTGGCTGGAAGCACTGGCACCACTGGGAACCGATGCACACAAACCTTTTTTGGAGACCGCGCCGTACCTGATTGCCATCTTTATTAAAAAATTCAGTTTTGACGAAGTCGGTCAAAGACATAAAAACTACTACACCAGCGAGTCTGTTGGGATTGCGACTGGCTTTTTGATTAGTGCCTTGCATCAGGCCGGGGTCGCGACTCTGACCCATACACCCAGCCCTATGAAGTTTCTTAACAAGATTTTGGGCAGACCAGACAATGAACGACCCTTTCTTCTGCTGGTGACAGGTTATCCGCAAGACGGGGCAAAGGTGCCAAATATCGATAAGTTTGATCTGTCTGAGACAAGCAGTTTTATCTAGATGCCCACTGTCCCTGTGATCTAATGGGTATTTAGCGGGGAGCGCTTATGTGAAGTGCTGATCGCATGGCGAAGTTTCCCCGTGGGGGAGTGTGTAGGGCTGAGCACCACTCGGCCCCTCTTAATAGTAATACCCAGGCGGGCAAATAGATTCCGATAATCCGGTAATGCTTTATGTTGCCGGTATTCGTTGTAGAGCTCCGTAAAAATGGAGTTGCCCGAGCTTTTGTCCAGGCCTTCACTAGTGAGCTACCAGGCCAATATATGCGCTCGGGTCTGCAGCAATTGACGAAGACACCTATCACACTGTCTAGCGTTTGTGTTCCGCCGCTGGCTTGCCTGAGTGCCATATCCGCCTCGAGAAAATAGAGCGTTCCACTCCAATATACCCGCATGTATGAACGGTATTCCCGCATATCACTGCTCAAATCTTCTAATGGAAGGTGCGGGTAACGGTTGTCTTTCCGGCCTCTCTCAAACCCTTCGTATATCTTTTGCCAGGCTTGCTGTTCAGTCTTAATGCCCGCTCTTGCCTGAAGCAGGTACTGGTAGTAGGTGGCCAGGCCTTCTGAAAGCCACAGGTCGGCTTCTCCCGGATAGGGGATGAACAGATGGACTAACTCATGGGGCGCAGTCCAGTCATCGATAAACTCCTCCAGGGAGCGAGTAGGGTTCACTTGAAAAATGACACCTTGCGGGTGTCTTCTGAGGACCTGGGCGAAAGGCACGGCATTACCTGAGCGGCGGACTCTGAATTGGATTTGAATCAGGTCTTGGGGCATCGTGCCGTTGAGCAGTGCCAGTGTGTCTCCTGCGGTCTGTAACCACTTCTTGATTTTCACCCTTTCATCTCGCCTGAACTGGTGGTTCCAGTGGACCTCGAAAACAGAGCCCTGAAACGTCATGCGTTCGATGGCCTCGTTATTCGAATGGCCATCCAATGACTGGGCATCGAGCAAGGTGCTATAAAAGAGTAGGGCACAAGCAATCGATAAAGATCGAATTAGCGGCTTGCCTGGTGTGATGAGTTTCGAAAACAACGCCTTAATCATAGAGACCCACAGCGGTTAACTCAGGTGAATCTTATAGAGTGTTATGCAGGACAATAATTCCACCATGGAAAGATAAATGAGCCCAGTGGCCTGTTATCAGCGGTAAAGCGTGTTGGCGATGGCGTCGTTAGATGACGCCATCACGCTGGGAGGTTTTATTCTGCCAAAGGCACTTCAGTGGGTTTCACAAAATAGAGAGGCAGTAGGGCAAGTGTGCTGATCCCGAGGGCAATGGCCATCGCCCAGACACTGTATTCGCCATAAAATGTGCTGCTGGCAAATAAGAGCGGATAACTCAGTAATACTCTTATAATCTCCCTTTGAATGCCCTGTCCTTGCAGTATCCAGGCGCCTGTAACCAACGGAGCGCTGATCAATAGCCAACCTATAACCGCTTCACTATAACTGAGGTCCTTGTTCTCCAGCAGGAACAAGGTCCCCACCAGCATTGCCAGAACCAGTTGTAGTAATGCATAGGCTCCCTGTGTGGGTTCACAGTGAGGGTCATATTTTTGAAAGTGTGCCAGATCGGTCTTTTGAATGGGGCGATCCCGCTCCATGTCAATGGGCCGCCAGCCCGTTGGCATAAACCAGATTTTCAGTTTGTCGGCCCAGCGTTGGGTAAACCAGGCATCAACTGCCATTGAGCGCCAAACTTGCAGGTTAGCGGTAATCGGGTTGACAGACCCCAGTGAGCGGCGAACTCCGTAAATGATTTCTTCGCTGGGATCCTCCTGACTGAAGGTGCCAAACATCTTGTCCCAAATGATAAAAACCCCGCCGTGGTTCTTGTCAATATAACGTGCATTCTGCGCGTGGTGAACGCGGTGGTGTGAGGGCGTTACCATGACCCACTCCATCGGCCCGAGCGTTTTAATGTGGCGGGTATGTACCCAAAACTGATAAATCAAATTCCAGGCCCCGCAAACAATCCACGCCTCCACAGGCGCTCCCAAGAGAAACGCGGGAATAGAAAAGACCCAGACAAAAACGCTGGAACTGGTTTGGCGTAGCGCGGTGGTCAGGTTGTAGTCTTCACTGGAGTGGTGAATAGAGTGCCCGGCCCAGAGAAAATTGATTTCGTGGCGCATTCGGTGAGACCAGTAATAAACAAAATCATAGAGTACAAACATGCCCACCCAGACCCAGGGATTGTCTAGACTCCAGCTTTCCAGAGACCAGTCAGCCAATATGTGTTGGGTGATCATCGCCAGCAGACTGATTTTAAGTAAGAGGGTCGACTTACTGAAAATGCCAAGTGCCAGGCTGCCAAAACTGTCGTTAAGGCGGTAATAACCTGTTTTGCGGGCGCGGTCGACGGCCAGCTCAATAAGTACACATAACATGAACCCGGGGGCGGCAAAAAGGGTGATATCAAATCCCATAATGGACTGCTCTCATAGGCTGGAAGGAGGCGCTAAATCTATCGCATTTGGTGACCGCCTGGTCAGGCCTGGTCACAAAATTGTTAATTTTCAGACTATCGCATTCTCTGCTTGGATTCTAGCGTAAATATTGTGATTTTTTCTCTGAGGGATTTGGCATTTGTTTCGTCTTATGGGTCATATTAGGCAGCGGGCGATACAAACTGTTTAGAGCTCGCAAGCATTGTTTAAATGCAGGTCGCGAAGTAAACTCTTCCTCGTGTTAAATATTGATAATAAAGCGTTAGCACCCAAACGAAGGTCAAACCCTCCGTACACGCTGCGCATAACAAAATTTCAAGGAAATAACCCCCTATGAAGGCTTTCACGGCAATTTCGTTCATTCTGGCGACAGCGCTCGCTCTGGCAGCATGCAGCGGCGGTAAAGAACCGACCGCCCAATCAGACAAAGAGGGCGGCGCCTCAGCCCCCGCGAGCAGCGAACCCAAAACCCTGACCATCGGTTTGGCTCAATACCCCTCTACCATGCACCCCAATATTGAAACCATGGTTGCCAAATCCTACGTCAGAGGGTTTCTGGCCCGCTCAATGACTTATTTTGACGCCGACTGGAATCTGGTTTGTGGCCTTTGTGTTACCTTGCCCACCATTGAAAATGGCCTGGCCGTGTTAGAGCAGACACCCGAAGGCACACCGGGTATCGCCGTAAGCTATGAGTTGCCCGAAGGTGTTACCTGGGGCGACGGCACACCACTCACCACTGCCGATATCGCGTTTGCCTGGGAAGTGGGCAGAAACGCCAAAACAGGGGCTAATAACCTGGATATGTATGACCGGGGCTATAAACTCGATGTGATTGACGATCGTAAGTTCACTCTGCATATCAACAAAGTGACCTTTGATTACAATCAATTGGGTGACCTCTTCCCCCTGCCAAAACATCTGGAAGGCGATTTGTTCGCAGAAGACGCTTATGAGTACCGTCATCGCACCAACTACAATGCCAATACCACTAACCCGGGTTTGTGGTGGGGACCCTACATTATTTCCGACACTCAACAGGGCACGTCGGTCACATTAACCCGCAACCCTCACTGGTACGGTAAATCACCTTATTTTGATGAAGTGACAATCCGCGCCATTCAAAACACTTCTGCGATGGAAGCCAATCTGCGTTCTGGCACCATCGATATGATTGCCGGAGAGCTGGGCATCCAGCTGGACCAGGCACTGGCCTTTGAAAAACGTCATGGTGATAACTACAACATTATTTACAAACCAGGCCTTCACTATGAGCACATTGATCTGAACCTGGAAAATCCGATTTTGTCCGATAAGCGTGTTCGTCAGGCAATAATGTTTGCCATGAACCGTAAAATGATCAGTGACTTACTGTTTCAGGGTCGCCAACCAGTTGCTCACACTAGCGTTAGCGGTTTAGACCGGGTTGCTAGCACCAACGTAACGCAATATGCGCACGACAAAGACAAAGCCATCGCCATGCTGGAAGAGGCCGGTTGGACTGACATCAAAGAAGGTATCCGACACAACGCCAAGGGTGAGCCCCTGCGGATGGAAATCATGTCCACCGCTGGTGACAAAACCCGAGAAAAAGTCGAGCAGGTTCTGCAAAGCCAGTTGCGCGACGTGGGTGTTGATTTGAGAATTCGCAACGAAGCGCCACGAGTGTTCTTCGGTCAGACAACCCGCGAGCGGCGCTTTACCGCAATGGCCATGTTTGCCTGGGTGTCTTCGCCAGAAAGTGTGCCACGTTCAACCCTTCACTCCTCAGAAATTCCTACTTCAGAAAATAACTACACTGGCCAGAATTACAGCACAATTGCGCTACCAGAGCTCGATGCGGCCATTGAAGCCATTGAAAAAGAACTGGATTCAGAAAAGCGCTTAGCACTGTGGGAAAAAGTTCAGCAAATCTATGCTGATGAACTGCCGGTTCTCCCTCTTTACTTCCGAGCGAACTCTTATGTACTACCCAAGTGGTTGGAAGGCTTGCGTCCTACAGGTCACCTGGATCAATCGAGCAATCACGCTGAATACTGGCACCGTAAAGAAGGCGGTGCACAGGGATGAGTGCCGACAAGCACCCACTTTTATCGGTTAAAAATCTCAGCATAGGTTTTGATACAGACGATGGACTGGTTCGTGTTGTAGAAGATGTATCCTTTGATTTAGAAAAAGGTAAAACGCTCTCGCTGGTGGGGGAGAGCGGCTGCGGGAAATCATTGACCGCGTTTGCCTTATTACAGTTGTTGCCGCCTTTTGGTCGCATTTTGTCGGGTTCCGTTGAATTTCGTGGACAGAACCTGGCGAATTTGAATCAAAAAGAAATGCAAGCGCTCAGGGGCAACCGTATATCGATGATTTTCCAGGAGCCGATGACTGCCCTTAACCCAGTGTTTACAATAGGGTCTCAGGTGTCGGAATCCCTGATGTTGCACTGTGGTATGAGCAAAGCTGAGGCGCGGGAAAAGGGCATTGATATGCTGGCCTCGGTCGGCATTCCCGACCCGCGGTCCCGGGCGGATAATTTTCCGCATCAATTATCGGGTGGCATGCGTCAACGGGTTATGATCGCGATGGCGCTGGCCTGCGAGCCGGATATTTTGATCGCCGATGAGCCAACCACGGCTCTGGATGTGACCATTCAGGCACAGATTCTCGATTTAATGCACGACCTTCAGGAAACTCTTGATACTGCCATCTTGTTTATTAGCCACGATTTTGGTGTGGTTTCCCGCATGGCCGATGACATTGCTGTTATGTACGCAGGAAGAATGATTGAGCAGGGCTCTGCGGCAGACGTATTGCTCGATTCGAAACACCCATACACTCAAGCATTATTAAAAACAACACCACGTATTGATGTCATGGTAGATCGCCTACCCGCAATTGATGGTCGAGTGCCTCCTCCCGGTCAGCGACCTGGAGGTTGTTGTTTTAAAGCGCGTTGCTCCGTTGCCAAAGAACACTGCGGTCAGCAGCGCCCGGATTCAGTCATCATTAGTCCGTCCCATCAAGCAGCTTGTCACGAACTGCTCGCGAGTAACGGAGTACGTCATGACTGAAGCCAATCAAAAAGACATTATTGTTTCCACCGCCAATTTAACCAAGACCTTTGATACCAAGGTGGCCACCGAGAAAGGCTGGGAACAAAAGCAAGTAAAAGCCGTGACCGACATTTCCCTTGAAATTGTTCGGGGCGAAACGCTGGCTCTGGTGGGCGAAAGTGGCTGCGGCAAGACCACCCTCGGCAGAATTCTCTCCTTATTTTATACGCCCACCTCGGGTGAATTTGATTTAAACGGCGAGAATGTTGTTGGGCTGAAGCGCAAGCACATTAAGCCCTTGCGCCAGCATGTACAAATGATTTTCCAAGACCCGATGTCATCGCTGAACCCCCGGCATACGGTTGAAAGTATTCTCACTGAACCCATGAAAATTTTTGGTTCAGGGAATGCAGAAGAAAACAGGAAAAAGGCCGGAGACCTACTCGAATCGGCTGGATTACCCAGAGAAGACTTACGTAAATATCCCCATGAGTTCAGCGGTGGTCAGCGCCAGCGAATTACGATTGCCCGCGCGCTAGCCTTGAACCCTGCTTTTATTGTCGCAGATGAGCCGGTATCAGCACTGGATGTTTCGGTGCAAAGCCAGATACTTAATTTGATGAAAGATTTGCGGGAAGAGTTCAATCTCACCTATCTGTTTATCAGTCATGACCTGGCGGTTGTACACCATCTGGCAGATCGAATCGCGGTGATGTATCTGGGGCGTATTGTTGAAATTGCGCCACGTGACAGTTTATTTGAACATGCTGTCCACCCTTATACCCGTGCACTGTTGGGTTCAGTCCCAACGGTTAAACCCAACAAAGGAAAGATCGGAAGAATCTTACAGGGCGATCCGCCCAGTCCAATCGACCCGCCAGCCGGATGTCCATTTAATCCGCGCTGCGCCCACGCCACCGACCTCTGTCGACAAGAAGTGCCGACCCTGGACGTTAGTCGAATGGGGGCTGCCCACCAGGTAGCCTGCCACCTAAAGGACGAATTGTAATGAGACGATTTTTGTTTATGCGGGGGCTACAGTCTCTGATTGTGTTGATGGTGATGTCCTTTGTCATCTATGGCTTGATTGGTCTTATGCCGGGCGACCCCATCGATTTGATGATCAGTGCCGACCCCAAAATGACCGCGGCAGATGCCGCTCGTTTACGTACGCTTTATGGTCTTGATCTGCCATTGTATCAACGTTATCTGAATTGGTTGACCGCGGCATTGTCCGGCGATTTGGGTTATTCCCGTTTATTTGGACAGCCGGTGTTAGATGTTTTGTTTCCGGCATTAAAGAACTCTTTAATGTTGTTGGGCACTGCGTTTGTGATGGCGGTTGTTATCGCCATTCCCCTGGGAACGTTTGCTGCCTCTAAACCACGTTCTGCCACTGATTACAGCGTTAACTTGCTGGCGTTTGCGGGAATCTCTATTCCCTCTTTCTGGCTGGCGCTGATGCTGATCATGTTCTTTTCTGTGTCTCTGGGGTGGTTACCTGCGGGCGGCATAGCACCAGACGGCTCCGGATTTTTGGAGAGTTTACGTTACATAGTGCTGCCGGCGATCACGCTGACCATTGTGAGTATCGGTAGTTATTCTCGCTACGTGCGCTCCTCAATGCTGGAGGTGCTTCGACAGGACTATATCCGCACCGCCAAAGCCAAAGGGGCCAGCAGAATGCGTATTGTCTGGTTACACGGTCTGCGCAATGCCATGATTCCGGTAGTGACTATTTTAGCACTGGATTTTGGCTTCCTGTTTTCAGGCGCATTGGTGACTGAAACGATTTATTCCTGGCCGGGAATGGGCAAGCTGATTTTTGATGCCGTGATGGGCAATGACTTTAATCTGGCCCTGGTTGCTTTGTTGTTTGCCACCGCGGTTACCTTGACGGGCAACCTGCTCGCTGATTTGTGTTATGCCTGGCTCGACCCCCGTATTGTGATTGGGGGAGATGAAAAATGAGTAACCCATCTATGAGAAGTAATTCACCCTTTCTATTGGCGATGCGTCGTTTCAAACGTCACAAGTTGGCGATAGCCAGTTTTGGTTTGCTGCTGACGATGATTGTCCTTGTTATCTTCGCTCCCTTTCTCGAGCAGATGTTAGGGGTGGATGGCAATCAGGTTAATCTTTTTAATCAGAAGTCTGCGCCTTCCGCAGAGCATTGGTTGGGCACCGACGAACTCGGTAGAGATGTGCTGGTCAGGCTCATGCACGGTGGCAGGATTTCACTGTTCACAGGCTTGATCGCCGCTTTGGCGGCCGCCACAGTAGGCACCGTGGTGGGTTTGTTTGCCGGCTATTTTGGTGGTCGTCTCGACGCAATATTGATGCGTTTTACCGACAGTGTCATTGCATTGCCACTGCTGCCTTTGCTGATCGTATTGGCCGCAATCGATTTGAAAAAAATCGGCTTGCCCGACTCGGTGGCAGAGTCCGACATGGTCAGTTTCTATCGCATTATTGTGATTGTAGCGCTGGTGGGCTGGACCACTGTGGCTCGATTGGTACGCGGCGCCACGCTCAGCCTGAAAGAGCGAGAGTTCGTCATGGCGGCAGAAGGTGTAGGTGCCAGTCACATGCACATTATGTTTAAACACATTTTCCCCAATCTGATATCACCGATTATTGTGGCGGTGACCTTGTCCGTGGGCAACGTCATATTGCTCGAATCGGTACTCAGCTTTTTGGGTTTAGGTATTCAACCGCCAATGCCAAGCTGGGGCAATATGTTAACCAATGCACAGGAGCTAATTTGGGACGCACCCATGCTGGCCGTATACCCCGGCTTGCTCATCTTCATAACGGTGATTTCCTTCAACTTCCTGGGTGATGGTTTACAGGACGCCTTCGACCCGAAAGCCGAGGTGTAAACCTTTCTTATACGTCGGCCCATTGGCGTTCCCCCACCCTGATGCATAGACTGTAGGGGTGGGAGGTAAAAAGTGACAATGCGGGAGTTGGAAGAAAACCAGTCTCAGAGCGCCGCCGAATGGTTGGCGCAAGTGCGTGAACTGGAGCGGCGCGGTGAGTATCTACGTGCTTATGACCTCGCTCGCACCGGCCTGGAGCAATACCCACACGACAGACCGCTACAGTATCGATCCGTTCTTGTACTGGCCCGTTCGGGCGCCACGAACTTAGCTCGACAGCACTACCAACACTACCAGCTCGCCGACAGTGACAACGAAGACTATGTTGCCCTGGGCGCACGACTAAGCAAAGATGCCGCACTCAATGAAATCGGGGCCAAGCGTGTAACAAAGGCTCGGATAGCCGCCGGAGAATACGAATCACTTTTCAACGCGACCGGCGGTCACTATCCAGGCATTAACGCGGCGACTTTATACTTACTCTCCGAGGATTCTGATCACGCTTGTGCACTGGCCTGCCAGATAATAGAGACACTGGATCAGCTGGGCCCAGGGGAGGCTGGGGAGCAGTATTATCGCCTTGCCAGCCGAGCCGAGGCACTGTTGATTTTAGGTCGAGGTGAGGAAGCGCATTCTGTTTTAACTCACGCTTTTTCTCTGGTTGAAGGTGATTGGGCAGCGCTTGCCACCACCCGAAGGCAGCTGCGCCTGGTGTGTGACCTGACGGGGCAGGAGGCGGCCCTGCTAGATGCCTTTCTGCCGCCCAGCGTGATTCATTTTTGTGGCCACATCATAGCGCCCGAAGGTGCCGGTGGTCGATTTATCAAGTCAGAGGAAACACAGGTTTTCCAATCTATTCAGGCATACTTCACAGAGTGTCCGGGCGCTATTGGTTATGGTTCCCTGGCGGCGGGCGCAGATATTCTGATTGCAGAGGCCCTGCTAGAAAGCGGTGGTGAGTTGCATGTCGCTCTACCTTTTTGTTTGGAAGACTTTATCGCCGTGTCTGTCAGGCCCGGAGGCGAGGAGTGGGTAGAGCGTTTTCATCGTTGTCTGAGCGCTGCGGATAGTGTGCGATACGCCACAGATGACGGTTATCTGGGCGACGACCAGCTTTTCACCTACTGCAGTCATCTGGCAATGGGGCTTGCAGTACTGCGCTCTCAATACCTGGAGGGCTCTGTGAGCCAGCTCTCCGTTTGGGACGGCGAGCCGGCCACCACGACGGTGGGTACGGCTCACGATAGGGAGAGTTGGCGTGCGCTCGGGTTTCCCCAAAAAACCATTGTGGTGCAGGGAGGACCTGGCCCCCGACCCCAACATGACCTTCCACCTCAGGATCTTGTACGGGTACAACGGGCCATGCTGTTTGGGGACATTAAAGGGTTTAGCAAATTGTGTGATAAACAGCTCCCCCATTTTATTGAACAGATTCTGGGGCAGCTGGCCGGAGTGATTGAAGGCTTTGAAGACAAGATCAGCTTTCTAAACACTTGGGGTGATGGTTTGTTTGTTGTGTTTGAGGGCGTTGATGACGCAGCGCATTGCGCCATGGAAATGCAGCGGGCAATGGGCGAGCTGAGTTATTCGAGCGAACATTTGCCAAAAGGGCTCGCACTCAGACTCGGTTGTCACTTTGGTCCGATTTATAAAACCGAGGATCCAATTCTCAAAATCGATAATTATTTTGGCGCACATGTGAGCCGAACGGCGAGAATTGAACCCGTCACCCCAGAGGGCTCGGTCTACGTAACAGAGCCATTTGCCGCCATTTTAGCCTTAAAGCAAGATCGGGAATTTGCCTGTGATTATGTGGGCAATATTCCCGCCGCTAAAGGTTATGGCGATTTGTCGATGTATCTATTACACCGACCCGCATGAGCCTATGCGATAACGGTGTTAAAAACCCGTTCTAAATTCAGCTCGGATGATATCGTCATACCACCATTCGTCAGTGAGAGACTTGCCGTAACCTATGTAAATCGAACGATCTCTTTCGAAATTGACACGTAAACCGAATTTGAGATTGGTGATGGTGTCGCCATCGGTTTGGCGGTATTGCGCTGTCATGGGAGTGCCATCGCTTGATTCGAGCGCCAATCCGCCGAGTACAATCCAGCTGACCAACTCCAATACCGGTGTGACACGGGTAGTGTCTGACATCATGAAGTCGTAACCGACTCCCAGGCCATAACGAACAATGTCTCCATCGTAGTCCTCATCAAAACCCGTGGAGCGACCGTTGGTACCGCCAGTAGAGTAGAGGTAACGCAGCTCGGCAGAGGTGGTCCAGTGTTCGTCGATGCGCCTGAAGTAAAGAAGCCCTGGTTCAATGCTGGTATGGTCTGAGCCCAAGCCCTCTTCAGCATCCCCAGTCGGCAGATACGCTTTCAATTGGAACGTGAGCTGATGGGAAGCAGAGTTGACCAGCCCCCATTTAAAGCCCGCTCTAACGTCCGCAAGGCCCTCCGTGCTGCCGATAACATCCCCATCAATAAATCGGATGGGCGCCTCGACAAAAACTGAAAAACGCTCGTTGAAGGCATGTTCGTAGTCCAGGCGAATGTCTTGATAGTCCAGGGATGTTTCGATTAACGGGGATGACAAAATTGCCCCGGGAATGACAGGGCCAACTGGGCCGGGAGCCTCTGGATTGAGTACTTCTCCATCGGGCCTGGGGGTGTTCTGCGGTGGCAGGGGGACCACTCTGGCGCAACCGCAAGCGCCATAGAAGAATTCAGCTCGATCCGGCGTATTTGCATTGGATCCGCTGTCGAAACGAATTTGAAACCGGGTGCGGATGTAGGCGTTGTCGATATAACCTGTATTGCTGTCAGAGACAAACACTGGCATCGCAATTTTTCGTTTGGGCTTGGGTTCTGTGTTGGTTTTTTTGTTGCTATTTTCTTTACGTTTCTCTTCACTGTTAACGGCTTCTTGACTCAAGGCCGGATAGGCAAAGAAAAATGTGAAGGCAAATAGTATACACGCCAGCAGGGTTAGACGTTTTTGTTGTAGATGCTGCATGCTGTACTCCTCGATTGAGTGAAGACCTCAACCGGGAAGTGCTTCTGTGAGCGCTCCTTACTCGGCTGAAATCAAATTACGTTTCATCACCCCCTTCGATAATTTTTAAAAACTCCTCGTGAGTCCGCAATGAATGGAATGCTCCATCAATGTCGCCGTTTATTCTTATCTGCTCAATGGAATAACCTTCCGTTAGTGCTTGTTTTATAGCTGTTATTGCCAAGTTTGGGTTTCCATTGTTGACGTAAAAGTTTGCAAGTAACCAATAGGCATTAGCAAGGTTCCGTTGATAACCAGAGTTTGGCGCGGGAGAATTGACTGCAGTGGAAAAATAATGAATTGCACGTCGAATCAACTCGATCGCGTCACGGTGGCGTCCTCCGTCCTCTCGAAGTATAGCAAGACTGGCCAGAATTCCACCTAATCTGTTGTTCATGTTCGGATCTTTGGAAAAGTCAGGTGATGACGCCTCAAGTTCCTTAAATTGGCTGACTGCAGTTTCAAGCGCCTGAGACGCTTTGTCAGACTGGCCGAGTTCCCGAAAAATTACCCCTCGAGTGTTATAGCTATTTGCGATTTCATTGCGCAGTTCGGGTATCGCTTGTGCCAGATCCTCGAAAAGGGTGCGTGCCTGAGAGTTAGTTTGCAGTGCCTGCTCGAATTGTCCGCGCACAAGCTGGAGATTCGCCAGGTTGTTGTAGAATCTGGCAAGACCTTCCCTGTACTCTCTTTTTGCAGGTTCCTCCTTTAAAAGAACGGTCAAAATATCAATGGCTTGAAGGTAAGTGCTGGAAGACTCCTCTTGCCTTCCTGAATGTTTTAGTAAACCCGCAAGACCGTTGAGTGTTCTCGACAGGCGCCAACGATCAATGTTTTCAGCGCGATCACGAGTGAGTGCCTCAAATAACGCTATTGCTTTCCGATAGCTGTCTTCGGCTTCCAAGGTCCGGGCAGTGTCGCCACTTAACAGTATGGCGCGATTGTTAAAAACACGGGCAAGCTCATGTTTGTAGGTGGCGTTCGACGGGAATCGATCCACAAGATCTTTATGCAATTGGGCCGATTGTTCGTAAGCTGATTCCGCTTTCTTAGCGTCGTAATTCATTATTTGTACTGCGTACCAGTCGTAGGCTTCACCCAAGCGAAAATCTATTTGTGGGCGATCCGGAAACTGGTTCTGCAAACTGATCAGTTCGGCGATGGCACGCTCCAGTGTTTCTGCCGCCTTGAATGGTTGACCTCGCAAGTGGTAGATTTTGCTCAGGCGCACTTGAGCGACGGCGGTTTCCAGTTGTAAATTGGGATCTGCGGCGGTGTCGTGTTTCAGAGATTCATAAAATCGTTGTGCTTTTTCTAATACCTGCTGACGGAGCTCCTCCGTCTGTGGGATGTTGGCAAGGGAATTTTCAACCGCAACGTCGGCCAACATTTCATCGACCGCTTGAACGGCTAAATGAAAATTTTGTTCGGCTCGGTGTTGCTCCTGTTCGGCGCGTTGCTGTTGCATCAGGGCGTAGACGGCAAATACGAGTAATATTAGTGAAACACCCCAGGCGGTTTGAAGGCGTTTCTTCCTAACCCTGCGTTTTTCTTCAATAATATTGTCACGTTCAATTCTACTTTTATCAATAAAGTCCATCGATAGGTCGAATGCGGGTGCATAACGAGCAGCCCAGGTTGCTGTAGGGTGGTTCAACTCACGCCAGTTCAAGGCAATTTGTAATTCGGGGTCTCGCCACAGCCCTGCGCTGCCGTCTCGATAGTGGGTGGCGGCACGCGCAACACGACGGTAGATGCGAGCGGAGGTGTTTTCTTTTCGCGTCCACTGAATCAAACGGTCCCACACTCTCATCAAACTTTCATGGGACAGATCTATAATGGTTGATTCGTCGAGTGTTGTATCAACGGTGGGCATCAGAAAGGAGCGACCGGGTTTTCTGAATATCTCAATGACTCGAGTCACTTCGGTCTCACTGGCTTCTGCTATTGCGCACAGTTCTGCGATAGAGCAGGGGTGACGGACTCCCCGGCTGTCGGTGAGGGTATCGGTCAGTGCCACAAACACCTTTTCGCAGATAGTTTTTTCCCGGCTTGTGAGCAGTTCAGCAAAAGCCTCTTCTGCGTGTGTGGAAAGCGCATGATCCATTGCACCAATAGCGTCATACTCTTGAATGTCGATGGGTTTATCTGCCTCGCAGTAGTCCCACGTACGCATCAAGGCATGTTGAAGAATGGGTAGCCTGTCGGGGTTGTCTCCCACATCGTTGAGTAGTTTAACCAGCAGTCTGGGGGAAATCTCAGCGCCACCCACCTTGACTGGGCCAAGTATGGCTTTGCGCAATTCGGTTCGTGTCATGCGTGGCACCAAAAATTGGCCTTCATTAATAGCCTCAGACAAGCCCGGGTATTCGTTGCACTCGCCGATAAAATCCGAGCGCATGGTGATGGCAATGTAAATCGGAAGCTCATTTTGTTTAGCGGCATAGATCAATCGTTTAACGAAGGCCACAGCGTCTTCTTTTGCCTGGAGTGGGTTCTGGGTTTTTCTGAATCGAAAAAGTTCTTCAAATTGATCCACAATCACCAGTAGGTTTTCCCCTTCAGGGAGTTTTGCCTGTCGGGCGCATTCCACAAGACCCGAATGACTTCGTAATAGCGTCGCTTCGGTCAGAACCTGACTGGTGTCCTCCAGACCCTTGGCTTGACCCAGAATGGCGGGGTGGGTTAATGCACTGGCAAGATTAGCTATGGGGTCGGCGCCGGGTCGCATGATGGCAACTCTCCATGAAGAACCTGCCGTTGCCATGTAGCCGCTGTAGAGGGAGGGGATCATGCCGGCTTGGACCAGGGAAGATTTACCACACCCCGAACTGCCAATGATGCTGAGGAAACGCGTTTTTCGCAGCCGTATTAGCAATTGATCAACGATTTTCTCCCGGCCAAAAAACAGGTGATCTTCTTCTATCCCGAAGGGGCGAAGTCCGCGAAACGGATTGGAGCTTAGTTGTTTTGCCGCCATTCTCAGTCCCGATTATCGCCTCAATTCAGCAAGAAATGGATCGAGCAGTTCAGGGCTGAATTCATCCTTTTGATAAAATACGAGTGCTTCATGTGTCCTCAACCACTGCTTCTGAGTGCTGTTGGGTGGTGCGACAAGAATGGCTTTTATGTCCAGCGGGCTGGCTCGGTCCATGCCTGTGGTTTTACGTATCTCTCGCAGTTTCCTGCGCAGCCACAGATCATTGGCATTGGCGTAGTAAATAAGAACCGCATCAGCGCGACACAAATTGTCTTCATGATCTTCACGTATATCGGCTTCGTCGCCATCAAATGCCGGCAATATCACTTCGTATCCCAGCTCAAATAGCTGATCAGCCAGAGTGTTAATATTATCGAGGTCTTTTTGATCGCAAATGAGATAGATACTTTTAAACTCATCCTCTTGAGATTGCTCTATCACTTGAGGAGGTGACTGAGTAGACGGCGGGGTGCCGGATGCCAGAGGGGCAGGGGGCGCGATCGAGGCTGGCGCTGTTGTTTTTTCGGGTGCGACTTCTAGACTTAAGACTTCGTGGATTTGCGTTTTTAAGTCTTCGAGTGGTGTTTCCAACAGATCGCCACCAAAATGAATACCCGGGTCGGTTCGCAGTTTTTCGATCAGTTGTATTTGGCGTGTGTCCTCAGGTTGTAGCCCAGGTGGAATCCAAACGAGTCGGGTAAAATCTCCCATCGACTCCCTCTCCATCGCGAGTTCGTTTTCCAACTCCATCAAAGAACAGTTGTCGAGACCGGGCACAAGTTCATAGGATTTTCCGATGGGATGAACGGACATCCGGCATTGGGCCAAGGTTTCTTTAAGGCAGGCACGCAACTCATTTTCGTTATTGGGAAGCGCTTGGTCGGGAAGCACCCTAAGGTTTTGCCCCAGTAGATCACGTTTTATCGACTCGTGCTGTGCCTTAATGTCGACGCTGGCGCAGGCAAGAAAAACGGCATCACTAGATGTTTTCATCGCTAGGGGCGATGTACCTTTATCATCTATTTGCAGCAGCAATTGGCAGAGATCCTGGGCCAAATCGTCCAGCTTTAACCAGAAGGCACGCTCAGCCTCGCCGCCAAATACCTTATTGAGTTCCCTGGCGCGGCCAGTATCTGCGTCGATAGTAAAGAACTCATATCCGAGCACATTTTGTATGTTTTTGGGGTGTTCGGGAACGGGCACCGGGGTTTTCAAAACCTTGAATATCCTGGCTTTGTCGCCCATTCGAAGACCTCCCGACTCCTCTGACGCCAGACAAAATTCATCAAGCTCCCGAACACACCAATCGGAATGCACATAGCGAGGAGAGAGAACAGAGACTAAAACGCTAACATTGGGAAGTTGATCGATAATGGTGTCATCAAAGCAGTCATTGCCAGTGAGTTTCAAATCTCGCCAGATTGAGGACTTTTTCCCCAATAGCTGGTCGACTCGAACTTCCAGGGCATGGTGAAACTGCGACACCCAGCCCTCTGTGTTGGTGACCAGAGGCTGGTTGTCGATGTGAGCATAACTAATGAATATGTCGTTCTGGGTCTCCATACACGCAAGTATAGGAGTCTTGTGGTGTATTGCACTTTCAAAGGGCAATCGATATTAGGGCCATCGACCCTGGCAGCGTTATTCCCTTAGTTCTCTACGTAATATTTTACCGACGTTGGATTTTGGCAATTCTTCCAGAAATTCCACATGTTTTGGCACCTTATAACCGGTCAGATGCTGACGACAGTAGTCTCGGATCGTTTTACTATCCAGTTGAGGGTCATTTGACACGGCAAACAGTTTGACGGCTTCACCACTTTTGTCGTCCATCACACCCACAGCTGCACATTCCAAAATGTTGGGGTGACCGCCTGCGACATCCTCAATTTCATTGGGGTAAACATTAAAACCTGACACGATAATCATGTCTTTTTTACGATCGACAATTCGGAGATAACCGTCTTCCTGTTGCACGGCAATGTCGCCGGTTTTGAACCAACCTTCTTCATCGATGGCTTCGGCGGTGGCCTCTGGGCGGTTCCAATAGGCTTGCAGCATTTGCGGGCCCCTGGCGAGTAATTCTCCTTCCTGCCCCTGGGGCACTTCAACCCCGGCATCATCTACCAGTTTAACCTGAGTGCCAATGGTGGGTTCACCAATGGTGCCCAGCTGCTGGAAGTTGGGACGGTTGAAGGATACCGTGGCTGAAGATTCTGACAAACCATAACCTTCACAAATGCGACAACCTGTCAGTGTCTCCCACTGCGAGGCAACGTCCATAACGAGGGCCGCACCACCGGAGACTGTAAACTTAAGGGCACTGAAATCCACTTCATTAATATTTGGGTGATTGAGCATGCTCACAAACAACGTATTGATGCCGGCAAAACCAGTAAACTTGAAATGTTTAATGGTTTGGATCATACCATCGAGGTCCCTGGGGTTGGGAATCAATACGGATTGGCCGCCGCGAAAAATCATTCCCATCAGATACGTAT
Organism: uncultured Cellvibrionales bacterium; assembly: GCA_913020395.1. Lineage (GTDB taxonomy): Bacteria > Pseudomonadota > Gammaproteobacteria > Pseudomonadales > Cellvibrionaceae > CAJWCA01. The sequence goes on along the minus strand of CAJWCA010000019.1, from coordinate 7,402 downwards.
TAAATCCATAAACGTGATAGAGCGGCAGGGGAGCAATGAAGATTTCATTGCCATTTTCAAAAATATCCGCCGACTTCTCTACCTGCTTGCTACAGGAAAAAAAGTTTCCATGGGTCAGTACAGCACCTTTGGCGACACCGGTGGTACCGCCGGTGTATTGCAGAACCAAAATACTTTGCATCGTTAAAGTGGGGGGCGTGAATGAGGCTTGCTCACCAGAGTTCAAAGCTTCGGGCAGAGTGATTAAATTTGAAATGGCTGATTCGGGGGCAGCTTGCGCCTGAATCATGTCCATCGCGTGGGTGACGACCACTTTCTCAATACCGGTTTGCGGTAGTATCTTTTCCACCACAGGCAACAGATCCGAAAGCACCACCAATGCCTTGGCTCCGGAATCATTAAACTGATGTACAAGCTCACGCTCGGTGTAGAGAGGGTTGGTATTTACAAGAATAACACCCGCCCTGATGGCGCCCCATGCAACCACAGGGTATTGATTAAGGTTAGGCAGCTGCACTGCCAGCCTGTCTCCGGCCACCAGGCCGCAGTCTCCCAGTAGATAAGCGGCGAAATCCCGAGTGTATTTATCGAGCTCTGCAAAGGTCATAGTTTGACCCAGGCAGTTAAACGCGGGCCGATCGGCATAGGTTTCGCAGGCCAGTGTGAATAATTCCACCAGGCTCGCATAGCCATCGGTGTTGAGTTCGTCGAGCATCTGGCGGGCATAAACATGGTTGGGGCTGTGCAGCTGGGTCATTATAGGAATCTCTTAATAACGTGGATTGGTTTTTATTCTTTATGACAGGAGTACGAGACCCCAAACCCCTCTGCGGGAGTTAAGCTCCCGACACTAGCAGTCAGCTTTACGCCGCGGAAGTTTTTTCTGCTTATAAGGGGGTATTCGCGAGGTTAATATCGGTGGAGAAATCGGGTGAATACCGTGGAGCTCGGGGGTGGTTAAAATGGCATTACGCCCAGTGATAATCCATCATCACTGGAATAAACATCCTTTCTTTTACCGTCTTTGCTAGTCTAGCCTCAACGACAATCAGGAGCAGTCCATGTTTAATTCATTATTTTCCATGCAGGGTAAAACCTGTGTCATCACCGGTGGTTCACGCGGTTTGGGCTATTTCATGGCTAGAGGGTTCCTGGAGGCAGGCGCCGCACGGGTTTATATTTCTGCCCGTCGCGCAGAAGCCTGTGAAGCTGCCGCCGAAGAACTCTCTCAATACGGTGACTGCGTGGCATTGCCCTGTGATGTGGCCACTGCGGAGGGGATCACCCAGCTGGTTCAAACCTTAAGCAGCCGTGAAGATCACATTGATGTATTGGTGAATAATGCCGGCACAGCCTGGGGCGCCGAATTTGGTCAGTTTCCCGAAAAAGGCTGGGATAAAGTCATGGATCTGAACGTTAAAAGTCCATTTTTCCTTACCCAGGCACTGACACCTCTACTGAAGAAAAACGCGACCGCCGACAACTATAGCGCCGTTATTAATGTGGGCTCTATTGCTGGTATTGTTGGCAACGGCCTCGATAACTTTAGTTACGCCACATCAAAGTCAGCCATTCACCAGCTCACACGTGTATTGGCAACCGAGCTTGCTTCCGATTTCATCCGTGTTAATGCCATCGCTCCCGGGCGTTTCTACTCAAAGATGACGGAATTCCTGAGCAGCGACCAGGAAGCCTTCGACGCAGAAGTAGAAACTATCCCTATGAAACGTTGGGGTGAGCCCAGCGACATCGCCGGTGTGGCCATCATGCTGGCAAGCCCGGCCGGCGCATTCATCACGGGCCAAATCCTCCCTGTTGATGGCGGCACCACCTTAGTTAACTAACGATTCTGTGAAGCTCACGCTAAAACAGGGCTGATGTTGCAGGGTGGTACCTCAGCGGCTCCGACACAGTTAGAGAGTGCCGGGTCCGCGAGGTTTTAGGTTTAAAGAGTTAGCTGTTTTTAGTAGCGGTACTCTACTTCCAGACCTACAGTACGCCCTTTCTGCATCGGGCCTGCGGTCCATAATCCAGCAATCGAAGTCAAGTTGCCCCAGCGAGCTTCGTCATTCAGGTTCTTGCCGTAGAGCGATACCTTCCAATGTTCATCCAATGAGTTGTAGTTAATGCTGGCACTGGCCTCATGCTGCTGTTCAAAATACTCAGTGTTAGAGTCGTTGTAAGCCGCTGCATCACGAAAGCTATAACTGCCTCGCAGAGTCAGAAATCCCGCATCGCCCAAATCAATATCGTAACTGGCTGCCAGATTAGCTGTCCAAGGCGACAAACGTGGCAGGTCGGTTCCCAACAAAGGGTCATAGACCGGATCGACTTTGGTGTAACGACCGTCGATGTAGCCAACAGAGCCGTTGATCACCAGGTTTTCACTAAGCATCGCAACAAAATCCAGTTCCACACCTTGAATGGTTACGTCGCCAGCATTGATGGTTCCCTGCAGTACAATAACGTCGGGGTCTCCCTGGTTAAGTTCACGCTGCATGTCGTCCACAGTGTTGTAGAAGTAAGCCATGTTCAAACGCAATGCACCGTCCATCAGGTCTGATTTAAAGCCCACTTCAAAACTCTGCTGCGCTTCTTCTTTGGTTGGACCGGGTTCAATCACTTCGGGTTTGGCATTACGGAAATTGACGCCACCGCTGCGGAAACCTTTTGTCCAGAATGCGTAGACATTGGCGTCTTCATTGAGGGCGTATTGAAAGCCGAGTTTCGGTGTTACATTGGACCATTCATCGTTGAGGTCGAGGAAGCTACAGTTAAAGTCAATGACGTCAGCACAGGCACCGGTAATCACCTGAGCGTCTTTCTTTTCTTTGGTGTAACGCAAGCCAGCCGTTACGGTCAGCGCGTCAGAGACGTGGTAGTCGTTGTTCAGGAATACACCCCAGGTGGAGTGGTCCATATCGCCGCCTAAAGCACGCTGAACTGAGCCGCCGAAGATGTAACGGGCTTCGCGATATTCAATATCCTGCTCGAAGTAATATAGTCCGGTCGTCAGGTCCAGAGCGCCATCCATAAAGGTGCCCGCGAACCGTAGTTCGTTACTAATTTGATCTTGTTTTGTGTGACCGGGAACGGTGAAGATTGAGGTCACCCGACCGTCAACGTCGGCGATAGAGAAGGCATCAACTTGGCGCCAACCCAGAATGTTAGTGATCACACCGCCACCCAGTTCCACATCGAGATTCGATTCGAGGGTGACCTGGTCCCAGGACATGTCGGTTTCGCCGGCTTCATCCATGGTGGTTGTGAACTCTTCCAAAGAACCGTCTCGCTGTAAGCTCGCAGCCGTCCAGGGAGCCCCGTCGCCCTTTGTCTCACCAGACTCTGCAATTAACACCAACTCCAGCTCTTCGCTGGCCTGGAGAACAAACGATGGACGTACAAACGTAGTTTCCAATGCACCTATCTTGTCATTGTTTGCAGGCTCAAAATAAACAGCGCCCTCGGTTGGGCCAGTAGTATCATTGTCAAAATAACCATCGTCATTGTCGTGATAGATGACCAGTTTGGCGGCCAGTTTGTCTTCAATCAAAGCACCTTCAATCACACCGGCAAAATTGTACTGATCGTGGTCAGTGACCTGTGTGCGGGCGCGGAAATCAAATTCTCCGTCGGGGCGTGCACTTCTCATCACAACGGCACCCCCGGTCACATTACGGCCGAACAGCAACCCTTGAGGGCCTCGTAACATTTCAACGGCTTCCATATCGAACATGTCGACCACAACGCCGTAAGTGACTCCTAGATATACGCCGTCAACAAAGGTACCAACCGTGGGGTCTACAGAGGGAATTGAACTGTTAATGCCCTGACCGCGAATAGAGAAGTTCTGCACACCTGGAAAGGTTCCCACCGCTTCCAACTGCACGTTGGGTGCTGCATAACTCAGGTCTTCAATTTTTTTCACAAACATGGCGTCCAGCTGTTCGCCGCCATACGCGGTAATAGCGAGGGGCACATCCTGTATCGCTTCAGCGTTGCTTCGCTTTCTAGCGGTGACTTGTATTTCTTCTAACATCAGGTGTGCGGTGCCTTTTCGGGCGCTTGTATCGCTATCCTGAGCAAGGGCGCCGGTGGACGCCAGTGCGCCCATTGCCAGGGCCAGGGGTGTTTTGTATAAAGTCGCTCTCTTCATTGCCTATCTCCCATCTTTTTTTGGTATTACAGGGGAAGACGGCCCAGTGAGATAAACGGGGACAAAAATTTTACAACTTGTGCTGTAAAGTCACTTTCACCATTCGTCCGAAGGCATTGTGCAAGGTGGTATCAAAACGCATGTCTAATCGTGCAGGAGGGGGATTCCTGTCGGTCACATTCAACACTGACAGGGACATTCGAGTTTGAGCGGAGGGCCATTGCCAGGAAACGTGTGTATCCAAAGAGTAGTGTCGATTTACCCGTTCTTCAGTAATGAAGGCTTGGAAAGCGGTTTTATCCAGAATATTCAAACCATCATCAACGTAGGCACTGATGGCGTTTAAGGCTATACGTGCATTAAACGCTTTGTGAGCGTAATTTATATAGAGATTGCCACGCCACCGAGGTAGTGATTTTACAAACGTGCCGGTATTCATCTTTCCGGCCGCTGAAAACGCGGGGGAGAGGGCGCTCTTGCCCACATCATAACGGTGCAGCCAGGCGATGTCCCAACCCACCGACAGGCGGCCGCTGGGTAAACGTTGCAGATACTGACCACTGAAATCGATTCCGTCTACGTTGATATTGGGACCGTTGACATAGTGGCTTATTATTCGGGAGATGTTACCGCTGCCGTCAAAAATAATTTGTGAGAGGCGTTCTGAGTCAGGGTTAGAGAACACCGTATTGACCAGTGCATTGGCGCTCTCCTGTACAATCACGTCTTGCAGGTGGTAGTTCCAATAGTCCAGTTCCAATGTCCAAAATTCATTAGGGTCCCAAAGTACGCTCACACTGGTGCTAATTGAGGTCTCGGGCAAAAGTGTTTCATTGCCAACCCGGTCCACGGCTTTGAAAGCAAACTCCGCACCAATGAGTTCGAGGTGGGTGGTGTCGAGGCTGGTTTGATTCAGAGAGGGTGCCCTGAATGTTGTGCCCGCTGAAAGGTTCAGGTTTATTGTTGGGCTCAGGCTCCAGTTTAGAGCAATGCGGGGGTCGACACTTTCACCAATATTCCCGCCGTAACTTTCGTAACGCAGAGCCAGTTGCAGCGTTAAATTGTCACGAACAGGGGTTGCCAGTTCGGTGAACCAGGCAAAGACATCCTGCTGCACCTGATCTTCCTGACCCCCACGGAAAAAAATAAAAATACCGGGCAGCTCCCCGGGGGCAGTGGAGTGGCCCGGATTGATATTAACGTCTGACAAGTCGTCAAAACGAATCTTTAAACGCTCACTGCGGTATTGCAAGCCAAAGGCGTAATCGACGGGAATGCCCATTGGCATTGTAAAGCGGCCCGAGAACCCCATGTCGGCAACCAATAGATTGGAGGTATTTTGCTGGATCACATCTTCTTTCAACCAGGCCAGTAAGTCGTTGTTGTTGGCAAGCGAGGGATCATTGCCGTCGCCAGTTAGAGAGGCCGAAGCAAAGGGATTGTAAAACAGGCATTGATTTTCACCCGCGGTAGAACCCGTGCAATTTTCACCACCAAAACCCGAGAGGGCCTTTTCCCAGCGGTCGATCAATACGTCGGGTGTGCGAGTTTTTGCAGTGTTTTGTGCTAGCGCAAGAGACAAGTTGTAGTCCATGCCTTGCGGAAGTACACCTCGCAAGCCGGTCACAATGCGTAGAGTATTGTGAGATCGCCAACCACTGTCTGCGGTGCCTGACGCTCCCATCGGGCGGCCGACAAACAAGGCGCCGCCGGAAAAATTGGGTGTGTCGCCATCGTTTTCAAGCAATTCAGGGTTGCGTTCAAGAAAATCGATAAGGCCGGGATGATAAGCGGGTACAAAACGTGCGACATCAACTTCGTTGACCGGTGGAAAGCTGGGAGAGGTTTTCCACTCCTCTAGTTCCAAATAGGAGTAGTTGAGTTCAGCGTACAGCTCCGAGCTGGGCCCAAGTGGGCGGTACCACGAGGTGAACCATTGCCACCGGTCTTCTGTTTCAACCAGATTGTCGTGTTCAACGTAGTTAAACCCGCACCGGGCATTTTCAAAAACAAATCCACCCGCCTGCTCACACTGGGGGTCTCGAACATAGTTGTTTCCGCCTTGCGCGGCATTTGCAGCCTCTAGTGCGGTGATGCCATCCATAGCCACTTCAGCACTAACAGGGATAAATGAACCCGGGTTACCGACGGAGGATATTCCGTAAATGCTGCGTTGAAAGGCGGGAATGTCAATCTTTGGTGCAATCACATCTTCACGGTCACGGTTGCGCAGTTCATTGCGGCGGTTGTAGTTCATGCTTGCCATCCACTGACCACCGGCAATGTCTCCGCCCGTTATAAACCCTGCGTTCCATTCGCCATCACTTTCGTCAATATGTTTTCCACTAATAGCGGTTTCAAAACCCGAGACTTCCCGTCGGGTAATAAAATTTACAACACCGGCAACGGCATCAGAGCCATAGGTCGCACTGGCTCCATTCTTCAAAATGTCGATGCGCTCCAGTGCTAACGCGGGAATGGTGTTGATGTCGACAAAGGCCTGACCATCGTTGTGGGGCAGTGCAGATTGCACCATGCGTTTGCCGTTGAGTAATACCAGTGTTCGACTGACTCCCAGCCCTCTCAAATTGACATTAGCCGTGCCCGCATTGTTAACGTTGTGAAATTGATTGCTCTGATTTTCAGTTCCTGACATAGAGCTTAATGTGGCGATCAGATCGATCATGGAGGGTGAACCGAGGTGCTGCAGGTCGTTCTTGTCTATCATCGTGACGGGGCTGACCATTCTGTGCAAACCCCGATTAATATTGGTGCCAGTGACAATCACTTCTTCGATCGTTGTATAGTTTTCAGTAAATGTTGGTGCGAGTGTGCGCTGGCTAATGACAAAGGAGCCATTATCAATTCTTTGGGCAATGAGAGAGGCGTTGGCAAGTAGGGCATTCAGTGCCGCTTCAGGAGAAAACGTTCCGTTAACCGCGGGCAGTAGTACGGTGGTATCAACGCCCTGATTAACCAGCACGCCTGTTCCGGATTGTTTAACAAACTCAATGAGTGAGCGCTCGAGTGTAGCTTGGGGTATTGAGAAGGCCGTTTGATCTTGTGCCACGGCCTGTGAGCAGGCGATAACAAACAAGCACGCGCGCAGGAGGCAGCGCATGCCGTAGTTAACTGAACATTTTACACTCTTGGGGGGACGACGGAATGACATTATCATGCAAAACCTGACTCTCACCTTTGTTATTATAATCGTTTATTTTTATTATCACTATCGCAGATCGTTTT
>CAJWCA010000018.1 GCA_913020395.1 uncultured Cellvibrionales bacterium | reverse complement strand
TTTCAAGTTACATAAAACTGGCAATTCGAAACCTGCAAAAAAACAGGCTCTATGCAGCGATTAATGTATTTGGCCTGGCCATTGGTCTGACAGTCTACCTGATGGGGAACATACTGGGTAGTTATGAAAATAATCACGACAGCATGTTTAAGAACCGCGACCGCACCTACACGGTGGGCGCAGAGTTTAGCCCTGATGCCAACATCGGAGTATCGGGCACCGACGGCGTTCAAAGTGCACTTGGCCCTATCGTTAAAGCCGACATTGAAGAGCTCGAGAGTGTTGTTCGCACAGTTCGTCGCGAGTATTTGGTCACGCGCGGAAACGATAGCTACTATCAAGGGCTGCGCTTCGCCGACAGTGAATTAACTCAGATCTTTAATTTCGACTATCTCCACGGTGATGCAACCGTACTCGAAGACCCACAGTCTTTGCTGCTGACAGAATCAAGCGCAATAAAGTACTTTGGCCGAACAGATGTGCTGGGTGAAACACTGTATTTCGATCATAAAAACTCAATGTATGTAGGCGCGGTAATCAAAGACTTGCCCGCTGACACACATTTCAACTCATTTATACTCGGCGAAACCAAGCTGGAGATGGTTGCGCCTTTTGCCGCATTAAAAGCGATTGAAGACTACCCCTTTGAAGGTGAATGGGACAACGTTTCACTCGGCAATCTGACATACATGTTAGCGCCTGCAGATAAAGACCAAGCCTGGCTTCAGGACCAACTCAACAGCGTATATGAACGCCACTATACCAAAGAGCGGAAGGAGTTCTTCTCTGGTTTAACCGTCAGACCGCTAGTTGAATCCAACACTGTGATTTGGGAAGTTATCGGCCTGCCAATGATCGAGTCCATTAAAATACTGGGCCTGCTCGTATTGATCATTGCCTGCGTTAACTACACCAACCTTGCAACAGCTCAAAGCCTGGGAAGAACTCAGGAAGTTGGCCTGCGTAAAACCTTTGGTGCGGAACGCTCGCAACTGTTAACGCAGTTTTTGACCGAAAGTCTCACGATCGCCACACTCGCCATGTTTATTAGCATTGCCAGCCTGGAAGTGCTTATTCCTCTGTTCAATCAGGCGACGGGAAAGGCGCTCTCATTGGACTATCTCGCGATTCTTCCCTGGTTGACACTGACAACCGTAATGGTCGGCGTTTTGGCAGGGGCATATCCTGCCTACCTGATCACCAAGGCTAGCCCGATCGACAGCTTAAAGAACTCTATTTTTAAGAGTGCGGGCGGCAATCGCTTTCGCAACATTATGATTGGTGTGCAGTTTGCCATTTCAATTTTCATGTTAGCCATTGTGCTTGTTGTTTTCTTTCAGAATAAAAATGTTGAATCCTCAAGCAAAATATTTTCGAAAGATCAAATTGTTGTTATTGAACGTGTCGGTATAGACGAAATTTCTCAACGCCACGACACACTTCGCCAGGAACTGACGGCCCTGCCGGGTGTTCAAACAGTTACCTTTTCCAATCAGGTACCCTTTGAGCAAAACAACAGCCATGCTGATGTAACGCCAATAAAAGGCGACAACACCGTTAAGACTGCCCTTAACCGCATTTCGATAGATTTTGATTTTCTCGAGGCCTATTCAATTCCTCTGTTAGCAGGAAGAAACTTCAGCCGCGATATTGCTAATGATTTTGACAAAGACGGCCCGCGCCAAACCAACGTTATTGTCAATGAACTGGCACTTGAACGACTGGGGTTTGAGTCTGGCGAAGGCGCCATTGGGAAATCTTTCTATGACACATTTGTGGTCGGCGAAGACGACAATGAAGACATTCAGTACACCATTGTTGGTGTAGTGCCTAACCAGAACTTTCTGGGTCTTCACAATAAGATCAAACCCATTATGTTTTTCATGAACAAGGGTTTCCACAGAATCGGATCTATTTTAATCGACCCAACTAAAGTCAATGAAACACTACAGTCCATTGATGTAGTCTGGAATCGCGTTATTCCTGACTACCCCATCCAACGCCGTTTTTTGGATGAGGTCTTTGGCGAGATATTCTTCATCTTCCAACAAACCACAAATGTATTGGCTGGATTCTCTGTAGTTGCCCTATCACTTGCTCTCATAGGTTTGTTTGGTCTCGCCGCATTCCTCGCCGAGAGGCGCACCAAAGAGATTGGTATTCGAAAGGTACTGGGCGCAAGAACCGGCCAGATTGTATGGCTGCTGATCTGGCAATTCTCTATTCCGGTATTGTGGTCCTTGCTGGTGGCAATTCCCCTTGCCTATTTTGCCTCAAACATTTATCTCGACTTTTTCTCAGAGCGCATCAACATCGTACTGCCTGTCATGTTATTGGCCAGTGTGGTTGGCATAGCCACTGCCTGGGGGATCGTTGCGATACACGCGACTAAGATCGCTCGTACCACCCCCATTCGCTCTCTGCGATATGAGTAGGGCCTGACACAAAGGCATAAGCCCACTCACTCTTCTCTCTTACCAGGTTCACAATCACGCGTTGCGCTGATTGTGAACCTGAGCTAAAACAACGGTCGAGCAGACTGGCCCAATCCCAAAGCCCTCCTATAATCAAGAGACTTACCATTGCAGCACCAGCGTATAGTGCTCAATTTTCTCGGTCCCGCGCCGATAAGCACCTTATGCACGTTTTTTTGTGCGGGCTCACCGGCCCTGCTACTATCAAAACCGACAATCAACGATGTAAAAGGAGAAGCGCACCTCATGAGGTCGATCAGTGCAAAAATCTTTGCCGGCTACGCCTGCATACTGATAATCAGCATTATTGCCGCCGTTGTCCTCACCGGTACCAGCAGCGACGTTCGCAAGAGAGCTTCTGTTTTCGTTGATATGACTCTGCCGCAATTGGCGCAGACCGAAAAGGTGCAGCGCGGCCTCAACCAATTGGAAATAGCGGCCTATTCTCTCTATGGCACAACCACCAGTACCGAACAATTCCAGAATCAGCGTCAGGATGTTACGCCACAACTGGACAGGGCCATTAGCTCTCTAGGCAATAGTAATGGCGGCCGAGATCTTGAATCTCGAGTGAATGATTTTTATAAGAGCCTCAACGCTTTGTATAACGTTATGTCAGCTAGCGAGACCGACTGGGACGGCGCCAGGGCAGAACTGGCCGTTTTATCCAGACACTCTGCTGCGGCGCAGTCCAGTTTAAGTGACGTCAAAATCGCCATTTCAAGTCAGGCGGAAAACAGTTCTGATCAAATTATCAAAGACCTTTCCCGCTCACAGATGCTGGTACAGTTACTCGTACTGATCATCGGTATCGTCTCTATTTTTGCGTATGTATTTTCCCGCCGGCACATCTCTGCACCCATTAATGATCTGGCCACCGATCTTGTTTTTGTCGCCGATAGTCGCGACTTAACTCGGCAACTCCCGGAAACATCTGCCGATGAAGTCGGTCAGGCAGCCCGCAGTGTTAACCAGCTGCTGTCACTGTTCCGGGGTGGCATGGCCGACGTCTCCCAAGCTATTGGTGGCATTAGCCACTCAATTGGCACTCTGAAAAATGCGACGGGCTCCTCAGAGGCCAGCGTTAACCAACTCAATACCGACATCGATCGCCTGGTGGATGTCATGCAACACCTGGAAGCGCAAATTGAACAAAGTGCTGCCTTATCAAGCTCTGCCGCAGATGTGGCCCAGCGGGGCGCCGCTGAAGTTCAAAGTGGCGCCAAGGAAGTTGAACAAACCTCTGACAGTATTGCCACCTTGGCCAATGATATTGAGGCCACAGCCGGAATGTTGTTGAAACTGCGCAGTTCGGGCGATCAAGTATCCAACGTGGTTGGTACTATTGCTGAAATTGCTGACCAAACCAATTTGTTGGCACTCAACGCGGCTATTGAAGCTGCACGCGCAGGAGAATCAGGGCGAGGTTTTGCGGTTGTTGCCGATGAAGTGAGAACGCTGGCAACACGCACCCATCAGTCAACCCAGGAGATAAACTCTATGCTGGCCTCTATCGTGTCATCGATTACGGCCTCGGTTGAAACAATGTCATCCAATCAGGAGCTGGCCCAACACTCGGTGGAGCTGGCCCAAAAAACGGTTGAAAGCCTTTCCAGTATTCAGCAGACCATTATGAATTTGAGCAGTGAGTCCCATCAGGTTGCCAAGTTGGCCGGAGATGCCAAACAAGAGGTGACAACAGTCATGGGACAAGTGGGTCAATTTAAGGGACTGGGAACAGCGGTTGCCGAGGGCGGCCTGGAGATTGACCGCGCCTCTTCAGAACTCAATGGCCTGTCTGCGTCTTTAACTGACCTGACCAATCGATTCAAAGTTTAAACCTTTAAGGGCGAACACCTGCAAAGACTGCTCGCCCTTAAATACTTCTCACGTTCCAAAGCTTTAGGATTGATCTCCCGCTGACTCAGCCGCAGGCTGAGCCAAAGTTCTTGACTGCTCAACGATCCATGCATTGATGGACCCTTCCAGCATTGGCAGAGTAATACTGCCACTGCCTAAAACTCGGTCGTGAAACGCCCGCAAGTCAAAGCTGGCGCCAAGACGCTGCTCTGCCAGTGTGCGCAAACGACGAATCTCTAACATGCCCAACATGTAGGAGTTGGCCTGACCGGGCCATGAGATATACCGATTGATTTCGTACTCTACATCTACCGGTGCCCACGCGGTGTTGGCAAGCATGTAGTTCACGGCCTGTTCGCGGCTCCAGCCCTTGGTGTGCAAACCCGTATCGATCACTAGGCGCGCAGCGCGAGCAGCCTGGTCTGACAACAAGCCAATTTTGTCCAGAGGTCCGCTGTATAAACCCAATTCACTCGCCAAACGCTCGGAGTACAAGGCCCAACCCTCACCAAAACCCGAGTTCCAGAGATAACTGGCCAAGGGGTGAACTCGATCGCCCAGTTCAAGTGCGATGGCGCCTTGCAGGTGATGACCGGGATACCCTTCGTGATATAACACGGACTGCTGCCCGGCTCGAGAGCGATGTGTTGGGTCGACCACCGCAATGTAATAGATGCCTGGGCGTGTACCGTCGACAGATGAAGAGTGGTACTCACCCGAGCCACTCGCTTCCCGGTATGCAGGGTAGGGTTTTATGAGCATATCCGCCTTGGGCAGCGTGCCAAAAGCCTGAGTCATGGCCGCCTTGGACGCCTCGAGTGAACCCAAAGCATAGTCCAGCACTTCATCCCGGCTTGTAAACGTGTATTCAGGTTTGGCATTGAGGTTCTTCATCAATGATTCAATGGTTTCACTGGGAAAATGCTCGTCGATGATTGCCTGCATTTCTGAGCGTATGCCAGCAATTTGCTCCAGCCCCAACTGGTGGATTTTGTCGGCTGCCGGACCAACGGTTGCAAAACTGCGTACCAGCGTGGGGTAACAAGCGGCTCCGTCTTTGTTGCCGGTCAGGGCAATTTCGGTACGGGTCTTCGGCAGGTACTCACGGTCTAAAAAGTCCGCGAAACGCTCTATCGCCGGTGCTATCTCCCGGTCAAACAGCTTTTTTACCTGCTTGTTAAAGGCGGCATCTTTCGCGCGGGTACCTGGGCTCAAAAAAGGTGTATTGTCCTCAAGAAGCCCTCGCACGCCTGCCGGAACGGCCTCAACGGAAACTCTGGGCGCGCTGTAACCCGAGCGGAGTCCTAACTTGAGGTTGGCGATTTCTGTATCGATGTATTCCGCCACAGCACCCAGACGAGTCAGAGCCTGAGCGCGTTGTTCCGCAGTCTCAACAGGCTGGATTTCAAACACCGAAGGCAAGTCGTTATACCAAGCGGTTGTTGTACTTGCCGACCAGAGCTCACTGCGGCAAATACGTGTTGCCACCGAGTTGCTCAGCTCTTCGTGCAGGATGCCAAAACTGATCCAGTCCCGACTGCCGATGTCTTTGGGCATACCCAAAGTATTGAGCTGCTGGAGCCACTGGTCTTCCCGCTGTTGCCATTTCGTGATCGCAGCCAGAGAGTTGTCATAGAGTGCATCGTGTCTTGCGTCTGGCAGCCCATAGCTGGTGCCCAGCTCCGGGTAGCGCTCAAAGAGCGCCTGCTGGTATTCGTCGGAAATAGATTCTACGGTGGTTTGCCCTGCACCGGCCAAGCTGGTCCAAATGGCTAAAATGGCTAAAATGGGGATAAAAGCAGCGCGCATCAAGAGTCTCCAGATGATGTTGGATGTTATTAGTCAGTAATAAATGGGTTGCCAAGATCAATAGTTATCGGCCGCCTGTGACGACCTGTATAAATGTTGAGCGATCACAGGACGCAGGCCACAATAGTGAAACGGGCCTCAAAGTTCAAGAACCTGACGGACGACTACGCCCAAGTGAGCCTCTTGTGGGCCAAATGGACTATCGTCGCCAACTCTTCAAGGAGGGCTTGTGTTTGATAACAGCGTATCGGCCCCCTTGCTTACACCAAAGACATCTTCAGGCGAAAAACCCAGTGTGGCGTGGAAATCAACCTTCTTGAGCCCCCGTTTAGCCCGGAATGCCGCCGCTTTGGCGGACTTTGCGACAACATAAAACGTACGAGCACTCTGGTTTGCCGCAGAGCCCAGGCCCTGCAATTCAAAGGTAAAGGGCAGGCCAATATAGGGCGACTTAGCGCCCAGGTCTTTCAGTTCAAACGGGTTGATTAACGTCACATGGAAGGCGTCTCCGTCTCGCTGTGATTGACCCGCTCGGAAGCGCTGAAATTGCGCTTCTCCAAGGTGTGCCTTGAGTTGCTCCAGGGCAGCCTGGAGGTCTTCCCCCCGTATCTCGCAACCGATATACACCAGACCAGTACTATCTTCCATTAAACTGGAACGCACGGTGACAGATTGGGCCACTGCTGACGCAGAGGTTAACAGGGCTAAAACCATCAGCAATACAAACGTCGCAAAACCCTCTATCACCGGGCACACTTTATTCAAGATTTTCTTCCTATTCGATTAAAACTGATAGCCCGGCGTAGACTGAGACAGGGCCGTTTCGTTTTCATCCATGTCAATGCCCACACCTTCAAACAAGGGCGTGCTGAGGTAGCGCTCACCCGTGTCGGGCAGCATACACAAAATATTGGAGCCTTCCGGCGCCGTCTCTGCCACTTTCAGTGCGCCGGCCAGGGTTGCGCCCGCCGAGATGCCTACAAAAATGCCCTCCTGCTGCGCCAGATCCTTCGCACACTGGATGGCAACTGCGCCCTCTACGGTTATGTAGGCGTCGGCATGTTTCTTATCCAGTGCTTCTTGTACCAATTTGGGTATAAAGTCGGGGGTCCAACCTTGCATGGGGTGTGGATTGAAACTCGGGTGGCTGGCATTTTGTTCCTGGGCAATGCCGCTTGAGAGCAGCTGCGCATTCTCTGGCTCACAGATCATGATTTTGGTATTGGGCGTTTTTTCTTTTAACACTCGGGATACGCCGTTAAACGTGCCCCCTGTACCATAACCACTTACCCAGTAATCCAGAGAGATATCGGAAAAGTCTTCCAGGATTTCTACCGCCGTTGTCCGCTCATGCATTTCTGCATTGGCCGGGTTTTCAAATTGCTTCGACTGCCACCAGCCGTGCTGTTCTGCCAATTCCTCCGCCTTGGCTACCATGCCGGTGCCCTTTTGAGCGGCCGGAGTAAGCACCACCTTTGCACCGAGAAAACGCATGAGCTTTCTTCTTTCAACACTAAAGGACTCTGCCATAGTAATGACTAGGGGATAGCCTTTTTGCGCGCAGACCATCGCCAAGCCGATGCCGGTATTACCACTGGTTGCCTCGACAACGGTTTGCCCGGGCTTCAAGGCACCGCTGCGCTCTGCATCTTCAATTACACCCAGAGCCAAACGGTCTTTAACCGAGCCCATTGGGTTGAACGCTTCAATTTTTGCAAACAAATTCACGCCCTTAGGGGCCAATTTGTTAATTCGTACAACGGGGGTATTGCCCACTGTACCTAAAATATTCTCGTGTCGTTTTGCCATCGCTCCGCTTCCTGTTGTGGATATAAATTTAGCTGATGACTGAGTATAGGGTCCCTTTAGCTCAATGTGAAATCAACCGGAGTCCTGATGCCTTACTGGCACCATCGTACCTGCCTGAAGCAAAACGCGGCCCACCGAGCTCGATGCGTAAATGCGCCCTAAATTTGCAAACAATGAGGAAACGCTCAAAAAACATCGCATCGACCTGCTGAGTTGTCATAATAGAACGATGAACAGCATTCGGCTCAAACTTGCCCTCGCCTTAGTAATGACAACTGCCGTCACGGTGGCAGGTATGTCTATTTTTATTCACTGGAGTTTTGGCAAAGGATTTACAGACTATGTTAATGCTCGGGAGCTTGAGGAGCTCCAAGCCCTTCAGCAGGCTTTGGCAGAGTCCTATACTGAAGAAGGCAGCTGGGATTTTCTGCGCGAAAACCGGCGCCGTTGGGGTTCATTGTTACAGGAGAATCTCGACCCCAGCTTATTTAGAGCCCCTGCCCACCCAAGAGATCGGGAGGGAAGACCACCACCGCCCAAGGCAGGAGAACGAAGACAAGCTGGCCCGCCTCCTCCGAGACGGCACGAACACTCGCGCCCACCGCCTCCAGGCTCCAGGCCACCTGAAGCAGAACAACAAGACAGCTTCGCCCGGCGGCTCGTTCTGTTTGATCAAAACAATAGGCGAATCATAGGCAATCCAGCCGTATCTCTGACGAGTTCAAGTAAAGAGACATCCGACAAGCTGGGAGTGCTGGATATTGAGGCAGGGAATATCTTGCTAGGACGACTTGTCATCACCCAATCCCAAGTGCTTAAAGAGCGGCAGGATCTGGGTTTTGTTGCCCAGCAAAACCAAAGCTTGATGTTGATCAGCGCCCTGGTGCTTTTATTAGCCCTATTGGTATCGCTGCCATTGGCAGGCCACTTCGTTCGCCCGGTCAAAGCCCTGCTTCTTGCCACCCGGGCTCTTACGGCCGGACACTTCGGCACTCGCACAACGGTCAGTAGTCGCGATGAACTAGGGCAGCTAACCGAACATTTCAACAGCTTAGCCGAGACCCTTGAAGCCAATGAATCCAGCCGTAAACGCTGGATCGCCGACATATCCCACGAACTCAGAACCCCCTTGGCGGTGTTAAAGGGTCAGATTGAAGCGGTGATAGACGGGATTCGAAACCCGGATTCAGCTGTTCTGGGTTCTCTCAACAACCAGGTTTGCCATCTAGGCAAGTTGGTTGATGACCTCTATCAATTGTCCCTGGCAGATATGGGTGCGTTAAATTACCGCAAAGAAAATCTGGCGCTGGATACACTGCTGAAATCTTGTATTGAGGATTATGAACACGCCTTCCAGGAAAAAGGGATCCGCCTGACTGTCGACGTGAACACTTCACAAGACGGAACGTTGTTTGCCGATGCCGATCGCCTGACACAACTGTTTAACAACCTGCTGACCAACACCCTGCGTTATACCGACGCACCCGGGGAATTGCAGATTGCACTACGAGGCCAGGCCGGACATTTTGAGCTGAGCTTCAGTGACAGCGCACCAGGCGTCTCCGAGCCCGATCTGAAGCGCCTGTTCGAACGTTTGTATCGCGTTGACAAGTCTCGCAACCGTGCCAGCGGCGGAGCCGGGCTCGGGCTATCCTTGTGTGAGAACATTGTCAAAGCCCACCATGGGAAAATAGTGGCGACAGCGTCCCCCTTGGGGGGTGTTTGCATTCATATAAACCTGAAAAGCCAAGCGGATAACCAGCCAGAAAACGGAGCGTAAACACAATCGATACATCAACGGTTCCACACATACTCATTGTAGAAGATGAACCTGATCTGGCCGAGCTCTTGCGGGACTACTTACTCGCCTCAGCCTATTCGGTCGAAATTCTGTATGAAGGCTCTCAAGTTGTGGAACGGGTCAGGCAAAAGCCGCCCACACTGATGCTGCTAGATTTGATGTTACCCGGTAAAGATGGACTGGAGATTTGTAAGGAGGTCAGGCAGTTTTCCGATCTGCCCATTATGATGGTGACGGCCAAGATTGAGGAGATTGACCGCCTTCTGGGTTTGGAACTCGGTGCCGACGATTATATTTGTAAACCCTACAGCCCTCGTGAAGTTGTCGCCAGGGTGAAGGCTGTATTACGGCGAGTGCATACCGCTCCTGATCAACAGCCAGCCACTGAACGACTCAAGGTTGACTTACCCGCCTTGAAAGTGACGGTCGACGGACAGGATTGCGATTTGACCTTAGTAGAATTCCAACTGTTTTCTTTACTTTATAAGGAACCCGGCCGGATCTACTCCAGAGATCAGATTATGTCTCAGGTTTATAATGACTATCGAGTTGTTAGCGATCGTACGATAGATAGCCATGTGAAAAAATTGCGCAAGAAACTTCAAGTGCTGCTGAATGACACCGAGGTGATCTATTCCGTGTACGGTGCAGGTTATAAATTCGAGCCACCGGCATAAGCACTCTGCATATTTCTTCCCTATTACTTCCTTAGTTGGGGAATAAACTCGTTCCTACATTCACCAACATACAGGAACACCCAATGAAAACACTGTCTACATTCCTGCGACAACTCACACTGGCCGTGCTGATGAGCAGCCTCACGGGCCTGGCGCTGGCCGAAGGTCAAAGAGGTGAGGGAAAGCCTCCGAAACCGGACTTCACTGCGCTTTTTGAACAACTTCAACTCAGTGATGAAAAACGAAGTGCTCTACAAGCGCTAATGAAAAAACACCATGAAGCGAGACGCGAAGGTGCCAAGGGTTTACGAGAACAACACCGCACCGAACTGGGCGCGGTGCTCACCGATGAGCAAGTCGAGATTTTTGAGAGTTATATGAAATCAAACCGACCACCCCGCCGTCACAGCGACAAAAAATAAACCGGCCTTGCTGTGTTATACCGGCGGGACCTACCACTCGCCGGTATTTTCCATTGACGCCCAGGGCTCACAAGGTGGCAGTGCCTCCCCCTGTTGCAGCAACTCAATCGATACATTATCCGGGCAGCGAACAAAGGCCATATAGCCATCTCTTGGTGGCCTCAAGATAGTAACGCCTCCCTCTTGCAGGCGCTCACAAAGCTCATAAATATTTTCAACCTGAAAGGCCAAATGGCCAAAGTTTCGCCCGACCGAATACGGTTCTGTGGTATCCCAATTGTGAGTCAGCTCAATTTGTGGGCCGCTTTCATCAAGCCCCAGAAAAAGCAAACTAAAGCGACCCGCCTCAATATCTTTTCGCTGTGTGACTTTCAGGCCTAACTTATTACAATAAAAATCGAGAGATTTGTCTAAATCCAATACCCGGATCATGGTGTGTAGATATTTCATAAAAGGCCTTATCGCAGTCAATCAATCAACTCAGTGAAAAACGCTCACGTAGAAAGCGCGCTATACCATCATCGTTATGGTGCTCAATAACCTCAGTCGCCAGATCTTTAACTTCTGTCAGGGCATTGGCGGGCGCGTAAGCTTCGTCGGCTATCTCAAACATACTAAGATCATTATCGCTGTCGCCAAAACAGATAAATCTCTCCACACCCAAGGGCTCCTTCAACATCTCCAGAGCGCCGCCCTTACTGGCCGCACTGTGGTGAATATCGATCCACGCAAAGTCTTTGTTATAGAGAGACTCTCCCATGTAAGCCATTAAGTGCGAATGATTGCCCAGCTCTTGATTAATCGCCGCTGCGGCCTTTTTATCGCACAGAGAACTAATGTTGGTAATGCAGCTGCCTTCAGGCAAGGACGATAGAGGCAAGGCTGTAACACCCCGGTTTTCCGTCAGCTCCTTCAACAATGCCCTGCAGCCATCAGTCTGAACCGGCGAGTGGAATACGGTATGTTTGCCAGCACTCTCAAGGGTAAATACAAAGGGGGTAATGGCCTGCTCTGCAAAGGCGCCCAACACGGCGTCAATTTCCTCACCGGACAATAAATTTTTATGGCTGTAGTGGGAGGTTTCAGGCTGCCAAACCAATACGCCATTTTTATAGACATGGGGCAGATTGAATTCAACCCCTTCGATACAAGATTCAGCCGCGTGGAATGTACGGCCGGTTGCGACGGTATAAGCTATGCCGGCGCGACTGAGCATCGTGAGGGTGTCCCGGGTGAAATCAGATATACGTTGTTGTTTATTGAGTAAAGTGCCATCGAGATCAAATACAACAAGATCCATACAATACCTCTAGTGGCCGACAGGCGTCGGATTGCGATCAAAATACAGAAGAACGGCCCAGTTTACGGCTTAGCCTGCAATAAGTATAGCCAACAAGTACATCACTCACGCCACCTCGGCTTATGCTAAAAATGACCGCAAATACCCATTTTATGTCTTTATTACACATTTACGTTATCCTTGAATAAGCACTAGCGCCGAATTCAGAGCCGGGAACGCAATTCACACTATGTCAGTTAATGCATTTCATTGCCCAGGGGCGATAATCAATCAAATAATAATGGCTCTGTTGGTGATCGTCGGCTCAAACAGCGTATTCGCTGAATGTGTTGAGTCTGGGTCTGGCCCCACGTTTGAAGCAGGCCATGCCGACCTGAGCTGCTGGGACGGACGTTCACTGGCTCTTGTCGCCGACTGGAAACTTCACTACAAAGACAGAGACTCGGATAGAACCTACGCAGGCCTCACCCCGGTCCCAGGCTTATGGCGGAACATGCCAAGCGAGCCGGCACTGTCTCCCTTTGGTTTTGGTCTCTACTATCTAGACATTACACTACCTGAACAGTCCTTAGGGCAGCTTGGTTTATTTTTGCCACGGTTCAACTCCGCGCGAAGAATTTCGGTTATTAGCCAGGACAATAAAAAAATCGTTTTGTGGGACAGTGGTGCAGTTAACACCCTGGATTCAAGAGCCGCCCTGATGCGTTCCGACGCAATGGCACTGCCCGATATTGGCAATCAGTTCCGGCTGCAGATTGAGGTTAGTAACACCTACGGACAAAATGGCGGGCTCGTTCGAGCACCCGTTATTGCCCCGCTGGATTTTATCAATGAAGACTTGCAACAAGGAAAGTTGGTTGCACTGATCCTAATTACGGTGCTCATAGTTTTTGGTCTCATCAATTTGTCCCTCTGGATGGTCAAAGTAGAGGACTGGAGTAGATTATTATTAGCGACAGTGTCCTTTCTAGTGGCTTCGCGAAATCTCGCCACCTCTTATGTGCTCTATGATTTTTTTCCCCTGCTCACTGTTTACTTTGATGCAATCTGGGGCTGGGTTATGTTTTTGGCTGGCACCGCGCTTGGCCCCAGTTATTTCCGTGTGAGTTACCCTCGCCTGATTCCCAGGTGGCAATTGTTTGCTCCCTTGAGTTTGAGCCTCATCGCTTTCCTTTTGTTGGCTTTCACCCCTTTGATCGTCATACAGAAATTTGGCGATATCTATCGCCCCGCCAATGCCATTAATGCAGCTCTGATCACTATCTACCTGGCAATGGGTTTGCGAACCGGAGACGCAAAACTCAAGATTACCGTGTTCGGCTTGAGCTTGATCTGTGCAGCTTTCACCTTTGATATTATGCGCTTCCATATTTATGGAAGCGACACCGCACTATCTGCAACCTCTCTGGCCTGGGTGTTTTTCATGGTGTCGCAAACCGTATTCATGTCTACCCGCTATAAAAGGGCACTCGATCACGCAGAGGAAATGGCGGAGAAATTGGTTAGTCTCAACGCAGAACTGGAATCAAAAGTGATTGAGCGAACCTCAGAGCTGGAAGAAAAAAACAAACAGTTAGACGCCCTTGCGCATATTGACACCCTGACAAAAGTGGCCAACCGTAGAGCACTGGAAGTGTGCGCACACAAAGAACTCCAGCGTGCGGATCGCTCAGGAAACAGCCTTGTTATTGCTTTGCTTGACCTCGACCATTTTAAAAAAGTTAACGATCGATTTGGTCACGCGGTTGGTGATGAAGTGTTGGAAAGCACAGCGCAGTTACTCAACCGCAACTTGCGTGCAGGAGACACCATTGCTCGCTGGGGAGGAGAGGAATTCTGCATAATATTCCCGGACACTCTAAAGGATACTGCCCATCAAGTTTCACTACGTTTGTGCGAGGCACTTAACCAACAGTCTTTTAATTCTGATTCAGAAACGTTTAAGGTCTCCGCCAGTTTTGGTTTATCTGCGACCAAAGATAAGCGCCCCTTAGAAGAGCTTATCCATGAAGCTGACCAAGCTCTGTATCAAGCCAAACACGATGGACGCAATAGAGTTATTTGTTTCTGGAACTTGCTTGGGCACTAAACACCAATACAAAAAAGCCGGCGCGGAATTAATTCCTACGCCGGCTTTTTACGTTACTGCAAGCAAGAATGCAGCAGAAGGATTGGTAGTTACTTAAAAATCTTTAGCAACCGTCAAACCATAGGTACGTGGAACAGTACGGTAGCCGCTAAAACTACCGGCTTGCGCAACAGATGGAAACCCAGTGATCAAGGTTTCCTGATCAGTGACATTACGCCCCCAGATTGAAACACTGAAACCATTCTCACTAGTAAAACCAGCGCTCAAATTGAGGTTCTTAACTTCACGCGACGAGATAGATGCCAACAGATTGTCATTAGTTGGAATTTCGTCATCGTACTGGTAGTCACCCCGAATAAATGCATCGAAAGCGCCAACGGTAAAGCGGTAAGTCGCTGAGGCAGACAAACTAGTCTGGTGAATACCTGCTGGCTCTTCGCCGCTCAAGTCGGTAGGGCCATCTACACCTGTCGCTCCCTGAAAGTCGTCATACAGAGGGTCTAGGAAAGTACCGGCAAGACCAAGCTGCAATGAGTCTGTTGGATAGTAAACCAAATCAAACTCAACACCTCGTGTTGATTGCAGCCCTGCGTTAGCAAGGTTGAAACCCGATCCGCCAAATATGTTGGACTGGAATCCTTTGATCTCCTGATCAAATATTGCCACATTGAATGAACCACGCTCGAAACTAGCCTTGAGGCCAAATTCAATAACCTGGGCCTCTTCTGGAGTTGCCAAACGTGTACCAGTAGTTAGATTAGGAACAGCCAAACCAGCGGCAATAATTGCAGGCATATCATCGCTAGTAGGTTTCGCATCTCGGCTCAAATTCCAAGAGGACGCTTTAAAGCCGGTGGAAATTCCGCCGTAAACACTGATATCCGCATTCACATCGTAGGACAAGCGCAAGGTATACGTTAACTCGGTATCATCGCTTTTGCCGTCTTCCACCGCATTGGGATAGTCGACTAGAGGTGGTAAGAACTGCAAAGCCTGTAGTGGCAACAGTGGGTTAGCTTCTGTTCCACTCAGCGCTGCGGCTTGAGCCGCGGCGATATCAGCAGGTAATCCCATTCCAACAAGCTGCTGAAAAATAAGACCGCCACCAAGCTCGACAAAATCTATCGCAGAGAATGCGTCACCCCGTGTTTGCCTAAGCGTAGATTCTTTTTCGTCTTGAGTGTAGTTCAGGCCCAAAGTCGCAGTCAGGCGATCATTGATATTCCAGTCCAACTGACCAAATATTGACAGCGCCTGGTTATCAAGTGTTGCCTCTTCTGTCACGCCTTGGCCAAGTTGGCCAAAGGTGCCACCCACTGGCAAACCCAGAGCCGCCTCAATACCACCAATTGCATTTGGTGCACCCAGGGCTAAAGTCAGCGCATCCAGATAGTTTCGATAATTACTGCCGAAGGGTAAATCATTTGTATAATCAATGGACTCATCAAAGAAGAACCCTCCAACCATCCAGTCTACCGCTTCTCCACCATTCGACGTGAGACGAATCTCTTGTGTGAAAGTATCTATCTCGGTATTAATAGGGTTAGTGATGATCGCTGAACTTGTAAAATCCGAGTCAATATTTGAAAAGGAATCCGCTTTTCTGAGCGATGTAATCGATGTTAAAACGAAGGAATCAAAATCTACATCAACCTGCATTGATATTCCGGAGTTATCAATTTGGTTGGTTGGGTCGACATTGTAATAACCTTCCAGAGCTTTTGGATCGTTGGGAACAATGGCACCACCTGAGAATGGGATTGCAAAAGCACCAAGCGAACCCTCAACTAGGTTCACAACGCCGCAGCATTCCTCGTCAATGGTGTCGTAATCGGCAATGATCCTAACCTCACTGTTATCATTTGGCGTAATCACCAATTGACCACGAATCGACTGTCGATTTCGGTTGTTGAGTGTATTGCCCGTATTCAGGTTATCAAAGTAACCATCGCTACTATTATCACTTCCCGAGATGTCGAAGGCCACATTCTCGGATATTGCTCCTTCAGCCTGTGCTTTCAATATGACCTGTCCGTAATTACCCACGGTGGCAGAGATTTGCCCGGCGGATTCACCGTCCGGTTTGTGGGTGACCACACTGATCACGCCCGCAGAGGCATTTTTACCAAATAGAGTACTTTGTGGTCCACGCAGCACTTCGACTCGCTCAAGATTGGGTAAGTCAGATATTGATGAGGCGGACCGCGAGCGATAGACACCATCAATAAAGACGCCAACAGAGGGCTCGATGCCTGGGTTATTTGCGCCATTACCAAAACCACGAATCACAAAATTGGTGTTGGTTGAGTTTTGTAATTGGCTAACGCGCAACGACGGCACCAGGCTTTGCAAGTCTTTAATATCCTGAACGGCCGCCATTTTAATGGTCTCAGCGCCAGTAACACTGACGGCGATGGGGATATCCTGTAACGATTGCTCTCGTTTTGCAGCAGTCACAACAATCTCTTCAACAGCGAACGAGTTATCCTGTGCCACAGACATAGCGGGAAACATTATGCTCGAGATTGCGAGAGACAGGACTCCAGAGTTTTTCACCTTCAACATTCAATACTCCTCATTATTATATTGTATCTTCTTGAAATGCTTTTGTTTTTACTTAGGGGTCCTGGTCTTCATGCAAGCATGTCTCCTACCGGACGCCTCAAAGCTGGTCATATATGCCCAGCATTGGTTCAACCATAAGTCAGTTCGCTTATGAAATCCATACTAAATAAGGAGAAATAGGCTTGTAAGAATAAAGAAAAACGATGACTGTAGAGTCATCGTTTGGGAGGGGGGGTATTTCGGAAATTTATGCGAGCTTAGTCTTCAAATAAACCCAGTTTCGCCAACTGTGGAATACCTGCCTGAAGCTCATCTTCCAGATCGCGAGCGCGATCAAACTCAGTACAGAGTTGTTCACTGCGCTGCTCTATGCCTTCAGCCATTTTCTCCATATCCCGTTCCATTTTATCGCCAAAGTCTTCCATTCGCTCCTCAAAACCCTCTTCACCCATGATAATGGCCTTGCCAACCATCATTATCATTGCACCGATTGAGTCTTGAACAGCCTCTTCGATACTGGCTTCGAATTCTTCACCAAAGGCCTCTTCAATACCGTCAAAACCTTTGTTGCTGAGTGTTGTTTCGTCTCCATTTTGGGTCACGGCTTCATCAAAGCGAGCCTGTGCATCGGCCATTGCCTTTTGAATGCTGGTGCCAACTTTGTTGTCTTCGCCGAGCATGCCATTAAATGCGGCTTCCAGGCTTTTGCCGGTGATCTCCAGTGTATCGGACACTAGCGTTACGACCTTGGGTACTAATTCCTGCAGGTTGGCGACATACTCTTGCCCGAGGGTTTTCTGTTTGTCTGTGAGGTCTATTTCTTCATCCCCAACCCACAATTCGCCATCGGTGGTCATTTTGTAGAGGGTGCGATCTCCGTCAAATACGCGGACAAACTCGCTGTTTACGCTGACATCGTGCTCTATAGATACTTCGCAACTGTCGCTGTCGAACGATAGGCTGTTAGAGTCATGGGCGGAAAGTGGGGTGCTTATACACGCAAATACTACGGCGGCGGACAGGATGGCTTTTCTCATTGGGGGGATCTCCTTTTTGGGATCGATATGGTGTTATACGTAACTATAACACCATATTTGATGAGTGCAAGCTCTTTTGAAGAGGTTTTAGCTCTCCTCTGTGCTTTCCTGGGTTTCCTCTCGGGGGCTGCCGTGGCGCTCGCGGTGGGCCCTGCGTTTTGCTTTCATTTCACTTCTTTTGACGGCGAGTTGCTCTTTTAAGTCTTCATGAGAATCTACATAGGCGCGCATTTCTGCTTTGCGCTCGCGATGCTGCGCTTTGAGTTCGGCCTTTCGGATTTTGAAGCCTTCGTCGTCTCCCGCTTCTTTTAACGCTTTGAGCTCGGCCCGGTCAACTTTGCGCTGCGCTTTGATTTCGTCAATTTCTGCCTGGTCTATGTCTCCGGCTTCTATCATGTAATCCAATACTAGTTTGCGGGCGTGCATTTCTCCGCGCATGCCTTTGTGATGGCGCTGGCCGTCTGCTTCCCTGCCCTCTGCGCCCTCGCCTGACCACGCAGGCTGGGCTGCAGCGAGTGTGAACGACAAACTTAATACACTGATTAATAATGAGGTTTTCATGGTTTTCTTCCTGAGTTTATTTCAATGGTTGAACACAATACTCCTCTACAAACGCCTGCCAACACGTTGCGTTGACAGCCGGAGGCATTAAAGGGGCGGGTATTTAGATAAGAAAAGTAAAGTGGTACGCGGCTCAAGACATGCGATTGTTTTTCGAAAATTGTGGGCGTAAAAATTCCATTTGGTCCCCCCGTATTCTGGCGCTGTTTGTGAGCGCTAGATACTCGGCAAAATTGGGGCGGAAAGGCAGGGCCAATAATTCCATGTTGGTTTCACTTAAGAGGTAATTGCTCTTGTGCTGATTGCAACGTTTGCAGGCCGCCACTACATTTTCCCAGCGGTCTCTGCCGCCCCTGCTCACGGGGTGCACATGATCGCGTGACAGCTTGTCGGTGGGAAAAGGTTTGCCGCAATAGAGGCACTGGTGATTATCTCTGGCAAATAAGGCGTTGTTGGTCAGTGGCGGACCCAGGCGCATTTGTCTTCGGTAGGCGATGGATGAGTTGGCCGCGGGAAGGCTGCCGCGGCAGGCGATAATGGCAGGTAACTCTATCTGGCTCTGCAAACCTGTGAGCCGGGAGTAACCGCCGATGACCCGTTTCACCACGCCACCCAAACTCCAACACACTCGGTCGCGGCTGTGCAGGCACGCAGCTTCCTGCCAGTGCAGCCATTCGATGGGCTGCCCTCCTGCGGTTAAACGCAATATTCGTGCTTCCATCCCTTTCTCCATTGTAAAAACAACAGCTTTGAGAGGTATGACTTTTAACTAAAGTTTGCGTTCTTCACGGAACGCATTAATGTGCCCTGACGTTTTACCAGGTGCTGAATTAACATTTCCTGATCGGCTTCAGTAATATTACTGAAATCAACCCGTGTGTAAAAGGTGTCTGCCTCAGTGGTGGCCTCGCAGGCGATCACTGTTCCATAACATGTAATATGTACACTCGAAGGATGCAGAACAAAATCCAACAGTAATTTGTCACCGGGGCCTAACTCTGAGTCTACATGAAAACCCAAGCCACAGGCACTAATGTTGACCTCTTGCAGGCGATGAGCCATTTTTTGGACAATGATGCTCTCCGCTTCCATCTGGTTAACCACGCAGTTGATCTTTTGATTTAACAGATCAAAAAGCTCGGCTGCGGCAGGGTCTTTAATGCGATATTGCCCCAGGCAGTGTTCAATTTTGTTTTCCAGACTTCCCAGCAGGCTATAAACATCCATGGGCCTCTGGTCCTGACTAGCGTTGCTTTGCAGTTCCTCTTCACTCAGCAGGCGCCACGCCACTCCCAGACTGTCGTCTATTCGGAAAAAACGGCGGCGCTCCTCTATGCCCGTCATCAGAATATCTCTTCCGGATTAAGGTTAAACAGATACTCGGGGTCCAGGTCTAACTCTCGTAATATGTCCTGGCCCTCTTCTTGTAAAAGGATAATATCTTCGTCACTTAACTCATTGTCCAGGCCCTGGCGAATCACAATTTCAACTCGCCGGTTTATGGCTCTGTTTTGAGCGTTGTTATTGTCGGTAATGGGTTTTGTATCCGCAAACCCTGCCACCTCAAAACGACGATCATTGATTTCTTCACCGCGCATCAACTCGTGAGCTACCGACACAGCACGACTGGAAGACAGCTCCCAATTGGAACGAAAACGCGCGGTGCGAATGGGAATGTTATCGGTATGTCCTTGCACCTGCACTTTACCTATTTTTACCGCGAGAACGGCTCTGATCTCTTCAAGCACATCGTAAAAGTCATCAGCCAGTTCCGCCGAGGCCGATTTGAATGAACCTTTTTCACGAATCCTGACAATGATCTCCCGCCCCTTGGCAATCACATCAATTTCACCGGCATCAATCTGGTCACTTAGCGCCTCAGCAATTTCATAAGAATCCGCCAGCGTTTGGGCCATGAGCTCTTCTAACTTCTCTTTGATTTTTGCTTTTATTTCAACGCCGGCCTCTTTGTCTTCCAGGCCCTGCTCAACGTCGTACTCCTCTGCACACTCACTCTCCAAACTCATTTCGGTGATATCTTCAGTGTGCTGCCAAATCTCATTAATGGGTGTGGGATCGGGTGTGCCGGGGCTGAATTCCTGCGCGATAATACTCGTGCCTTTGGGCACATCGGTGACATTCAGTTTGTTCTGAACGCCAAACGCCTGCGCCATAGACCCCGCCAAACGCTTGAACTTCATTGCATCCATTTCTGAAAATGACAACAACAAAACAAAGAAACACATTAACAGCGACATCAAGTCAGCAAAGGTGCCCATCCAGGGGGGAAGGCCCTCTTCGCATTCACATTTAGCTTCTTCTTCGTCACTCATGACTGACCTTAGGCGTCTGCCGCATCGGCAACTTCCCGCTTGCCTTCGGGCAAGTAGGTGCGCAACATTGAATCAATAACACGGGGGTTTTGCCCACCCTGAATGGCCAGTAAGGCATCGATCACCAGACTTTTCACGTTGGCCTCTTCGCCCGCCCGCAATTTCAATTTGGAAGCGATGGGCCCGGCGATGGCGTTGGCGATAATGGCGCCATAGAGCGTGGTCAGCAGGGCAACGGCCATTGCGGGGCCAATCGACTTGGGGTCGTCCATGTTGGCCAACATGGCCACCAGTCCAATCAGAGTACCGATCATTCCCATGGCTGGTGCCATCACCTCGAGTGAACCAAAGATATCGGCACCAACAGTATGTCGCTCTTCGGCCAACGATTTATCTTTAGACAGTAGTGTTTTCACCACATCCGGGTCGTGACCATCCACCAGTAATTGAATGCCTTTCTGCAAGAAGTCATTGCCGACCTCTTTGCCTTCCAGTGACAGCAGCCCCCCTTTGCGAGCGGCATCGGCCAGCTCCACGATCTCGTCGATAAGATCCGCAGGATCATCGAGTTTGAACATGAAACTTTTGCCCGCGACTTTAAAGGCTCCCAAAAATTGGCTCAGACCAAATTTCGCCATTACGGCAAAGGTACTGCCACCGATCACAATCACGACGGAGGGTATGTTGAGAAACATACCCAGCTCGCCACTCATCAACATCGATGCGACAATTAGCGCCAGAGCGCCAAGCAAGCCTACGAGCGTTGCTAAATCCACTGATTACTCCTTTTAACGATCGAATTCCTGTGTAAAGGCCTTATTATAGAGAAGCGTCACACAATTGTACCCTTTGTCCAGTTTAACGGCAGTTTGATACAGATCGATAGCATTTAATAGGGCTTGAGCTTCAATTGCGACTCGGGTAGGGTGGCGCCAACACCACCGGGGATCCACTATGGCCGCAAAAAAACAATCAATCGACTTTGAGAAATCGCTTGGAGAGCTGGAAACACTCGTCAACGAGCTGGAAAAAGGCGAAATGAGCCTGGAAGATTCTCTGAAGGCGTTTGAGTCTGGCGTCAAACTTACCCGGGATTGCCAGGGCCGTCTAAGCGAGGCTGAACAACGCGTGCAAACCCTGATTGAATCCCAGGGAGAGATCACTTTACAGCCCTTTCACGACACGGACGGCGGTGTTTAGTACACCCCATTAAACACACCTATGAATTCCCAAGAGTTCTCTGCCTTTCTTCGGGTTTGCCGCGACGACGTCGATAGCGCCCTGCTCACCGTGTTGCCCAAGGTCCCTGTCGCCGGGAAAAGGCTTTCGGAGGCCATGAAATACAGCCTTTTTAATGGCGGCAAACGCGTTCGCCCCATTTTGGCCTATGCTGCTGCCCTGGCAACATCGGAGAATCTTCAAAACAGGGATCACATTCACCCGGTGGCTTGTGCTGTTGAGGCAATTCACGCTTATAGCCTGGTGCATGACGACCTGCCGGCAATGGATGACGACGAGCTGAGGCGGGGCAAGCCCACCTGTCACATTGCCTATGATGAAGCCACCGCCATTTTAGCCGGTGACGCTCTGCAAACGCTGGCCTTTGAAGCCTTAACCCAGGCCTCCACTCTCACGGCACAGACCCGTCTAAGGTTGATCAAGCAACTGGCAAAAGCTTCCGGTGCCGAGGGCATGGTTGTCGGCCAATCCATCGATTTAAACGCCGTTGACCAAACGCTGAGCATTGGCGAGCTGGAACTGATGCACGCCCATAAAACAGGCGCACTAATACGGGCAAGTGTCCAGATGGGTGCCATTGCCTCTGAACAGGCCTCGCCCACACAGATTTTAGCGCTGGGAAACTATGCAGACGCGATTGGACTGGCCTTTCAGGTACAGGATGACATTCTGGATGTGACCGCCGACACCGCCACACTGGGCAAACCCCAAGGTTCAGACCAGGCGAGCAATAAGCCGACCTATGTCTCTCTGCTCGGATTAAACGCGGCGAAAGTGAAAGCGGCGGACCTACACCAAACAGCGCTGGATGCGCTGGCAGACTTCGATCACCGAGCAGACGCACTGCGAGCGCTTTCGGCCTATATTGTACAAAGGGACCACTGAGACAGGCCCCTAACGCAAGTATCGCTAGGCAAGCAGGCTATAGACACCTACAATAGATCGCTTGCCATTATTAAAACAACTATCAGCGAACACAGCCCCATTCCATGTTTAACGAGATACCCCGCACACGCCCTACCACTCCCCTCCTGGACAGCATTGACCGTCCGTCGGACCTGCGTCAGCTCGAGAAAGAGCAACTGCCGCAAGTAGCAGACGAGCTTCGCGAATATATGCTGTATACCGTGGGCCAAACCGGGGGGCACTTTGGGGCTGGCCTGGGAGTACTGGAACTGACGGTTGCCTTGCACTACATCTACAATACACCGGAAGACAAGCTGGTTTGGGACGTGGGTCATCAGACCTACCCGCACAAAATCTTGACCGGCCGCCGTGAACAAATGCTCAGCATGCGCCAATCACAGGGTCTGGCAGGATTCCCAAAACGCAGCGAAAGTGAATTTGATACCTTCGGTGTCGGTCACTCAAGCACCTCCATTAGTGCCGCGCTCGGGATGGCAATTGCAGCTGAAAAAGCCGGAAATGATCAAAAGACCGTTGCCGTTATTGGCGATGGGGCCATGACGGCCGGCATGGCCTTTGAAGCGTTAAATCATGCAGCCCACGTTGAAAGTGACATGCTGGTGATTCTCAATGATAACAACATGTCGATCTCCCGAAATGTAGGCGGCCTGTCCGACTACTTTTCTAGAATATGGGCCAGTAAGTTTTACACCTCTCTTCGGGCGGGGAGTAAACGTGTACTGTCAAAAATTCCTCAAGCCTGGGAGCTTGCTCAAAAAACTGAAGAACACATGAAAGGCATGGTGTCTCCGGGCACCTTGTTTGAGGAGCTGGGATTTTATTATATCGGCCCCATTGATGGACACGATATCGAGCGGCTTGT
Organism: uncultured Cellvibrionales bacterium; assembly: GCA_913020395.1. Taxonomy (GTDB): domain Bacteria; phylum Pseudomonadota; class Gammaproteobacteria; order Pseudomonadales; family Cellvibrionaceae; genus CAJWCA01. Next base: position 3,683 of record CAJWCA010000018.1, on the reverse strand, counting down.
ACACGACCTGGGTAACTTACGGGATATCAAAGGGCCCAAGTTGCTGCACATTATTACCCAGAAGGGCAAAGGTTTTGGTCCGGCAGAAGAAGACCCGGTGGGTTACCACGCACTCAACAAGCTGGAACCCGAATCCAAACCTGCCAGTGATGCTGTCGTTGAGAAAGCTGAGAAAGTTAAAAAAGTTGAGAAAGTTAAAAAACCCAAGTATCAACAAATCTTTGGCGACTGGTTGTGCGACATGGCCTCAGAGGATGAATCTCTGGTGGCGATCACACCTGCCATGTGCGAAGGCTCGGGCATGGTCGATTTTTCTGAACAGTACCCCGACCGGTTTTATGATGTCGCCATTGCTGAACAGCACGCCGTCACCCTGGCTGCAGGTCTCGCTTGTGAAGGGCTGAAACCCGTCGTCGCCATTTACTCCACGTTTTTACAGCGCGCCTACGACCAGTTGATTCACGACGTCACCATTCAAAACCTGGATGTCACTTTCGCGATCGACAGAGCGGGCCTCGTCGGTGAAGACGGCCCCACACATGCGGGCAGTTTTGATCTGACATTTTTGCGCTGCGTACCCAACATGTTAATTGCCGCTCCTAGTGATGAGAATGAATGTAGGCAGCTGTTATACACCGCATATCAATATAAAGGTGCAGCCGCAGTTCGTTATCCCCGCGGTACAGGCCCGGGTGTAACAATCGAAAAAACAATGTCCGCATTACCGATCGGCAAAGGTCTGGTAAAACGGCAAGGTCAAAAAACAGCAATATTGTGTTTTGGCACCCTCACGGCAACCGCACTGGCTGTAGCGGAAACACTAGACGCAACCGTCTGTGATATGCGTTTTGTTAAACCGCTTGATGAAGAGTTGATTCGGTCGATGGCAAACAGCCATGATCTGCTTGTCACCCTTGAAGAGAATGCCATTAAGGGCGGTGCAGGCGCGGCAGTCAGTGAATATTTGTCAGAAGCCGGCATTGTCATGCCATTACTCATGCTAGGCCTGCCCGATACTTATATCGACCACGGCACTCACGAGGGTATGTTAGTCGAGGCCGGGCTCGATCAGGCAGGAATTGAGCGCAGCATCGAGAAACGCTTGAAACTTTTGATGAGTACGGGCGCAGTCGAGAACAAACAAAAGACCCAGTCTATAGGGTGAATACACAGAAATGACTAGCTCACGACGTTAAGCTAGGCCTCAGCGACCTACTAGTAAGGTAGAAAATCGAAAGAGTAATTCAGGGTTGTTCGCAAAACTGCACGCGCGGGGAATTGAATTAAACGAATTCGTGCGAGTAGTTTCCTTTCCAGTTTTTTGTCATTGAGCTCTGTCATCACCAAGGTGACGGCAGACACTGCGCCATTGGGCTCTATCACCAACTTCACCGTCACCTTACCTTCCAGTGCAGGGTTACGACGCAATGCCCGGTTATAAATTGCAAAAATCGCACCTTTGTTTTTATCCATTACTTTGCGAATGTCTTCTTCGCTACGGGCCGCAGTCTCACGCACATTGTCTTTCAGTGCCTTGGTGCCGATAGCCGAAGCATCTTTAAGTTTACTGTCGACCCGCGTGGTCTCTCGACCCGACAACGCAACGCCGCCCGTGTCGCGACTCAGCTTCGCGGTATTAATGCCTCCGCTGGCGGCCTTGGCTTGGCTGCTGATCACCGAGCGGTCAAGTTGTTTCGCTTTTGCCTCACCCCGAGTGATATTGGCACTGGCTACTTTTGATGCATCCAGACTGTCTCGCATATCCTGCAGATCGTCTTGGAACTGTAGCAGACCACTCACAGCAGCATCCTGCCTAGCTTTGTCTATGGCTGCAACTTTAGGCACGGGCGCCACTATTTTTTTAGGTGGTTCTTTTTTGGGTTCAGGTTTCTTGGGTTTCGGTTTTTTCTTTTCAATCTTTTTTGGTTTGGGTTTCGGCTTGGGCTCTGGTTTTGGAAGCTCTTTTTTCTCCAAGATAATGCGCGCTAATTCCGGCGGTACAGCTTCTTTCTCTTCCCGGCTGATTTCCGGTACCGGCACAAAAGGCACCGCAACACCCAATAACATTACCAGCACCATGGCTATGCCTACAATGCGATTAAAGCTTGCATCTTCCCCGTCACTAGACGCCCAGGGCAACAATAAATTGGGTGCGACAAGTGTAGCCACTTTAGCTTTCTACCCCGCTGGCCACATCGCCGGGCAATAAACTGACGGGTTCATCATCTGACTCAACCTTGCTAACCGCCAGAGAAATATCCCGATAATCGGCCGCGGCACAGGTTGCCATAATTTTTTTCAGCAGTTGGTAGGGAATGGCTTGGTCCCCCAAAATAGTAATGGCTCTTCCCGCGGCCACTTCTTTTTCTGTCAGGGGCTCTGAACGCGAGCTCAAGTAATCTAACTCTTTAGTGAGTGCTGCAATGGAGTCGTCTTCATTGCTGAGAATATCCGCAACCAGAGCGACATGCTGATTACCGACCAGAAGGCTTTCACTGCTCACTCTCACCACCAAAGTGGTAGCAGGTTTTTGTTCGGCAACGGATTCGGGCAGTTTAATATTTTTATCTGTTTGCAACACTTCCACATCGGAAGAATTCAGCAACAGGAAAAACACCAGAATCGTGAAAATATCCATCAACGAAACCAGATTCAATTTACTCTGTAGTTTTTGTCGACGGTTGTTTTTTGCCAACCTGCGGGCCCGCATTGATTGTTTCACGGCGAGGGCGTCTCCTCTGACACGGGCGCATCTCCCAGAGATATCACGGGGAATAATTCTGCATCCACCACATCGGTCACCAACAAGGCTTTGAACGAGCGCACAGTATCCATAACGGTCACAATGCTCTGGTAGTCCGTATTGGGTTCCGACAACAATAGTATGTCTCGCTTCGTAATGCCCTTTTCTCTCAAACTGCGTTTGACTTCCTGCAAGACCAACGACAACAGTTTGACGTCATGACCCTCTTCAAGCTTTTCAATTCTCTTGAGGCGGATGCCCGCGGGATAATTAACGTCAATAAAATCTTCTCGAATAACCAATTCAAGTGCCTGTTGTTCAGCCTGATTGAGGGGTTTATCTGCAGCGAGATCGGGCAACTTTATTTCAAGCACCGTAATATGAGAAAAGACCATGCTCATTAACAGTACGGGCACCAGAATAATCATCAGATTCATGAATGAAGTGATGTCCAGCTCGGCCTCTTGCGGTCTGTGGCGACGAAGTTTCATTTTGAGCTCCGCTCGCGCTACTTATCTTCTGAGCGCGATTTTGCGAAGGTTGCCTGAGACATGATATTGAGACATTTGACACCCGCCATTTCCAGGCTGTCGATAATCTCCGTGGTCTTGGTTTGCAACATGGCATGAAAGAGCAAAAGCGGAATTGCAGAGATCAAACCGAAGGCGGTGGTGTTCATCGCCACCGAAATACTTTGTGACAGCAGTGTCGCTTTCTCGGTGGGATCTGCATTGGCTACCGCGGTAAATGCAGCGATCAAACCAATAATGGTACCCAACAAGCCCAACAACGTTGCTATGTTGGCCAGTGTCGCCAAATAAGGGGTTCGTTTCTCCAGCCGGGGAACCGCCTCAAGAATGCCTTCTTCCATCGCCAGTTCAATATCGTCTCTGCGTGGCGATTGTGCCATGCGTGCTACACCAGATGCGAGAATGCGAGC